>CANFZT010000020.1 GCA_947451565.1 Comamonadaceae bacterium | reverse complement strand
TCAGCGTTGCAAAAACAAGCGATACGCGGGGTTTTTGGTTTCTTCCACGTAGGGATAGCCCAAGCCCTCCAAGAAAGCGGTGAAAGCTTTGTTGTCGGTTCTGGGGACTTGCAAGCCCATCAAGATGCGGCCGTAGTCTGCGCCTTGGTTGCGGTAGTGGAACAGGCTGATGTTCCAGCCGGGGCGCATGGCTAGCAAGAACCTCATCAGCGCACCAGGCCGCTCGGGGAATTCAAAACGCAAGATGCGTTCTTCGTGGGCCAATGACGAATGGCCGCCCACCATGTGGCGGATGTGTTCTTTGGCCAGTTCGTCGTGCGTGAGGTCAATCGAATCGAACCCGCTTTTGGTGAAGTGGCTGGCAATCTTGCTGCTTTCGCCTTTTACGCCGGTGGTTAAACCCACAAATACATGCGCCTTGGCTTGGTCGCTCATGCGGTAATTGAACTCGGTGACGTTGCGGGGTGATTTGCTGCCGCCAAAACTGGGCAGCTTACCAATCAGCTCGCAAAAGCGGCGCAGGCTGCCCGGCTGCTCGGGGATGGTGACGGCAAACAAGGCTTCGCGTTCTTCCCCCACTTCGGCGCGCTCGGCCACAAAGCGCAAACGGTCGAAATTCATGTTCGCACCGCACAAAATGGCGGCGTAGGTTTCGCCCTTGGTTTTGTGTTCGGCCACATATTGTTTGATGGCAGCCACGGCCAAAGCACCGGCGGGCTCGACGATGCTGCGGGTGTCCACAAACACGTCTTTGATGGCGGCACACACCGCATCGGTGTCCACCGTGATGTAGCTGTCGACCAAGTTTCTCGAGACACGGAAGGTCTCCTCGCCCACCAGCTTCACTGCCGTGCCGTCAGAGAACAAACCCACGTCATGGAGCGTGACGCGTTTGCCTTTTTGCACCGACTGCATCATGGCCGACGAGTCGTCCATTTGCACGCCAATCACTTTGATCTCGGGGCGCACAGCCTTGATGTAGTTGGCCACGCCGCTGATCAAGCCGCCGCCGCCAATGGCGACGAACACGGCATCTAACGGGCCTTGGTGCTGACGCAGCATTTCCATGGCAATCGTGCCTTGGCCGGCAATCACATCGGGGTCATCAAACGGGTGCACAAACGTCATGCCGTTTTTCTTTTCGAGCGTCAGTGCGTGTGTGTAGGCGTCAGAGTAGCTATCGCCCGCCAGCACCACCTCGCCACCCAAAGCTTTGACGGCTTCAATCTTCACGCTAGGCGTGGTGGTGGGCATGACGATGATGGCCTTGGTGCCTAGGCGCTTGGCGCCTAGCGCCACGCCTTGGGCGTGGTTACCGGCAGAGGCGCAAATGACGCCTTTTTTCAGCTGCTCAGGCGTGAGGTGCGCCATCTTGTTGTACGCGCCACGCAGCTTGAAGCTGTGCACGGGTTGTTGGTCCTCGCGCTTCAAGAGCACGGTGTTGTGAATGCGGCTGCTGAGGTTTTTAGCCACCTCCAGCGCAGATTCAACGGCCACGTCGTACACACGGGCGGTCAAGATTTTTTTTAGGTAATCGGCGGGCTGTAGGGCGCGCACTTTGGGGGGGCGGGTAGACATGGAGTGATTGTCTCTTATGGGCATAGACGAAAAAAAACCCCGAGTTTTGCAACTCGGGGCTGAATCCACTTTTGAGAGTGGAGGAGACAAGCCTCTAGTGTATGCAAAAAATGTTGCGATGCAACATTTAGAAGACAATCGAGGCCTAATTTATTGGAGAACAACATGGAATGCACCGTCAGCTGGACCGGTAACTCTGGCACCCGTTCGGGCATGGGCTTTATTGCAGAAACTGGCAGCGGCCATGTGGTGGCCATGGACGGCGCGCCTGATGCAGCCAAGCCTGAGAACGGCGGCCAAAACTTGGCGCCACGGCCCATGGAACTGCTGCTCGCCGGCACAGGCGGTTGCACCGCGTACGACGTTGTGCTGATTTTGAAGCGTGGCCGCCACAACGTACAGGGCTGCAGCGTGAAGATCAGCAGCGAGCGCGCCACCGAAGACCCGAAGGTGTTCACTCAAATCAACATGCACTTCACATTGACTGGCAAGGGCGTTCCCGCCTCCGCCGTGGAACGAGCCATAGCCATGAGCCATGACAAATACTGCTCGGCCAGCATCATGTTGGGTAAAACAGCAGAAATTACCACCAGTTTTGAGCTGGTGGAAGCCTAAAACACAGGTTTAGATGCGGTGCGCCACGGTGGTCATCACCTTGGCCGCCAGTTGCATCATGGTTTTGAAAGGTGCGGGCAACTCGGCCGCCCCCGCGAGTTGCGCTTCTTTGGCGTGTTGCGCTTCATCCGTCTTCATTTGCGCCACGATGGCACGGCTGGCCCCGTCATTGGTGGGTAGCAAGCCCAAGTGGCTGTCTAAATGCGCCTCAACTTGACGCTCGGTCTCCACCACAAAGCCTAGGCTCATCCGGTCTCCGCCTAGCTTGGCTGCTACATAGCCAATGCTGAAGGCGCCTGCATACCAAAGTGGGTTGAGTAGGCTGGGGCGTCCCCCCAATGCTTGTAGGCGCTCCTCGACCCATGCCAAATGGTCTGTTTCTTCGATGCACGCCGCAGTCAGGTGCTGACGCAGCGCGTTGTCTTGGGTCGCCAAAGCTTGTGCGGTGTACAGCGCTTGGGCGCAGACTTCGCCAACATGGTTCACGCGCATCAGCGCAGAGGCTTCGCGCTTTTCAGCGTCGGTCAGCGGGGCTGTCGCGGGCACCTCGGCCGCCCACATGGGTGTGGGGCGGTTGGCGTGGTGGCGGGCAAAGACGGTGCGCAAGGCACTGTCGGCGGCGGTGAGAAGAGCATCCATGGTTCGAGTTTAAGGTGGAAGACAAAAAAGCGATCGCATGCCGTGATGGGTTGACCGCACACTAGCCCCAAGGGTTTGCGAGTGGTTTGGCGTTTGTTTGTTGCACGAATGCAACGGTTACCCTCTATTTTTGGACCTTGTCATCGCCGTTTGCGTGGTCGTCTGGTTCAATACATCCAACTTCCCGAAAACGGAGGTTGGTTCTGGAAAATTCAGAACCCCTGTTCAAACCTTGGAGAACCTTGAAATGAAAAAAACCCTCGTTGCATTGGCTGCTTTGTCTGCCATTTCTGCATTCGCACAATCTTCTGTGACCTTGTCTGGCCGCGCCAGCATTGACGTGTCTACTTTCGAAACTACTGGCTCTACAGCTGGTTCAGCTGCTGATTTCAAGCGTCGCGTTCGCGTTGCTGACTCAGCATCACGCATCACTTTCGCTGCCAACGAAGACTTGGGCGGTGGCTTGAAGGCCGGCGTGTACTGCGAAACTGGTATCAACGTTGACAACGGTTCTAACACTGGTCAAGCCGGTACAGTCAATGCAAACACATCACAATTCTGCTCACGCGAAGGCCGTGCTTACTTCGGTAACAACACCGCTGAAGTTCGTTTGGGTCGCCAAAACGTGTGGTGGACACAAGGCGCTTTGAACGAAGTGGGTTCTACTTACTTGGGTTCTGACTCTTTCACTAACTTGCAAAACGGCGGCGTGGGTGTTTACACCGTTCGCGGCGAAAACATGATCAAGTTGGTTGCTGGTGGCGACACAGGTGCATTCGCTGGTTCTGAAGTCTATACAGGCTTCATGGGCGTGAGCGGTGAATACGCAACTGCACCTGGTGCAACTGGTGAAGCTGTTGGCGCTAACAAAGACGCTGACGGTAAGTACTCAGGTTTGAAGTTGAACTACACAATGGGCCAATTGGTGTTCATGTTGGATCAGCAAACTTCTAAGTCTCCTTATGTTGCCTCTGGCAGCAGCTTCGACCGCAGCGCAGTCAAAGTTGGCGCAGCGTACAAGTACAACGCCACAAGCTTGGTCTCTTTGCAAACTTGGAGCAAGAAGCGTACTGACAACACAGGCGCTGGTTTCTCTGGCACAACAGGCTCAGCTAAAGACTCTGGCTACGGTATCGTGGTCAAGCATGACTTGGGCGGTAACTGGTTGGCTCACGCTCAGTGGGGCAAGGCTAACAACCTGACAGGTACAAGCGCTGGCGAAATCGCTGATTCTGGCGCAACTGCCTACTCTTTGGGTTTGACCAAGGCATTCTCTAAGCGTACCCACGTTTACACGGCTTACCATCAAATCAACAACAGCTCTGCAGCTGCTTACAACATGAGCGGTGGTAACTACACTTCTGCTGCAGCCGTTGGTGCTGGCGCAGATGTGAAAATGTTTGCATTGGGCATGATCCACAACTTCTAATCTTCATGCTGGCTTAGCCAGTTAGAGATTTAAAAGTCTAAAACCCCATCACTCGTCAGAGTGGTGGGGTTTTTTCATGCGGCTGAATTCTCCTTGATCTAGGTCAAGCATTTGCGGGCGTGTAGTTGATGCGCATCAATATGTGTTGTTTCGATTCGCAGTGAAATTAGCAGCACGGGAATAGACCCGAGTAAAGCTAAGGAAAACATCATGAAAAAAATTCTCATCGCCGCTGCTGTTGGTATGTTGGTTGCTGGTCAAGTGGCTGCGCAAGAAGGCCCTTGGTTGGTGCGTGCGCGTGCTGTGAATATGCATATGACCAATGAGAACTCAACGCCTGTCACAGGCTTGGGTGTGTCCAACAAGACGATTCCAGAAGTGGATGTTTCGTACTTCTTCAACAAAAACATTGCAGCTGAGTTGATTTTGACAGTTCCACAGCAAATGCACGTTGTTTCTGCTGGCGGCGATGTGGGCACATTCAAGGCTCTGCCTCCCACATTGACCGTGCAATACCATTTCACTGACTTCAATGGCTACAAGCCTTATGTGGGCGCAGGTGTGAACTTCACCAAAATCACAAATGTGAATTTGGCTGGCGGTGTCTTCAGCTTAGATAACCACAGCTACGGTTTTGCCTTGCAAGCCGGCGTTGACGTACCGTTGACCAAGCAAGTTTCTTTGAACTTCGACATCAAGAAAGTTCAAATTCAATCGGATGTTTACGTCGCTGCGACAGGCGCTAAAGCGGGTACGCTCAAGCTCGACCCAACCTTGGTAGGCGTGGGCATTGGTTACCGCTTCTAAGCGACTCGCACTGACTTTGTCAGTGAAAGCTTGAAAAGCCTCAGACCCCCTCACTTGAAAGAGTGAGGGGGTTTCTTTATACCTAAACGAATTGCGTCGATAATTTTTGACGTGAACATGCCTGATATTTTTTCTTCATTAGCCCATGAGCGCCGCTCTGTGCGTGCCTATCTTTCTACGCCTGTGCCCGCTGCGTTATTGCGCGAGGTGCTGGTGTTGGCTCGGCTGGCCCCCAGTGGTGCCAATCTGCAGCCCGGCGCGTTCATAGCGATCCAAGGGGCTGTGAGGCAGCAGCTTAGTCATGATTTGGTCAATGCATGGCGTGCCGGGCATCAAGAGACCGAAGACTACGACTACTTTCCTAACCCGATGCCCATGATGCTTCGTCGTCGCCAAGTCGCGTCTGCGCAAGCCTTGTATGGTGCATTGAATGTGGCACGCGACGATCGTGCTGGGCGAGATGCGCAGTTTGAGCGCAATTTCCGTTTCTTTGATGCACCTGTGGCACTGGTGGTGACCATGACGCACGGGTTTGGCAGCGGGGGTTACATGGACCTTGGTATGGCGCTGTATGGCTTGATGTTGGCCGCGCAAGCCAAAGGGTTGGCAACATGCGCTATTGGCGCTCTGGCGTCTTACCCCAGTTTGATTCGTCAGCACTTGGGGCTAGATGCTGCATCACACATTGTGTGTGGCGTGGCCTTGGGTTATGCGGACCCAGAAGCCCCGGTGAACCAAACGCAAACCACGCGCTGCGAATTGGATGACTATTTCAAAGTGATGGGCTGATCGACGCGCACGACTCACAGCCAGCGCACAACCGCTGCTGCTCCAAGGCCTCCCGCGCCTGCCACTGCAGCCAAGCCATGCGCGCCTGAGGTGTTGTGGTGGTCTAAGTTGGCCAATAAGCGCACCAAGGCAATGGCGGCAGATGCGCCGATGGGGTGGCCTCTGGCCAGCCCCCCGCCCAGTGGATTCAAGCATTCAGGCGCAAGACCTAAGCGCTCAGCAAAACTCAAGCCTTGCACGGCAAAGGCATCGTGTAATTCAACAAATTGCATTTGATGGGCGTGGGCGATGTCGGCCCGTTTCAAGGCCTCACGCGCCGCAAGCTCTGCCGCCAGCAGTGGAAATTCAGGTGCCCCTCCCACCGAGGCATTCGATACCCAAGTGGCCTGACTGAGGACGTTCAACCGACTTGCCGCATTTGGACTGAGCAGTAACACAAATGCGGCGCCATCGGCTTGCGCTGCAATCGTGAGGGCGCTCAAGGCACATGCTTCGCTGCTGTCAGGGGTGGGTATATCTGAGCGTGCCACAACAGGCATACGCGCCGCACGATGGCTGTCGATGTGTCTGGGATATGTGTCGTGTGTCACGCCCGCCACAGGCACAATTTCTTTGGCCATGCGAGCGGCATGAGCCACGGCATGCGCATGGCTTTGTATGGCGTAGGCCTCTTGCTGCGCACGCGTGTAGCCGTTTTGTGCCGCGTAGCGAGCAGCAGACAGCAGCATGTCTGGGTCTTTGTCTGGCGTGGGGGCAAAAGCCGGTCGCTCATAAGGCATGGCAACTTCGTTTTTATGACTCGGTCTATGTTTGCGAATGGGTGAACGGCTCCACGCCTCCACGCCGCCGGCAATGACAACCTCTGCTTGGCCCGAGGCAATCAGGGCAACGCCGACAGAAACTGCATCTAAACCTGCACAACATTGGGTATCGACCGTCAGTGCAGCGCACACCTCTGGTAGCCCGGCATGCAATGCCAACATGCGTGCAGGGTTACCACCGGCGCCTAAAGCGTTACCCACGACAACCGCATCGACATGCGAGGCTGCCATGCCTGCACGTTCCAACAAGGCTTGCACCACGGGGGCGCCCATGTCGTGTGCGTGCAAGGCTTTGAATGCGCCATCACGCGCCACGACGGCACTGCGAGCCCATGCTGCAATTAAAGGAGCGGTGGTAGACATGGCAATGCCTTTGCAAGTGCGGTATGGTCCGTTTTACCGCTGACGGTCAGTGGCCAATCGGTACACACAAAAAATCGTTTCGGTACTTTGTAGCTTTCTAATTGCGTGCGACACACCGCTGAGAGCTGTTGCGCTGTGATCCAAGGTTCGGTGGTGTTCATCTGTATCACCGCCACCACTTGCTGACCACGAATGGGATCAGCAATTCCATGCACAGACGCTTGCGCAATGCCAGGGCAAGCCATCAGTGCTGCTTCAAGCTCTTCTGGAAATAAGTTTTTGCCCTGCGTGACGATCATGCGATTTTCTCGACCGACAAGGCATAAAAACCCATGTGCATCAAAGTAGCCCATGTCGCGCACAGACAGCCAGTCACCGTCTCGCACGGCCGCTGTTGGGTCAGTTTGTGAGCCCACGTAGTCCATGAACAACATGGGGCTGCGAACAAAAATTTGCCCAGTACCCAGCGGTTCTTGTGGATGGCGGATGTCGATCTCGACGTTCGAAAAGGGTTTGCCAACGGCATGAGGCGGGGCAGATGCATCTGCATCCATCCACGCCATGAAGCTGGTTTCAGAGGCCCCATAAAACTCAACAATCCGTGCGTTGGGAAGGAGCGCTTGAAGCTCTGCTGTGCGGTCACGCATCCAACGCGCGCCACTGATTAAAACGAGGCGCACGCCTTCGATCGGTGGCATGTTGCGGCGTGCTGCGAGATCGAGCATGAGCAGCAATTGGCTGGGCACAGCCACCAAGCAGGGCGTACGACCTTGCTTTAAGGTCTCCATCATGCGTGATGCTGAAAAGCGCTCTTGCACCACCACGCCAGCGCCACTCCATATGCCAAGCACCATGCCGAACAAAAACAACGAGTGTGAAAACCGTCCTGGCGCCAACACAGCACTGGCCGCATCGTGACCAAATGTTTCGATGCAAACGCGCAAGCTTTCGGTCCATGAGCGGTGGTGACGGCGAAAGCCTTTAGGAGTGCCAGTGCTGCCAGAGGTGAAGCCAATATAGAAAGGGCTTGTAGGGGTGGGCTCTGGTGGCGTCGATCCCGCCGTGGAGAAGTTACTTTGCACGCTTTGGCGCACCGCACTTGGCCAATCTGGGTCACTGACCGCCGCACATCGGCCGCTGATGATGATGGCTAGGAATGACACCATTTGTGCCATGGTGCTGAGCTGATCATCAACAAACACCGTCTCAGGTGCTTGTTTGCACTTGAGTTCATCCGCTTGGTGCTGAACTTGCGCATAGAGCTGCGCAAAAGTCAGTGCCGTCTGACCATCGTCTATTGCCACCACCTGTGCGCGGGTTTGAGCCCAGCGCGCCAGAGGGGCATGCACCAAGGTGTCAGCCACCCAAGCGCCAATCTGGCAAGCCACGCGCCACGGTGTGAACCACGGTCGCGCACAAAGCGCACTTGATCAAATCACCTGGCACAAATACCAAGGTCCCCATGATGGCTTGTTCCCAAGACAGGTTGGCGATGTTGACCAAGCCCACCACGCCAAACACATGCACCACTAACAAGCCACCGAATGCAGACGCAACAAAGGCACTGATGGCTGCGTTGCGTGGTGCATGTGTTGGCAACAAGGTCATGACCCAGCCGGTCACGAAAGCGCCTACAGGCCAACCCATGAGGTAGCCACTCGCTGGAGAAAAGAACACTCCCAAACCGCCCCGCCCGCCAGAAAGCAAAGGCAAACCCAACGCCACCGCGGCTAAAAAAAGTAGCAAGGCTTGCAACGCCCGTTTAGGGCCAAGCAAGCAACCCGCGAGCATCACGCCCAGGGTTTGCAAAGTAATCGGCACGCCCAAAGGCAAATCAATTTTAGGAATCAGGCCGAAAACAGCAATCAAGGCTGCAAACAACGAAACCAAAGCGACAGATAAAGAAGAGGTGTTCATATGGAATGGATGACCATCGAATCAACGGCGAAGGCGTACATGCAAGGTGTCCGCCACATGGCGGGCTGACACCAGCATTTGAATGGTGAGCGGCGCGAGTATTTTAAAACCGCCAGCCTTGCCTGTACGCAAGCGGTGGGCCTCATCTAAACGACGCCAGAGAATGAAAAAGTGCTCGGTAAATCGCAGCATCAGTGCCAATTGCAACGCGAGGCGTTCAGAAGAAACCCCCAAGCTGTTCAGAGGCGATAGAACCCGCTCGAACACATGCAGCAAATCGCTGTAGCGCGTGGTCAGTGTGAGGGCAATCCCCATCAATGTGGTGCTGACCAAACGCAGTACGGTAATAGCAGCCAAGACGGGATGTTGCATCCACAAGTGAAACGCGGCAATTAACACACAAGCAAGCCCCAAGCCCATCAGCAAAGGCTTCGCTTTGGCGGTGACGCGCCCCAAAGAAGCGAAGATGCCCATGCACACCAAACCACTCACGCTGAGCGCGATCAGTTGATCTGTAAAAAACAAGCCCGGGCCAAGCAAAGCTAAAGCCGCTAACTTCGCATAAGCGGGCACAGCATGCAGCCATGTGGGTTGTTCGCTGTACAGGCTTTTCATAGACTTTGTGCTGTTCGTAAAGCTACATCGGTTTCGTAGGCGGCACAGATCTCCATACCTGGACCATCGAGACGAACTTGGCCTTGGTCTAGCCAAATGACACGCTCAAAGTGACGCACATGATCGAGTACGTGTGTGGACACCATGATTTGTTGCTGCGCTTGTGCAATGTCTCGATGTAACAAGGCTTGACCTGGTAAATCGAGGCTTGAGTAAGGCTCATCTAACAAAAGGGTGGTGTGTGACGCAATCATCAATGCAAGCCAGCACACATGTTGCCGCTGGCCTTGGCTCAGGCTGCCGATCGCTCTTGGCGCCCAGTGTGCCAAGCCACGAGCCGCGAGCCAGTCACGCACACGAACTTGAGTTTGCGTGCGTGAAAGCTTGAGGCGATGCAAGCTCAGCGCCAATTCCTCTTCCACCGTTGGAAAGATGATTTGCTCGTCTGGGTTTTGGAACATCATGCCCACAGCGTTTTCGCCTTGCGGCAACACCACCTGCCCTTGTTGCGGCTGGTCTAAGCCGCAGATGAGGCGGAACAAACTGCTTTTGCCCGCGCCGTTGTCGCCAATCAAGCCAATGCGTGCCTCTTTGAGCTGCAGCGACAGTTCGGCAAACACCGTTGTGCGCCCGCGAACCAATGTGATTTCATCGAGGGTGATACCACAGGTGTTTTTAAAGACGGGGCTGACAGAGTTGGCGTGCATGTTCAAAAATAAATGACTATTTTTGATTATCGACGAGCATGCCTCGTTTTTTTAAGGCTCATCCTGAGCCAAATTGCTCAAGATGGTGAGCAGCACACGGCGCGTGGTTTGAATGTCTGAGGCACTGAGCCCTTGAATGCTGACTTGATTGGTGTCTTCTGCAAGTGGGACTAATTTTTTTTTCAACGCACGGCCTGCTGGCGTTAGATGCACGTACATGTTTTTTTTGTTCTCAGGCAATTGCCGGCGTTCGATGTAACCCAAAGCCTCCATGGTTTTCATGGCGGCAAAAGTGGTGGGCTCCATCACCCCCGCACGGTCACTGAGTTCGCGCTGGGTCAGCCCATCGCATTCCCACAAAATGCGTAGAAATGTCCAATGTCCAAACGGAACGCCGTATTCGGCAAGGCGCAGCTGCAAGGCGCGCGTGTAGGCGCGTCCTGCATCGCGCACCAAATGAGCTAAGCGGTCGTTGGGAACCGCTTCTTGCCAATGGCGCAAGATATTGCGCGTTTCATCAGGTTTAATTTTTTTCATTCAATACTCAGGTCGAACTTGGTAGGTGGGTGTGCAAATTTGATCGCCTTGCGCAGACGCCAAAATAGCCAAGCTAACCTCCGTCGTGGCACGCGCCCATGCGCCGCTGTGCAGCACAGGCTTGCCGTGCTGCACAGCGTTGTAAAACTCGTCCATCACTTCGCTGCGTGGCAAATGGGGGGGCGCTAACGCATCGAGTTTGACGTCGAAATCACCGTCTATCCAGACCCCCTGTGGTGTTGGCCTTAAATCTGCCCGATCACAACTGACGATGATCGGACCAAAGTGTTGGTGTTGCGCGTGAGGAGGCAAGGCTGTATTGCCTGACCATTGCGGGGCGCCATAGTTGCGTGCCGCTTTGAGCTGCGCTTCTTCACTCGCTGTGTTGGCATTTACCAAACGCTTGCGAGCATTCCCGTGATCGGCCCAGTTCTTGGGTTGGCCCAGCTCACCAATGCCGTCCATCCAGCGGTCGCTGTCGAAATGGCCGTAGCCGTTGTAACTCAAACTGGCAAACGCGCCCCCTGCAAACCCCAGCAATGCGCTGTAGGCCCCTTCGGTCGGGCGTGTGCTGTCCCATGTGCCGGTATGTGCCATAACGCGGTTGACCAACCCGCCGCCTAGCAAACGTACGATGTCAATTTGATGCGCGGCTTGGCTAAATATCACCCCCCCACCGGCTTGCGTGTCTAACTCTTCAGGTCGCCGCGGGCGGTACAAGAAATCGGTGTAATTCAGGGCGTGAATCATGCGCACGGGTCCGAATTCACCGCTTTGAATGAGTTGGTGCGCTTTCAAAATGGGGGCATTGAAGCTGTGGCTGTGTCCCACCATCAACACCACGCCCGCACGGGTGGTCGCTTCAATCATCCGCGTGCATTCATCCAGCGTGAGTGCCATGGGTTTTTCCACCATCACATGTTTGCCATAAGCCGCAGCCATTTCTACTTGTGCGGCATGCAGTTGGTGGGGTGTGGCAATGTAGATGGCCTGCACTTGAGGATTGGTGCACAAGGCTTCGAAGTTGGGATCGCAGAGGGCCCCAAAGTCACGTTCAAACTGCGCACAAGCCAGAGGCTGCGGGTCTGTGGCGGCGACCAACTGAATACGTGGATCGTTGGCTAAAGTAGGAAGCATCAAGGTGAATGCGCGCCCCAAACCCGCGACACCCAATCGAAGTCTGGACGTGGTCATAAGTCGAGCACCAGCTCTGATGATTTGGCACGCGAAACGCACACCATGATTTGATGTGCCTGCTCGTCGGGGCGAAGTACCAAGTCGCGATGCTCTGCCTCTCCAGAGATCAGTTCTGTGCGGCAAGAGCCGCATGTACCACTTTCGCAAGAGCTTGACACCGCATGACCGCAGGCGCGCAGAGCCTCCAAAATACTTTGATGGGCAGGCACGGAGATACGCGTACCAGATTTTTGCAGCACCACATCAAACGCTAGGTTGTCTGCAAACCCCGTTTGTGCTGCACCAAAACTTTCAAAATGGATGCGCTCGGTGGGCCAGTGTCCTGTCATGTCGCGCACGCTGTCCATGAGACCTTGTGGACCGCAGCAATACACATGGGCAGTGGTGGGGCGCTCGAAGATGGGCCACAGGTCGAGGGCTTGCGAAGGGTCGCCGTGGTCGTGGTGTAGCCTCACAAAGTCTGCGAACTCAGGGGTATTCAATTCATCCTTGAACGCGGTGCCTTCTGCGTCTCGTGTGCAGTAGTAAAGCTTGAAATCGGTGCGGCCTTGGTGGGTCAAGTGCCGAATCATCGACAGGATGGGTGTGATGCCAATGCCACCTGCTACAAAAATGTAGGAAGGTGCCGCCTCGTTCAATTCAAATAAATTCACCCAAGGCAATGTAGGAAGCAAGTCGCTTTCATGCACATCGTCCACCATGCTTTGTGAACCGCCTCGACCTTTGGCATCTCGCTTGACGGCAATTTGCCACGTTGCGGTGTGCTCTGGATCGCTGCACAAAGAATAGCTGCGACGCACGCCAGCGGGTGTTTGTACGGTGATGTGCGCGCCAGGTGTGAATGCAGGTAAAGCTTGTCCTTGTGGGTGCGCAAGTTCAAACAAGGTGATGTCTGTGGTTAGCCGTTGTTTGCGTGTGACGCGCAGAGGGGTGAAGTGTTCGCTCATAAAACAGTTGTGCTTTGTGTGACAGGGGTTGAGTTGACATAGATCAAGAATTCAAATAATCTTAGTCAACTAACTATTTTTTGCAAGCCCAAAAAAGGAAATTTATGCTGACGCCGGAAGAAAACGATTTGTTGTGTCGCGTAGAAGGCAAGGCCCCGATGGGCCAGCTGATGCGTCGTCATTGGCAAGCCATTTGTTTATTGGAAGAGGTGAGTGAGCCTGACGGTCAACCCATCCGTGCGCGCGTGCTGGGCGAAGATTTGGTGGTCTTTCGTGACACCGAGGGCCGCGTGGGCGTGATGGACGAGTACTGTCCGCATCGTCGAGCATCGTTGGTCTATGGCCGCAACGAAAACTGTGGTTTGCGTTGTCTCTATCACGGCTGGAAGATGGACGTCGCTGGCAATGTGATTGAGATGAGTTCAGAACCTGTGGCCAGTGGCATGGCTGGCAAAGTCAAGCACACGGCCTATCCCACCAAAGAGTGGGGAGGTTTTGTGTGGGCCTATATGGGGCCTGCTGACACCATGACTGAATTCACACCACCGCCTTGGGCGCCGACAGAAGATGTGCGTGTGTCGATTGCCAAAATCATCATTCCTTGCAACTGGGCGCAAATTTTGGAGGGTCAAATTGACTCGGCGCACAGCTCTAGCTTGCATTCGTCAGACATGGTGCCAGCCCGTGTGGACGGTGCCAAGGCGACGGACAAAAATTGGTTGCGCCCTTCGACCGACAAGGCGCCGCGTATGCAAACCCAGCGTGATGCCTATGGCTTCCGCTATGCCGCCATTCGCCGCCCTATTCACAATGCTGCCACCCACGACTATGTGCGCTCGACGGTGTTTGTGGCACCTGCGTCGGCCTTGATCCCCCCCAATAACCTCTATAACGTGGCCAACATCAACACCGCCATTGACGACACACACACCGCATTTCACTTCATTGCATGGGGCGACCCTGCGACGACGCCAGAAACCGCGACATGGCGGCAGTTCTTGAGTGCTCAAGTCGGCGTCGATGTAGATGCGAAGTTCAATCCTGTACGCACAGTCGAGAATGATTTCATGCAAGACCGTCAAGCCATGAAGGCGGGTAATTTCACCGGAATTCCTGGTATCCCTAACCAAGACATGGCCATGTGGGTGACCATGGGACCTATTGCAGATCGCACCCATGACCGCTTGGGGGCAAGTGATTTGGCCATCGTGGAATTCCGCCGTCAGATGGTGGATGCCGTTCAAAGCTTCATCAAAGGTGAGCCTCCTATTGGGGTTGGCCCGCTGCGCATCCCCAGCTCGATGTGCTCCTATCAAGCCGTGATTCCCAAAGAGGTGGATTGGCGTGACTACAACGCCGAACCCATTTAAGTAAAGAATAATCAGGAGACTAACCATGAAATCTATCCTTATTCAACGTCGCCGTTTGCTGCAATCTGTGGCATTCGCCGTCGCGGCAACTGGCGCTGCATCGAGCGCTTTAGCTCAGGGTTACCCCAACCGTTCCATCAAATTCATCGTGCCGTATTCGGCTGGCGGTTTGCCTGATACTGTGGCGCGTATTTATGCGCAACGCTTAGGTGAACGTTTGGGGCAACCGGTGGTCGTGGATAACAAACCCGGGGCCAATGGGGTTGTTGCTGCACAAGCGATGGCGTCATCGCCGAAAGATGGCTATACCTTTTTGGTCACCGATGGTTCCATGTTTTCCATCAACCCTGCGCTCTACAAAACGATCAGCTATGACTACAAGCGTGACTTTGTACCCGTCTCACTGGCTGCACGCGCACCTTTGTATCTCGCTGTGCATCCCAAAATTCCCGCCAACAACCTGCGTGAGTTAATCGCCTTGGCCAAGAGCAAACCCGGCATGTTGACTTATGGGTCTTCGGGCATCGGCAGCACGCATCACTTGAGCATGGAGGCGTTCAAAGCGTCTTTGTCTTTGGATATCACACACATCCCATTCAAAGGCACAGGCCAATCGGTGCCCGCGTTAATTGGCGGTCAAGTGGATATGTTGTTCTCTGCACTGCCGTCACTGTCTGGTTTCGTTAAAGCAGGTCAGGTGCGTTTGATTGGCAATAACGCAGGCAAGCGCTCCAGCCAAGAGCCAAACGTGCCGACGCTGGCCGAGGTGATTCCCGGTTTTGACTTTGCCCCTATCGTTGGCGTGTTGGCCTCGACCGGAACACCACAAGCCGCGATAGACCGCATCAGTGCTGAAATGACGGCTGTGGCGAAACAGCCAGAGACCATCCAAATTTTAAGTAACGCCGGCATCGAAGCCATTGGCGGTAGTGCGAGTGAGTATGGCCGTGCCATCGTGGATGAAAACGAACGCTTGGGCAAAGCTGTCCATAGCGCTGGCATCAAACAACAGGAGTAATGTGTGAGTCGATTGAAACTGAGCTTTGCATGCTGGAACTATGACCGTACGCGCGCCTTGATGGATGGCACGGTACCTGTCGATGGCATTGACCTGAACTACTTGAACTTGCCTGTGGAGGAAACCTTCTTTCGCATGGCGCGTTTTCAAGAATTTGACGTGGCTGAAATGTCACTGTCGTCCTATTGCGTGACGCTGTCAAAGCCCGAGCGTCCGTTTGTGGCCTTGCCAATTTTCCCTTCGCGTTTTTTTCGCCACTCGTGCATTTATGTCAATGCAAACAGTGGCATCAGAGAACCGAAAGACTTGATTGGCAAGCGCATCGCCAGCCCTGAATACCAAATGACGGCGCCTGTTTGGATCCGTGGCATCTTGTCTGATCACTACGGTGTACCCGTGGATGCGCAGCCGTATTTGTTTGGTGGCGAGGAAGAGGCGGGGCGCATTGAAAAAATGAAATTGCAATTGCCGCCAAATATTCAAGTCAATCCCATTGGCCCCACGCAAACCTTATCGCAAATGTTGCACGAGGGTGAGCTGGATGCGCTGTACACCGCGCGCATGCCATCTTCTTTTCTAAAAGGCGATGGCAAGGTCAAGCGCTTGTTTGAAAATTATGTGGACGTCGAGCGTGCTTATTACCGCGAAACGGGCATCTTTCCTATCATGCACACAGTAGTCATTCGCCGCGAGGTGTATGAAGCCAATCGTTGGATTGCGCAGTCGTTGACCAAAGCCTTTATCGAAGCACAGCGCCGCACGTATGAAGACTTGTATGAAACTGCGGCGCTCAAAGCGATGTTGCCTTGGTTGACTGCGCATGTGGAAGATGCACGCCGTGAGTTTGGCGACGATTGGTGGTCTTACGGTTTAGAAAAAAATCGAAAAACACTAGAGACATTCACACGCTACCACCATGAGCAAGGTTTGTCTCCTCGCCAATTGGATGTGGCCGAGTTGTTTGCGCCAGAATCGCTCGAAGCTTTCAAAATTTAAACCTCTAAACAAGGAACCGACATGAAGAATATTTTCCAATGGGTGTTTGTCGGTGTATTGAGTTTGCTCAGTACCGTCAGTCCAAGCTTTGCGCAAAACTTTCCTAACAAGCCGATTCAAATCATCGTGCCCGTTGCCGCTGGCGGGGGCACAGATTTACTGGCGCGAACCTTAGGACAAAAGGTCAGCGAGGTGTTAGGTCAACCGGTGGTGATTGAAAATCGCTTGGGCGCAGGTGGCAATATCGGCGTAGAAATGGTGGCCAAGGCCAAGCCCGATGGTTACACGCTGCTGGTTTCACCCGGAACCATCGCGACCAACGTGGCGGTGTACCGCAAGTTACCTTATGACTTGCTCAAAGACCTACAAACCGTCACCTTGGTGGGGCAAACCGGTTCGGTTTTGGTGGTCCACCCCTCTGTAAAAGCGACCAATTTGCGTGAGTTTGTGGACTTGGCCAAAGCCAGTCCGGGTGAGTTGAACTATGGCTCTGCTGGCATGGGTAGCCCGCAGCATTTGCATGCTGAATTTTTTAATCAACTGGCAGGGACCAAGACCAATCACATTCCCTACAAAGGTCAATCACAAGCGATGACCGATTTGGTCGGTGGGCAACTCGCCTATATGTTTAGCCCAGTTCAAAATGCCTTGCCCTACATTCAGCAAGGGCGCATTCGTGCGCTGACCATGGCTGCTTCCCAACGTAACCCCAATTTGCCACAAGTGCCTTCGCTGGCAGAAGGTGGTTACAAGGGCGTGGACTTAGCCAATTGGTTTGCGGTCTATGCACCTGCTGGCACACCGCCCGCAATTGTGAGAAAGCTCAACGCGGCATTTGTGCAGGTAGGCAAAACACCTGAGATGAAAGCCAAGTTTGAAAAGCTAGGCTTCGAGCCTTTTTTCACCACGTCTGAAGATGGCACAGATTTCATGCGCGCCGAGTTGGTGCGCTGGGCTCGCGTGGCGGCTTATGCAGGCATCAAAGCAGAATAACGAGAACACCATGACAACACAACTTTTAGCAGACCTCGCCCTCGCCAACCACATCTTGGTCAACGAAGGCGTGCTGGATGGCTTTGGCCACATCAGCGCACGCAACCCACAAAATCCTGAGCGCTTCTTCATCGCACGCAGCATGGCGCCTGCACTGGTGGAGGTGGAGGACATCGTCGAGGTGGACTTGGACGGCAACGTGCATGACGCCCAAGGTCGCCGCACCTATGTGGAGCGTTTCATCCACAGCGCCATCTACAAAGCGCGCCCTGATGTGATGTCGATCGTCCACAGCCATTCACCAGCAGTTATTCCGTTTGGCGTCACGGGTGCGCGCTTGCGCCCTATTTGCCACATGAGTGGCTTTTTAGGTGCGTTGACACCCGTTTATGAAATTCGTCACAGCGCAGGTGAGAACTCCGACTTGTTGATCAGCAACCAAGCCTTGGGTGAGTCTTTGGCCGCAGTGCTCGGTCAATCCAATGTGGCACTCATGCGTGGGCACGGCAGTGTGACCGTGGGTAACGCCATCCAACAAGCTGTGTTTCGTGCCATCTATACCGAGAGCAACGCCCGCCTGCAAAGTGAAGCCTCGCGTTTCGGTGAAATCACTTTCCTCACAGACGCAGAAGCCAAAGCGACCTCCGATATGAATGACAGACACCTCGACCGGCCTTGGGAAATGTGGAAACGCAAGGCCCTAAAAAGGGGCTAAAAACTTAAACTTGTCTGTTTCTGCCTAGGACTTTCCCGAGTGGGAACTGTCTCTAGAATGTGAAATTCCAAACGACCACTTACTCTGGAGCTTCACATGAAAAAGCATTTCCTCACCCTCGCTGTGACGGCCCTGTTGGCAGGCAGCGCGTTTGCGCAAGCCAATGACACCCTCGCCAAAGTCAAAGCTGCGGGCTCAATCACCATGGGTGTGCGCGATTCTTCGGGCGCTTTGTCTTACACCTTGGGTGACGGCAAGTATGTGGGCTACCACGTTGAAATTTGCCAACGCATCATCGCCAACGTTGAAAAAACAGTGGGCAAAAAGCTGACCGTGAATTACACCCCTGTGACTTCACAAAACCGCATCCCTTTGGTCGAGAACGGCACAGTCGACATCGAGTGCGGCTCCACCACCAACAACGAAGCCCGCCAGAAACAAGTGGCCTTTGCCTTCACCACTTACGTGGAAGAAGTGCGCATTGCGGTGCGTGCCAACTCGGGTATCACCACGATCGCTCAGTTGAACGGCAAGAACGTGGCGACCACCACCGGCACCACCTCTGTGCAACTGTTGCGCAAGAACGAACGCGCCACGGGCGTGGACTTCAAAGAAGTGTTCGGCAAAGACCACGCAGACAGCTTCTTGTTACTCGAATCTGGCCGCGCTGATGCGTTTGTGATGGACGGCCAAATCTTGGCGGGCAACATCGCCAACTCCAAAGCCCCTGCTGACTTCAAAATCGTGGGCGAAGTGTTGAACGTCGAACCCATCGCCATCATGTTCCGCAAGGACGACCCAGCTTTCAAGAAATTGGCTGACGAGACCATTGCTGGTTTGGCCAAGTCTGGCGAACTCGCCAAGCTTTACGACAAGTGGTTCGTGCAAGCTATCCCTCCCAAGAACATCAAGCTCGGCATGCCTGCCAGCGATGCGAACAAGGACGCTTGGAAAAACTTGAACGATAAGCCTGTCGAAGCCTACGCCAAGAAGTAATTTCAGAAAACCTTAAAACGCACGACATACATGACACTCGATTGGCAGGTTTTTCTTCAGGACGACGGTGGGGGAAGAACCTACCTCGAGTGGATGTTTGATGCCTGGGGCTGGACGCTTTCAGTCGCGGGCAGTGCCTGGGTCGTGGCCATGGTGTCGGGCTGCCTGATGGGTGTTCTGCGCACCTTGCCCCAAGACACACGTTTGAATGTTTGGTTAGCGAGATTCGCCAACGCGTGGGTGGAGCTGTTTCGCAACATTCCCGTGTTGGTCCAAATTTTTCTCTGGTACTTTGTATTGCCGAAGATTTTTCCGGCCATGCAACAAGTGCCGGGGTTTGTGTTGGTGGTGTTGGGCCTAGGCTTCTTCACCTCCTCACGCGTGGCGGAGATGCTGCGCGCCGGTATTCAAGCCATGCCTCGCGGTCAGCGTTACGCAGCCATGGCCATGGGCTTTACCACTTGGCAAACGTATCGCTATGTGCTGTTGCCTATTGCGTTTCGCACCATTTGGCCGCCGCTCACCAGCGAATCGATGAATTTGCTCAAAAACTCATCGGTGGCCTTTGCGGTGTCGATTGCCGAGCTCACCATGTACGCCATGCAAGTGCAAGAAGAAACCTCGCGCGGCATTGAGGTGTACTTGGCCGTGACAGCGCTGTACACCGTGTCTGCCTTTGCGGTGAATCGTGTGATGGCCTTCGTCGAGCGCCGCATGCAAATCCCTGGCCTCGTGGTCGCGGGCAATGTCGGCGGGGGGCACTGAACATGAGCGCACTCGATTTTTCGTTCATCGAATGGGACATCTTCAACAAGTTTGTGTTGAAGGGCATGCTCTTTAGCGTGGAGCTGACCCTCATCGCCACCATCGGCGGCATCGTGTTTGGTACCCTGCTTGCACTCATGCGCTTGTCGGGCAACAAAGCCTTAGAACTACCCGCCGTCATTTATGTGAACGGCATGCGCTCCATCCCCTTGGTGATGGTGATTTTGTGGTTCTTCTTGCTGATCCCGTTTTTGATTGGCCGCTCCATTGGCGCTGAGTTGTCGGCCACCATCACCTTTGTGGCGTTTGAAGCGGCGTACTTCAGCGAGATCATGCGTGCGGGCATCCAGTCCATCCCTCGTGGTCAGGTCATGGCCGGTCAAGCTTTGGGCATGACCTACGGCCAAAACATACGCCTCATTGTGTTGCCGCAAGCCTTTCGCAACATGATTCCCGTGTTGCTCACGCAAACCATCATCTTGTTCCAAGACACCTCGCTGGTCTACGCCATTGGTGCGTATGACTTACTCAAAGGCTTTGTCACCGCAGGCAAGATTTATGGCCGCGTGGAAGAGGTCTACATCTTGGCCGCCTTGGTGTATTTCGTGATTTGTTTTGGCCTCTCGGCCCTCGTGCGTCGCTTGCAAGCGCGCATTGCCAT
>CANFZT010000019.1 GCA_947451565.1 Comamonadaceae bacterium | reverse complement strand
GCTAACTTCCCTGTGTTGTTCATGTCTGTGTTGTGGAAAGATTGCACGACCAAAGGCGCCGTCATCGGTGGCTTCTTGGGCCTGATCTCCTCTGTGGCGTTAACCGTGGTGTCACCCTCTGTGTGGGAAGCCACACTGGGCAACCCCAAAGGTTCAGCCTGGTTCCCTTATGCTTCTCCCGCCTTGTTCTCGATGACCATTGGCTTCGTGGGCATCTGGTTGTTCTCGATCTTGGACAACAGCGAACAAGCCAAGAAAGAGCGCGCCTCTTTCGCCGCACAACAAGTGCGTTCGGAAACTGGTTTCGGTGCTTCTGGCGCATCAGGTCACTAAGACCTCTGACGCTGAGTCCTTCGGGGCTCAGTACTTACGAAAACCGAGCATGCGTGCTCGGTTTTTTTATGCCTGCTCTTTTTGGTTGTGGGTGGTTGGTTGGCGCTTGTGGCGATGGCGTTGGCTGATACGTGTGAGGGACATACAGACGCGGCTTACATCGCTTCGCGACGAATGGCGCCGCATCTGCATGCCCCTCACACTTTGTGTTTCGGTGGGCTTTGTGCGCCGCGAAGTAGCAGCCTTCCCATTCGTCAGTACTCGTGCCAATAACAGTCACGCAGCGCCTTGTACGAACCAACGAAGCGAAAGCGAGGTGAGGTAGGCGAATACGGCGCCATTCGTCGCGCAGCGATGTAAGCCGTGTTCGCCTACCTCACCTCGCAAGCCAAAGAAGGGAAGTTAAAAACTCAAGAACCCCGCAACTGACGCAACTTAATGAACGCCATCGCAGCCATCACCGCATCGTTCAACGCGTCGTGCGCCTCACGCACCGGCAAATCCAAATCCGACATCAAGGTGGCAAAACGCAAATCAATGTTCGGGTTGGTTTGCTGCTCATACGGCAACATCTGACGAAACTTATGGTCGTAGTACATCGCCGAAACCTCGATCTTGGGTTGCGGCAAACCCTGCCCCAAAAGCGGCCAGATGGCGCGGTTGAGCATGGCCACATCAAACTCTAAAAAGTAACCCACCAATGGGCGACTGCCAATGAAGCGCATGAGTTGCTTCATGGCCTCATCGGCGGGCAAACCTTGCGCCACGTCTTGACCGCGTAAACGGTGAATACGCACGCTATCAGGTGACACGCCACGCTCAGGGCGCACCAACACCTCAAAGCGTTCGCTCGTCATGATTTTGTTGCCCACAATGCGCACCGCGCCAATGGAAATAATTTCGTCTGAGCTGACATTCAGCCCCGTGGTTTCGCAGTCCAACGACACCCACTCATTGGGCGGTGGCGCCTCGAACATGAAACGAAACTCCGGCAAACCTAGGTGATAAATCAGCCACTCACGCTTGAGCGCGCGCCACCATTGAAGAGGAGAAATCAGCGACTTCATCACAGCGCGTCAAGTTTGAATCGGCTACGCAGCAAGCCCTTGAAGTGCTTGACCACGCTCAATGCGTCTTTGAGCAAATCGCGATCTAGCGTCGAGAGCTTCCCCACGTTGACCAAACCCGACACTTCGCGCTGCGTTGCCATTTCGGTCACGCCAGCCTTGAGCTTCAAGCCCATCAAGAAATGCAAACTCTGCGTGAGGTCTGCGCCGAGCGCAGATGTGATGACGTTTCGCGCCACCAAGGCATCGATGCGCGCTGCGGTGCCTGTCTCGTGCAAATGCTCCGCCAAAGCCAAGCTGCGTACGCCATGCACCAGTGGGAAGATGCCTTCCTTCTTGAGGTGCAAGCCTTGCTGATCATCCAAGCCCAGCAAACGGTTCCACCAGCCTTGGCTGTTGCCAAAGGCGTCTATCGCCGCAGCAAAACGCGCCAGCATGGCATCGTTATCAGTGGCAAAACGCATGAGCACTTGCTGTGCGTCTTGCAACAAGTGCGCATCGCCGCACACGGCATGAGCATCCAGGAAGATGGCCAAATTCATCAAGCTGTTGGCGTCGGGCATGAGCAACCAATGTTTCACCATTTGGCCGAAGTCATAGGCTGTTTTGCGCCACATGGGGTTGTTCACCATGATGTGACCTGGGCACTCGGGATAACCAAACGCAGACAGGGCTTGCGAGAACGACTGGCAAATGGCTTCCAGATTGTCGGGTGGCGTGTAGCCATCACGCAAAATCAGGCCGTTGTCCTGGTCGGTCTTGAGCAGCTGCTCGCCGCGCCCTTCGCTGCCCATCACAAACAAGCAACTGTTAGCCACCAAGTCTGCGGGGGCGATGAGTTGCCAAGCCCGTTCAAACAAACGGGCGTTCAGGTCTTGCACCAAGCGCGCAATCAAACTCACGCGCGTCCCGCTGCGGTGCAGTGTGATCACCATGTTCGTAATTTGTGCCGCAGCTTGCGCCAAACCGTCAATGTCGGTGGCCGCCTCAACCTGCACTGTGATGAGGTGGGAGTGGTTCGACAAGAAGCTGAACAAATCCAAAGCCTCCAACACGCCCACCACATGGTGCTCATCCATCACCACCAAGCGGTGCACGCGATGGCGCTGCAACAAAGCCAAGGCATCGCCCACTTGGTCAGAGGGACGCACGGCAATGATTTGAAAGTTGGCGAGGTCACCAATTTTTTGCTGCTCCAGCGACGTGCCATTCAAGATAGCTCGCTGCAAAGTGGAAGCGGTGAACACACCCACGCGCTCTGGCGTGACGCTGCGATCGCGCACCAACACACACTTGGTGCGTTGCGCTTGCATGACCTTCACCACCGACACCACATCGGCAGTCATCTCCACAAAGTGGGCGGGACGGACAAAGGCTTCGTCCACCCGCGAGAGCGTGAGCGACTGCAACTCGTGTTGACTTTGTCGCTGTGACAAAGCGGTGAGTTTGTTGCTCAAGTCCGAGAAGAGCAGTGCACCAAAGGTGTCGTTGCTGGCGATCAAATCGGTCACAGTTTGACGAGCCAGTTGATAGGCCACCACCTCTTCTTGCGCGATAAATTTGCTGCTGGTTTTACCTGCGACCAAACCACGGCCGTCAAAGGTGTCGTCGGGCCCGTAGGTGGTGATGACTTCGTCGCCGTCGTACTGCGTGACAAACCCTTTGATGATGACAAACAGGTGCGTGGGTGTCGTCCCCACATCCAGAATGGCTTCGCCCTCGGGGTAATAGACCACGTCGACACTGTCGCGCACCAAGCGCTGCTGGTCGGGCGTTAAGCAGTCAAACGGGGAGGCAGAAAAGTTAAAAGCGTTGGGCATGGGGGATTTTCATAGCAATCCCCTGATTCAACGCTTCACGCCTTGCTGGATGCTTGCGGCGGCGTCCCAAGTTCCGTCAAACCATTGATCTCCGTCAAGGTAAGCGCGCATCATGGGGAGGGCATCCAAGCCCCAGAAGACCTTGTCGTCCACACAAAAAGTAGGAACGCCAAACACGCCGCGCGCAATGGCTTCTTCGGTATGGGCTTTGAGCTGATCTTTGACCTCAGCAGCATCCACCGAGCGTTGGGGAGCCAACTGCTGCGTCAGCGCGTGTAAACGCGTCGCGTCATCGGCAGCGGCGCCGCCCTGCCACACATGCCTGAAAAGGGTTTCACACACAAAACGGTTGGGCTCGCCTTCGGCACTGCACGCCACCGCCAAGCGCAGCAATGGCAGCGGATTGAAAGGGTGTGAGGGCGGCATGTCTAAGGTCACGCCCAACTGCTTGGCTTGCCACAGCACTTGTCGATAGGTCCACTCACGCTTGCCTGCAATTTCAGCTGGGCCCAACTGACCGTGGTGTTTGAGCATGGCGGCAAACAACACCGGCTTGTAAACCACGCGATGGCTCAGACCCATCAAATGCAGAGGCAAGGCCTCAAACGCGAGGTAGGCATAAGGCGAAATGAAATCGAAGTAGCAGGTGATGGTTTTCATGGCGTATGTCCTTCAAAAGTTCGAGGCATCACGGCGCACCGCGCATGTGGCGACTTAGGCCGCCGCATGTGCGGCTAAACGTTCACCAATCAGTTGCCACACGGCACGCTTGTCATCGGCATTGCGTTGCCCCCAACCACCAATTTCATCCAAGGTGCGCCAACAGCCTTCGCAATACGTGGTGTCGTCCGACATGCGGCAAACTGAAATGCAAGGCGACGGCGGCACATCATTGCTTTGCAGCACCCGGTTGGCCTGCGCTTTCAGGCGCAAGTCTGCGGGGGTGAGGCCTTGGGGCTTGGGGGTGAGTTCGCTTCCACACATGACTTGCATTGTCAGCGAACGCGCCCCGCTCAAGCCGTCCGTTTGTTCAAGACCGCGCGGGACACGAGGGAATTGGGCTGGCGGCCCAAGGCCTCGCTGATGAACACACCAGCGTCAATCAACTTGTCGAGGTCAATGCCTGTCTCAATGCCCATGCCTTGCATCATGTAGACCACGTCTTCAGTGGCCACGTTGCCCGTGGCGCCTTTGGCATAGGGGCAACCACCCAAGCCCGCCACAGACGATTGAAAATTCCACACACCCATTTGCAAAGCAGCCAAGGTGTTGACCAAGGCTTGGCCATAGGTGTCGTGGAAATGGCCCGACACATCGTTCAACGCATAGTGCCGCAGCGTAGCCTCAATGGCCGCTTGTACTTTACGTGGGGTGCCCACGCCAATCGTGTCGGCCACGTCCACGCGTTGCACACCAATGCTCTTCATCAAGCCTGCAAGGTAACCCACACGTTCGGGAGCAATCTCACCCTCGTAAGGGCAACCCACAGTGCAGCTCATCGCGCCACGTACCGCAATGCCGGCGTCGCGTGCGGCTTTGACCACGGGCGCGAAGCGCTCCATGCTTTCAGCAATCGAACAGTTGATGTTCTTTTGACTGAAGGCTTCGCTGGCCGCACCAAACACCACGATTTCGTCGGGTTTGCTTTTCAATGCAGCTTCAAAACCTTGCAAATTCGGCGTGAGCACCGAATAGCGCACATCAGGCTGGCGATGAATGCCCGCCATCACCTCGGCGTTGTCGGCCATTTGCGGCACCCATTTGGGTGACACAAAACTGGTGACTTCAATTTCATTCAAGCCCGCCGCCTGCAAGCGATGCACCAATTCCACCTTGACGGCGGCAGGCACAGGCTGTTTTTCGTTTTGCAGGCCGTCACGCGGCCCGACATCAATCAAATGCACACGATGTGGCAAAGAGGTCAACATGGTCACACTTTCAATTTCAACAGTTCTTCGCCTTCGGCCACTTGGTCCCCGGGCGCATAGAGCAGCTCTAACACTTCACCATCCGCAGGCGCGGCAATGGTGTGCTCCATTTTCATCGCTTCCATGACCGCCAGTGGCTGACCCGCCTTAACTTTGTCACCTGCGGCAACCGCAAACGACACCACCTTGCCAGGCATGGGCGCTGTCAAGCGGCCACCGGTCTCTTGCACCTCACCGGCATGGGCCAAGGCATCGACCACAGTGATGCGTGTGGCACCTTGAGGCGCAAACACATGGGCCACGTCTTCGTGGCCTTGGGTTTCGTGAAACACCTGCACACGAGCGTGTTGGCCCGCAAAGCTGATGCGCAAGGCATCGCCATCATCACGGTAGACCAAAGTGCCAGACACATCGCCATCCGCATCGGCCACACAGAGCTGCAAGCTGCCGTCGTGGGTATAGGTCAACACCGTCTTGTACGTCGCGCCATGAAACACAAAACCAAAGTTGCGCGTGGCTACACCATACGCGCGCCAGCCATCGCGGCTGCTGAACGGGTCATGGCCTTTCAAAGCTTGCTCACGGTGCAGCGTGTTAGCCACCACCGCCGCCGCTGTGAGCGCCAAGCCCAATGGCTCTTGCGCAAACAAGGCTTTTTCTTCGCGTTGAATCAACGCGGTGTCGAGCTTGGCCGTGGCGAACGAGTCGGTGCGGATGATGTGCCGCAAGAACTGCACATTGGTCGTCAAGCCCACGATGCGGGTTTGCGACAGCGCTTCATCCAGTCGCGCCAGCGCTTGTTCGCGGGTGTCACCATGCACGATGAGTTTGGCCACCATCGAGTCATAAAACGGGCTGATGCTGTCGCCCTCGCGCACGCCGTCGTCAATGCGTACACCTGCATGCGTATCGCTCGGCAATGCAAAGCTGCTGCACGAGGGCTTGCGGTACACCTGCAAGGTCCCCGTGGCGGGCAAGAAGTTGTTGTCGGGGTTCTCGGCGCAAATGCGCGCTTCAATCGCGTGGCCGTGAATGCGCAATTCGCTTTGCTTCAGCGGCAAGGGCTCACCACTGGCCACGCGCAGTTGCCACTCCACCAAGTCCAGCCCCGTGATGGCTTCGGTCACAGGGTGCTCCACCTGCAAGCGCGTGTTCATCTCCATGAAAAAGAACTTCATCGAGTCGGGTTGGTCATAGCCGGTTTGCTCCACGATGAACTCCACCGTGCCCGCCCCCACATAGTTCACCGCCTTGGCGGCAGCCACGGCGGCTTCCCCCATTTGCTTGCGCAACGCGTCGGTCATGCCAGGCGCGGGCGCTTCTTCCAACACCTTTTGGTGGCGGCGTTGCACCGAGCAGTCGCGTTCAAACAAATACACGCAATTGCCATGGGTGTCGCCAAACACTTGAATCTCGATGTGACGGGGACGTTGCACGTATTTCTCGATCAACACCGCATCGTCACCAAAGCTGTTGATGGCTTCGCGTTTGCAACTGGCCAAGGCGTCGGCAAACTCGGCGCTGCTGTTGACCACGCGCATGCCTTTGCCGCCACCACCTGCGCTGGCTTTGATGAGCGCGGGGTAGCCAATGCGGTCGGCCTCGCGTTGCAGCAAGGCGGGGTCTTGGTCGGCGGCGTGGTAGCCGGGCACCAGCGGCACGCCGGCTTTTTCCATGAGTTGTTTGGATTCGGCTTTCAAGCCCATGGCCAAAATGGCCGAGGCAGGCGGGCCGATGAACACCAAGCCTGCTGCGGCGCAGGCTTTGGCGAAGTCTTCGTTCTCGCTCAAAAAGCCATAGCCTGGGTGCACCGCTTGCGCGCCTGTGTCTTTGGCGGCTTGCAAGATGCGCTCCCAGCGTAAGTAACTGTCCTTGGGTGCGCTGCCGCCAATGTGCACGGCTTCGTCGCACACCTGCACATGTTTGGCTTGCACGTCGGCGTCCGAATACACGGCCACGGTTTTGATACCCAGTCGGCGAGCTGTAGCTGCCACACGGCAGGCGATTTCACCACGGTTGGCGATGAGGATTTTTTTAAACATGACAGTGTGTCTTTCTAAATTCAAGGCGAGGCATGAAATGACGAATGGTCAAGCGACGTAGGCCACATCAAAGCAACCAGTTAGGTTTGCGTTTTTGCAAGAACGACTGCACGCCCTCTTTGCCTTGGGCACTTGAACGAATGTCGGCAATGCCTGCCACGGTGTGCGCCACAAGGGCGTCGTCAATCTCACGCTCGGCCACATCTTGCACCAAGCGTTTGCAAGCACGAACGGCGTTGGGGCTGGCACTCACCAAGGCACTGGTCAGCTCGGCGACTTTGGCGTCTAGGGCGTCGACCGTGACCACCTCATGCAGCAAGCCAATGCGATGCGCCTCTGCCGCGCTGAAACGCTCGGCGGTTAAAAAGTAACGGTGGGAAGCACGCGCACCCATGGCGCGAATCACATACGGGCTGATGGTGGCGGGAATGAGGCCAAGCTTGACCTCGCTCAGGCAGTAGGTAGCACTGTCCACACTCACCGCCATGTCGCACACAGCTACCAAGCCCACACCACCCGCAAACACATCGCCCTGCACGCGGGCGATGGTTGGCTTGGGGCATTCGTAAATCACACGCAACATGGCAGCGAGCTCTCCGGCATCGGCGAGGTTTTCGTCGCGCGTGTAGTCAGCCATGCGGCGCATCCAGTTCAGGTCGGCGCCTGCGCAAAATGCGGAACCTTCGGCAGCTAGCACAACGCAGCGCACATCGGCAGCCTGGCCCGCTTCAGTGAAGGCGTTTTTCAATTCGGCAATCACTTCGTCGTTGAAGGCGTTGCGCACATCGGGACGACTGAGCGTGATGGTGCGCACGGCGCCGTGATCAGTCACGGTCAAGGCTTTGTGAGAAGGTGTTGTCATCTCATCGCCCCATCACATCCGGAACAAGCCAAACTTGGTCTCAGGGATGGGTGCATTCAACGACGCACTCAACCCCAAAGCCAACACACGGCGAGTGTCCGCAGGGTCAATCACGCCGTCGTCCCACAGGCGAGCGGTGGCGAAATAGGGGTGGCCTTGGTGTTCGTACTGTTGGCGAATGGGGTCTTTGAAGGCTTGCTCTTCTTCGGCGCTCCACTGCCCGCCTTTGGCTTCAATGCCATCGCGCTTGACCGTGGCCAACACGCTGGCCGCTTGCTCACCGCCCATGACGCTGATGCGCGCATTGGGCCACATCCACAAAAAGCGCGGGGCGAATGCACGGCCACACATGCCGTAGTTGCCCGCGCCAAAACTGCCACCGATGATGACGGTGAACTTGGGCACAGCAGCCGTGGCCACGGCCGTGACCATCTTGGCGCCGTTACGCGCGATGCCTTCGTTCTCATACTTGCGACCCACCATGAAGCCGGTGATGTTTTGCAAAAACACCAGTGGAATTTTGCGTTGGCAGCACAGCTCGATGAAGTGCGTGCCTTTCAAAGCCGACTCGCTGAACAAGATGCCGTTGTTGGCAATGATGCCCACGGGCATGCCTTCGATGCGGGCAAAGCCGCACACCAGTGTGGAGCCAAAGCGGGCTTTGAATTCATCGAACTCGCTGCCATCGACGATGCGCGCAATGATTTCACGCACGTCAAAGGGCTTGCGTGTGTCGGTGGGTATGACCCCATACAGCTCGTGTGCATCGTACTTCGGTGGCACGGGTACGTGCGTGGCAATGTTCGGCTGCTTTTGCGCATTGAGGTTTTTAACGGCTTGACGTGCCAACGCCAACGCATGCACATCGTTTTGTGCGAGGTGGTCGGCGACACCGGATAGGCGCGTGTGCACATCGCCACCGCCCAAATCTTCTGCCGTCACCACTTCGCCGGTGGCGGCCTTCACCAAGGGTGGCCCGCCCAAGAAGATGGTGCCTTGGTTTTTCACAATGATGGTCTCATCGCTCATGGCCGGCACATAGGCGCCGCCTGCGGTGCAACTGCCCATCACCACCGCGATTTGCGCAATGCCTTGCGCACTCATGTTCGCTTGGTTGAAGAAGATACGGCCAAAGTGGTCACGGTCGGGGAACACCTCGTCTTGGTTGGGCAAGTTGGCGCCGCCAGAGTCGACCAAGTAGATACAAGGCAAGTTGTTTTGCTGCGCGATTTCTTGCGCACGCAAATGCTTCTTGACGGTGAGGGGGTAGTAGGTGCCGCCCTTCACGGTGGCGTCGTTGCACACGATCATGCAGTCCACCCCGCTGACGCGGCCAATGCCAGCAATCAGGCCCGCGCAGGGCGCGTCGTCGTTGTACATGTGCAGGGCTGCGAGTGGGGCCACCTCAAGAAAAGGTGTGCCGGGATCGAGCAAGGTTTGCACGCGATCGCGGGGCAAGAGCTTGCCGCGGGCGGTATGTTTGGCTCGCGCGGCCTCACCGCCGCCCACCGCAATTTTTTCGAGATGGGCTTTGAGGTCGTCCACCACCGTGCGCATGGCGGCAGCGTTGGCCGCGAAATCGGCCGAACGTGGGTTGATCTGGGAGTGCAAAACAGTCATCGTGTTTTTCCTATTACGGGGTTGGGGCCAAGCTTAGGCGGTTTGGCGCCACGGCATGTGTCAGATGGGTTGCAAATCCTGCCACAATGAGTCTTCTTATGGTTAGTCCTAGCCCCACCTCAGACCAAACGCCCGCACTCGGCCGCACCGAGACGCCAATTGCTTTTATTCAAGCGATTGCGGCAGCTTATGCGCAGCGTGGTATGCGTGTGGACGAGGCGTTGAAGAAGGCACAAATCGAGCCAAAACTTCTCAAGAAAAACAACGCCCGCGTCACCGCCATGCAGATGGAGTTGTTTTCGGGATTGGCCATGCAAGAGCTGGACGACGAAGGCTTGGGCTGGTTCAGCCGCCGCTTGCCGTGGGGCAGCTATGGCATGTTGGTGCGGGCCTCACTCACCTCACCCGTGTTGGGCCTGGCGCTGGGACGCTGGAGCAGACACCATGGACTGCTCACCGACGACATTCACCTCACCTTGACCGAGCACCAAGGCGTGGCCACCTTGCAGCTGGAGGAAGCACGCGACCTAGGCGTGTTCCGCGAGTTTTGTGTGGTGTCGGTGCTGCGCAATGCCTTGGGCGTGGCGTGTTGGCTGACCGATTCGCGTATCTCACTCACCACCACACACCTGCGCTTTGCCCCACCTGCACATGCCGACAGCTACCGTGTGTTGTTTGACGGGTCCACACATTTCAACGCCGACATGAACGCCTTGCAGTTTGACGCGGGCTATCTTGCGCTGCCCGTGCGTCGCGACGAAGCGGCACTAAAGCAGATGCTGCAACGCGCCCTGCTGCTCACCGTGCGCCCCTACCGACGCGACCGATTGCTGGTGGAACGGGTGCGACAAACCTTGGCCCAACACCCCGAACACAGCCGCAATGCCGATGACTTGGCAGCATGGCTCAACATGTCGGCCCGCACCCTGCATCGCCAACTGCAAGAAGAAGGCGCGAGTCTGCAGCAGCTCAAGGACAGCGTGCGCGAGCTACGCGCACGCGAGCTACTGCTGCGCACAGGCAAACCGCTCAAGCAAATCGCTACCGAGGTGGGTTTCTCGAATGAGAAGAGTTTTATTCGAGCGTTCAAGACCTGGACTGGACAAGCACCTGAAACTTTTCGACAAAGCGCCTGAACGACTTTATGCCACCTGCGTGTCGCGCTAGATGCGCAGGGCATTCATGTGTGCAAACACCTGGACCGCTCCCGCGTTCAACAGCACATCGGTAGGAGCGAGCGGCGGCGCATAAGCCCACACCGTTGAGCCCGCAGACACACCAGCAGCAATACCCACGGGCGTGTCTTCCACCACCAAGCAACGCGCAGGCTCTACCTTCAAATGCGCAGCAGCAGCCAAGTACACATCGGGGAAAGGCTTGCTGCGCGGCATTTCGTGACCACTGAAAATGCGCCCTTCAAAGAACTGCGCCAAGCCCACGCGTTGCAACATCATCTCAACCTTATAGCGGTCTGCGCCTGACGCCACAGCAATGCGCCCCTCGCAGCGCTCATGCACATGGCGCACAGCATCGTGAATGCCGTCAATGGCGGTGATTTCGTTTTCTAAACGGATGTTACGACGGCGGTAAAACTCGTCCATGAAAGCGTCCGTCAGTGGCTTGCCGGTGTGCGCCTCGATCAAGTCGGCACGGCTACGCACGGTGTGCCCCACAAAGTGCGCCATGCACTCGGCTAGCTCCAAGCGCCAGCCGTTTTCATCCAGTATGTCGCGCAGTGCGCCGCAAGTGATAGCTTCGCTGTCGACCAGCACGCCATCGCAATCAAATAAAACGGCTTCAAATGTCATTGTGGATCGCCATCCACATAAAACCAGCGGCCGTCTTCGCGCACAAAGCGACTGCGTTCGTGCATGCGAATGGCTTTGCCGTCTACGCGGTAACGCGCGACAAACTCAACCTCGGCGCTGTCCACGCCCGTGGCTTGGTGCTCTCGCACCTCAAGGCCTAGCCACTTGGCACCGACTTCTAAGTCCAGCGAAGCAGGCCGTGTGCTGCTGTGCCAAGTCGCCAACAAGTAGTCGGCACGTGCCAATACAAATGCGCTGTAGCGCGAGCGCATGAGGTGTTCGGCATCGGGGGCGGCGACGTCGTTGAAGTGTTCGATAAAACGGCCACAGCAATCGGCATAGCCCACGATGCGTTGCTTGGCATCCGTACGCCCGCAGGGGCAGCTAGCAAGTGCGCTCATGTCAGTTGTAAAAATTAAGGCAAAACCGAAATCGTGCCGCGCATGCCCGCTTCGTAATGGCCGGGCTCGAAACACGCGATGTGCATGACGCTCGCATCGGTGAACGTCCAAGTCAGCTCCCCCGACTCACCCGCCCCCAAGCTCACAGCGTTGCTGGCATGGTGATGATGACCTGCGCTTGGCTTTTTCATTTCCTCGGCATGGGCTTTCAACTCAGCTTCCGTACCGATGATGAACTCGTGACGCACCTTGCCGCTGTTCACCACGCGAATACGGACTGTTTCGCCCGATGTCGCTTGCCAATTCGCAGGCGTGAAACGCATGGTGTCATTCATGGTAATGGTGACGGTACGCACAGCCGCATCGCTGGGAGCGGCCTCATGTGTATGGGCATCGTGGCTGTGCTCAGAGGTGCTACTCGCCCCGCCATGTGAATGGCCATGTTCTGAATCGGGCACACCTTGCAAAACAGACCATGCAGCAGCAGAACCGGTCATCACAACGGCAAACGAGATCAAGCCATAGCTGACCAGCGCACGCGCGCGCAGTTGGCCATGCCAATCCATGAAGTACATGGCCAGCAAACTCAACACAAAACCCAGTGGCACAACCCACAGGCTGCGATCTGGCGAATCAGGAAAGTGCTGCAAGCCACCCGTGAAAAAACCCAAGCCGATGGACGACAACAAGCCAAAGCCCAACACATCGCCCCAGCGCACGTAGCGCGCTGGGTCATTGCGAATGTCTAGCCATGACCCCAACAAATAAAACAACACGCCAAAGCCTGCCGTCCAGATCGAACGCAACTCACTGAAAAAACCATGGTTCACCGCCCCGGCGATAAAGCTGATGCCACCGTATTTCAACAAAGTGGCAATGTGAGTTTGTGCAAAGTTCATGGCAAATTCCTATTCACTGAAGTGCAGACGATCCAATCCTAGACAGGCCATGTGAACGGCGAGTGAAGACAGGTCAAGCCAAAGCGCGTTGAATGATGATTTTTTGTACGTCGCTGGTGCCTTCATAAATTTGGCACACGCGCACATCGCGGTAGATGCGCTCGACGGGGAAGTCGCTCACCACCCCATAGCCGCCCAAAGTTTGGATGGCCACGCTGCATACCTGCTCGGCGGTTTCGCTGGCAAAGAGTTTGGCCATGGCGGCTTCTTTCAAGCACGGCAAACCTGCATCGCGCAAGGCAGCTGCGTGATACATTAGCTGACGCGCAGCTTCGAGTTGCGTGGCGCAATCGGCCAAGCGGAAACCCACGGCTTGGTGGTTAAAGATGGCGGTGCCAAAGCTCACGCGTTCTTTGCTGTAGTGCAAGGCGGCTTCAAATGCGCTGCGGGCCATGCCAATGCTTTGCGCGGCAATGCCAATGCGTCCACCTTCCAAAGCAGAGAGGGCAATTTTGTAGCCCTCGCCTTCTTGGCCAATCAAGTTCTCGGCGGGGATGCGGCAGTTGTCAAAGTTGATTTGTGCGGTGTCGCTGCTGTGCTGACCCAGCTTTTCTTCTAGGCGTGCCACGTTGTAACCAGGGGCGCTGGTCGGCACGATGAAGGCGCTCATGCCTTTTTTGCCCGCGCCTTTGTCAGTGACGGCGATGACGATGGCGACGTGGCCGTTTTTGCCGCTGGTGATGAATTGCTTGACGCCGTTGATGACGTATTCATCGCCTTCTTTAGTCGCTGTCGTACGCAGCGCGGAGGCATCAGAACCCACATGTGGCTCAGTCAAACAGAACGCGCCGAGCATATTGCCTTGCGCGAGTTCAGTGAGCCATTGCTTCTTTTGCGCGTCGTTGCCGTAACGCATGAGGATGGCGTTGACAGGGCAGTTGGTCACACTGATGGCGGTGCTGGTGCCGCCATCGCCAGCGGCGATTTCTTCTAAAACAATGGCCAGCGTGGAATAGTCCAAGCCTGCACCGCCCAAATCTTCGGGCACACAAATGCCATAGGCGCCGAGTGCGGCCAAGCCTTTGTGCACCTCATGCGGGAAGGTGTGGTCTTTGTCCCACTTGGCGGCGTTGGGCCACAGTTCTTGTTGGGCAAAGTCGCGCACAGCATCGCGAATCATGGTTTGGTCTGGGGTGAGCAGCATGGCTTTATCCGTTATGAAATGAATGTATGAAAAGCATCACCAAGCAATGGTGCTGCCGTCGTAAGACAAAAACTGCCCCGCGTGTTCGGGCGTGATGTGCGCAAGCGTTTGGCGCATGCGCGTGACGGCTTGCTCTGGCGTGAGCGTGGCATTGGCACCACCCATCTCGGTTTGTACCCAGCCTGGGTGCATGGCCACCATGCGTACGCGGGGGTACTCGGGCTGCGAGGTGCGCACCACCATGTTGAGCGCGGCTTTGCTGATGCGGTACAGCGCAGCATCGCTGCTGCGTGTGCCTTGCAAACTGCCCATCACGCTGCTGATGCAAGCGAACACACCATCGGCCGCTTCGACCATGGGTGCAACTTGCGGGATGACCATCATCGCGCCCATCACGTTGGTGTGCATGACGCGGTCAAACGCGTCTTGCGTGGGCGGGGTGTTGGCGGCGTTGTGATCGATGACACCCGCCACATACATAGCGAGGTCGAGCTTTTCGCCATCGAGCATCCACTCCAACGAGCTGACGCTGATCGGGCTGGCCACATCCACACGCAAGCATTGCGCGCCTAGGGCTTGCACACGCTCGCGCCCCGCATCGTCACGCGCGGTGGCAATGACGCGCCAGCCGTCCGCCACGTATTGGCGGACCAGCTCAAGCCCAATGCCGCGTGACGCGCCGATGATGAGTGCGGTTGGCATGTCGAAAACTCAAATGAGTTCGAGGGCGACTGCTGTTCCTTCGCCGCCACCGATACACAACGTAGCCAAACCTTTTTTGAGGCCGCGTGCTTTGAGTGCATGGATGAGCGTGACCATGATGCGTGCGCCCGATGCGCCGATGGGGTGACCCAACGCACATGCCCCGCCATTGACGTTGACTTTGTCGTGCGACACATTGAGTTCTTTCATCAAGGCCATGGGCACAACGGCGAAAGCCTCGTTGACTTCCCACAGGTCCACGTCTTCCACTTTCCAACCGGCCTTGGCCAAGGCTTTTTGCGTGGCGCCTACGGGCGCGGTGGCAAACCACTCCGGCTCTTGTGCGTGTGTGGCGTGGCTGACGATGCGTGCCAAGGGCTTGCAGCCCAACTGCTTGGCCGTGCTCTCGCGCATCAACACCATGGCTGCGCCGCCGTCGTTGATAGACGAGCTAGAGGCTGCCGTGATGGTGCCGTCTTTTTTGAATGCGGGCTTGAGTGAAGTGATTTTGTCGAGCTTGATTTTTCCTGGACCTTCGTCGATCGACACCACGGTGTCGCCCGAACGGGTCTTGACGGTGACGGGCGTGATTTCTGCGGCGAAGGCACCGCTCTCGGTGGCTGCCTTGGCACGTTGTACGCTGGCCGTGGCAAAGGCGTCTTGCTCGGCGCGTGTGAAGTTGTATTTGGCTGCGCAGTCTTCACCAAAGGTGCCCATGCTGCGGCCTGGCTCGTAGGCGTCTTCCAATCCGTCGAGCATCATGTGGTCAAAGATGCGGTCGTGGCCAATGCGATAGCCGCCACGGCCCTTGAGCATGAGGTAGGGCGCGTTGGTCATGCTCTCCATGCCACCAGCCACCAACACATCGTGTGTACCCGCAATCAACATGTCGTGCGCGAACATCGCTGCACGCATGCCCGAGCCGCACATTTTGGACAAAGTGACAGCGCCAGCGCTCTTGGGCAAGCCACCCTTGAACGCCGCTTGGCGTGCAGGCGCTTGACCTTGGCCCGCCATCAAACAATTGCCAAACAAAACCTCGGTCACCAACTCGGGATTGATACCCGCACGCTCAACAGCGACCTTGATGGCGGCACCACCGAGGTCGTGCGCAGCGAGACTTGAGAAGTCGCCTTGAAAGCTGCCCATGGGTGTGCGAGCAGCGCTGACGATGACGATGGGGTCGGACATGAATTTCTCCAAATGACAAAAAGAAAAATGCCGCGCCGACCCAGAGGGTCATGCGGCGGGAAGCATGCCACCACGAGGGTAGCGTTTGAAGGCGCTGCGGAAGACATCCACCACTTCGCCTGCGTGACTCATACTGACACCAAGGTCTTTGACCAAGCCATCATCTAAACCGTAAATCCAGCCGTGCACCGTGACCTTTTGGCCACGGCCCCATGCGTCTTGCATGACGTTGGACAACGCAACGTTACCTACTTGCTCAATCACGTTCATCTCACACATGACCGACTCAAGCTCGGCTTGAGGCAAATGGTTGAGGCGTTGGCGATGGCGCAAGCGCACATCTTGCACATGGCGCAACCAGTTGTCGGCTAATCCCACGCGTGTACCGCGTGTGGCTGCCAACACACCGCCGCAACCGTAATGGCCCACCACCATGATGTGCTCGACCTTGAGTGCATCGACCGCGTATTGAATGACGGACAAAGCGTTCAAATCGGAATGCACGACCACGTTGGCCACGTTGCGATGCACAAACACTTCACCTGGGTCGAGGCCCGTGATTTGGTTAGCCGGCACGCGGCTGTCGGAGCAGCCAATCCACAAATACTTTGGGTTTTGCTGATTGGCCAGACGTGAGAAGTACGCAGGATTCTCTTGAATCATGCGCTCGGCCCAAGCCCGGTTGTTATCGAAGAGGTGTTTCAAAGATGTAGGCATGGCTTATTTTCTCCCAGTAGCGTGCTGGATGTGACGACGCACATTCCAGTCCAGCAATGCTACGCGGGCGCGCGCTTTGGCGTCTTGCGCGGCGTTCCATTCACACACACTTCCTTTGGGTTGGCAAGCCAAGGTGTTGGGGCTGCCCATGCTCCAGATGGCGTGGTTGGAGCGGGCTTGGCCAATGAAGGTGATGGCCATGGCCTCTTCACCGCTACGCGCTGTCGGACACTCGGCCAAATCACGGCCTGTCATGAGGTAGCCCGTATGAATGCCCAACATAGGAAACAAGGTGGGAAACATGTCTAAGTGGCTGCCCACTTGGTGCAAGGCGCTGGGGCATGACAGCTTGCCCGCACCCCACACGATGAACGGCACTTGCTGACGCAGCACTTGGCTTTCAGGCGTGGCGTACTGGCCAAAGGTGCGCACATTGTGGTCACCCGTGGCAGCCACCACCGTGCGTGCGGCTGCAGGGCTGGCCTCGATGGCGGACACAAACTTGGCCAGCTCATCGTTGGCATAGCGGTAGGTTTGCAAGTTTGGAATGAGGTGCTCAGAGCCTTTGTCGCCAGGCCACTTGTGGATGTCAAACACAAAGGGCTGGTAGTCCGAGGGCAACTCATACGGCGGATGGTTGGTGGTGGACATGGCGTAGATAAACAAGGGGCGATCTTTGGGCTGCTGCGCCAAACGCTCTTGGATGTAGCGGAACATGTAGGAATCCCACACGCCCCAGATGCCCCCTTCTGCGCCCGCGTATTTGGCGCGCAGGGTGGCCGCATCAATCACTTCGTCAAAGCTTTGAATGAGCAAGACACGGTTGAGCTCACGCCAACCCGACTGGCCCGAGGTCACAAACAAGGTGTCATAGCCCGCCTTTTTCATGGCGAACGGCACGCCCCAATCGAGCTGGATGTGGCGGTATTTGCCGTTGGTGATGGGCGTGACGGGCGTGTTGTACAGAATCGCTTCAAGCGCTGGGTGCGTGCCGTGGTGCGTGGCATCGAAGTTGTCAAACAGCCATGCGTTGTGCAGCTTGTCTTTCAATCCTGCCAACACATCCATGTCTTTGGATTGGTATTTGAAGGGCTCGGCGCTCCACGACTCCATTTGGAAGAACACCAAATTTTTGCCATTGGGTTGGTTACGCCCCGAGGCCATCAACGCGGCCTGCACGCCTTCGGGTGTGGTGGCGGTGATGCCATAGGCACGCGCTGCGCTTTGGTAGGTGTCAAAGCCAAAACCCTTTAGCCCTGTGTCTTCTTCACCAATGTCGGTTGAGGTGCGGTAGGCGTCCCAGGCGTTATAGAGGGCGGTCACGCCATTAGGAATGATGTTGTTCAAAAACGATTTACTGGTCGCCGTGATGTTGTCGAGCTGCAAGGCCATGCCTTTGAGCGTGCCTTTACCCACCATCAACACCACCACCAACAACACCGGAATCAACAGCAAATGCCATGCACGCACCCAATGCTGTTGCAACCACTGCAAGGCATACCGCCCCACACGCAAGGCGGCAACATTTGCCGACCACACAGCCAGCGCCAGCACCACCGCAATTTGCAGCATGGGGAAGTCTTGCCAAATGGTGTGCAGCACGGCCACGGTGTCGTCATCGGCCAAGCCAAAGATGACGCTGTCGATGGGCAGCTTGTAAAAGCCGTAGTAGTAAAAGTTGATGACAGCCAACAAGGCAAACAGGCTGGCCCAAACTTTGACGACCACCGCGCTCATGCGCCAGCGCCAACCCAACCAAGGAAACAGCAGCAGCGCGGCAATGGCGCCCATCTTCAAATCGAACCGAAAGCCCATGAGCAAGGCCACGGGCAACTCGGCCCACAGCTCGCTACCGGGCGAGGGCCAGTAGTAAGCCAGCATCAGCAAACGCGCTGCGCTGAACCACAGGGCCAACACCAGTCCCACACACAAACCCACAGCCATGCCATGCAGCATGGCACGCGGAGGGAGCATTAACAGGGCAAGGAGTTTTTTCATTCAATCACGAGTCAAAAATAGGTGCGTCCAAGGTCTGGACGCTAGCCTTACATTGTCTCGGCAAACAGCTCGCGTCCAATCAACATGCGGCGAATTTCGCTGGTGCCTGCACCAATTTCGTACAACTTGGCGTCGCGCCACAAACGGCCCAAGGGGTATTCGTTGATGTAGCCGTTTCCGCCAAAAATTTGCACGCCTTCACCGGCCATCCAAGTGGCCTTTTCTGCGGTCCACAAGATGACTGAAGCGCAATCCTTACGCACTTGGCGGACATGGTCGGTACCGAGCAAGTCGAGGTTCTTGGCCACGGTGTAGGCAAAGCTGCGACCGGCTTGCAGCACGGTGTACATGTCGGCCACTTTGCCTTGGATGAGCTGGAACTCGCCAATGCTTTGGCCAAATTGCTTGCGGTCGTGGATGTAGGGAATGACGTTATCCATCACCGATTGCATGATGCCCAAGGGGCCGCCGGTGAGCACCGCACGCTCGTAGTCCAAGCCGCTCATCAACACTTTGGCGCCCATATTCAAACCACCCAAAATGTTGGCTTCTGGCACCTCGACGTTTTGAAACACCAGCTCGCCGGTGTGGCTGCCACGCATGCCCAGTTTGTCGAGTTTTTGCGCCACGCTGAAGCCTTTCATGCCCTTCTCGATCAAGAAGGCGGTCACGCCGCGCGCACCCAGCTCGGGCTCAGTCTTGGCGTAGACCACCAAGGTGTCGGCGTCAGGGCCGTTGGTGATCCACATCTTGCTGCCGTTGAGGAGGTAGTAGCCGCCCTTGTCCTCCGCCTTGAGCTTCATGCTGATGACGTCCGAGCCCGCCCCGGGTTCGGACATGGCCAAGGCCCCCACATGCTCGCCGCTGATGAGCTTGGGCAAATACTTTTGACGTTGTGCCTCAGTGCCGTTGCGTTTGATTTGGTTCACACACAAGTTGCTGTGCGCGCCGTAGCTCAGACCCACACTGGCCGAAGCACGCGAAATTTCTTCCATCGCAATCATGTGTGCCAGATAGCCCATGTTGGCGCCGCCATATTCTTCGCTCACCGTGATGCCCAAGACGCCGAGGTCTCCCATCTTGCGCCACAGGTCCATCGGGAATTGGTCGTCATGGTCGATCTGTGCGGCGCGAGGGGCGATTTCGGTTTGCGCGAAGTCGCGCACAGCGTCGCGCAGGGCGTCGATGTCTTCACCGAGTTGAAAGTTCAGGCCTGGTAGGTTGTTCATGATGTGTCTCCGCTAGGGTAAATAGGGCTTAGTAGGTTTTATTCACGGTGGCGAGGGTTTGCTGCATCAAAGCGCAGGGCGATTCACCGCCGTTGTCGTCAAGATGCACCACTTCGGCGGTGGTGATGATGAGGCGCTTACCCGCACGCACCACACGGCCGCGCGCGCGTAATTCCCCACCTTGGAAGGCGGCGAGGAAGTTGATTTTGTATTCGACCGTCGTCACCTCTTGGCCTTCGGGGGCCAAGGTCAGGCCCGCATAGCCAGCGGCAATGTCGGCCAGCGCCCCCATGGCACCCCCGTGGTAGCCGCCTTGTTGTTGCGTGACACGTTCGGAATAGGGCAATGCAATTTCCACTTCGCCTGGCGCAACGCAGACGATGCGCGCACCGAGGTGCTGCATCAGGCCTTGACGCACAAAACTGGCTTCAATGCGAGCGTGCAGATCAGGATGCGTCATGCCTTACTCTCTTTCGCCGTTTTCGCCGCTTTGGCGGGCTTCTCACCTTGCTTGGCAAGCAGCGCACGGGCTTCTTTTTCGTGGGCCTTCACCTCGTCGAGGTTGGCCAATATTTCGGCCATTTGCGCTTCGAGTTCGCGCTTGTGCGCGTCGAGTACCAGCAAAAACTTTTGCAACTGCGGGCCTGTGTCACGCGGGCTGTCGTACATGTCGATCAGGTCTTTGGCCTCGGTCAGCGACAGGCCCAAGCGCTTGGCGCGCAGCGTGAGTTTGAGGCGCGTGCGGTCGCGGTGGCTGTACACGCGGTTGCGCCCGCCGGGGCCGGAGCGCTCGGGCTGCAGCAGGCCCATGTCTTCGTAAAAACGGATGGCTCGCGTGGTGAGGTCAAACTCACGCGCTAAGTCGCTGATGGAATAGGTGGTCGCCATGATTTCCTTGTTTCCGTTTACGTAAACGTCAATTATGACGGGAAATCTCCAAAAACTAAGTCAAGACCACGGAGGTAAGGGTTCATCCTTAAGAACACGGCGGCGCTGCGCATAGTCGGGCATGACGCTTTGCACGGT
>CANFZT010000018.1 GCA_947451565.1 Comamonadaceae bacterium | reverse complement strand
GTCTGCAACGGGGAACAGGTCCAAGGTTTCATCGGGTCCGCTGCCATAAGCAACACCACGCCAGCTAGGCGTGAGCTCGTACATAGGCGTTGATGCGTCTCGGTAGGCTTTGAGTTCAGCCGCAATGTCGGGCACGGTGGCGCGTGCATCGTATTGGTGCTCTAAGTCGGCCTGCGGCCATGTGCGCCAATCAGACACCGAGGCTGTCCTTGAGTTCGTGGCGTGCAGCCATCAGGCTGTCAGAACTGCCGTGCCAAATGGTTTGCCCTTTTTCCAAGATGAAATGGGTGTCCGCCAAGCGCATCAGGGGCACTAGGTTTTTGTCGATGACCAGCACAGACAAACCCGACTGTTTGAGGGTTTGTAAACAGTGCCAAATTTCGGCACGTACCAAGGGAGCCAAGCCCTCAGTGGCTTCATCCAAGATGAGTAAACGCGGGTTGGTCATCAATGCGCGACCAATGGCCAACATTTGTTGCTCGCCCCCAGACAAGTTAGCGCCAAGGTTGCCTGCACGTTCTTGGAGGCGTGGGAACAGTTCATAAACGCGAGCCAACGTCCAAGGCTCGGGCTGGTTCAAACGATTGTGTGCGGTGGCTACCAAGTTTTCATAGACCGTGAGGTTGGCAAACACTTGGCGCTGCTCAGGCACCAGGCCAATGCCTAAGCGTGCGATTTGGTGCGAGGGCAGGTGGGTAATGTCTTGACCTGCAAAAACAATGCGACCTTGACGCGGGGGCATGATGCCCATGATCGAACGTACGGTGGTGGTTTTACCCATGCCGTTGCGTCCCAGTAAGGTGACAAATTCACCCTCTGCGACGGTCAGGCTGGCACCAAACAAGGCTTGTGCATCGCCGTAACAAGTTTCCAGGTCGTGGACCTGCAGCAAAGGCGTTGCGCTCATTCGGGTAGCTCCTCGTCACCCAAGTAAGCGGTACGAACTTCCGGGTTTTGGCGAATATCTTCAGGTTTGCCGCTGGCAATGATGGCGCCGTTGACCAGCACAGAGATGGTGTCAGCCAGGGCAAATACGGCATGCATGTCGTGCTCGACCAACAACAGCGTGTACTGGCCTTTAAGGCCAGCCAGTAAGTCAACCACCTTCATCGATTCTTGGTGGCTCATACCTGCCATGGGTTCGTCCAACAACAGCACCTTGGGTTGACTCACCAGCACCATGGCCAGTTCCAATTGGCGACGTTCGCCATGCGCCAGATCGGACACGCGTTGGCTGATGCGGTGGCTCAAACCCGCTTGGGCAATCGCATGTTCTGCGGGGTCAACCAAATGCGTACGTTTGAGCAGCGCACGCCAAGCGTCAAAGCTGTGTCCGGCATGGGCTTGTTTGGCCAAGGCCACACATTCCAGCACGGTGAATTCAGGAAACGCCGAAGAAATTTGGTACGAGCGTGCCAAACCTCGCAAGGCACGTTCAGCTGCGGGCAGGGGCGTGACGCACTCGCCTTGCAAAAACACATCACCACTGTCAGGCTGGAGTTCTCCGCCCAGTTGCCCAATGAGTGTGGTTTTGCCGGCACCGTTGGGGCCAATGATGGCATGCAACTCGCCACGGGTCAGGCGCAGGCTGACGTTGTCGGTGGCCAGCAAGCCGCCGTAACGTTTGACCAAGGCTTGCGTTTGGAGGGGGGCTGTGCTGTGCGGGCTCATGGCTGTTCCTTTGCTTGGGCATGGCGCGCATCCCAATCCAATGCCAAACCGTACAAGCCACGCCGCGCGAGTAGCACCACCAACACAATCAGTGGCCCTAGAATGATGGGCCAGTGCTCTGTCATGCCTTTGAGCAGTTCTTCACAGCCCAACAGCGTCAAGGCGCCCACCAACGGACCCAGCACGGTACCCATGCCACCCAGCACCACCATCACAATGAGTTCGCCAGACACGGTCCACGCCAGATATGCGGGTGAGGCGTAACCGGTGAGGTTGGCGTACAAAAAGCCTGCCACACCGGCGATCACACACGACAGCACATAGGCGCTGAGTTTGTAGCGCAGGGTGTGAAAACCCAAGGCGTTCATGCGCCGCTCGTTCATGCGACACGCTTGCAGCACCATGCCAAAGGGGGCTTGCACCATGTGCTGCGTCCACACGACCACCGCTAGCACGCAGGCAAAGGCGGTGTAGTAAAGCGTGAGGGGGGCGCCCATGTTCAATCCGACCAGGTTGCTGCGCAAGGAGATCGATAAGCCATCATCCCCGCCGTACTGTTTGAGGCTCACGAATAAGTAGTAAAACATTTGGGCGAACGCCAAGGTAATCATGATGAAGCCAATGCCACTCGTTCGCAGCGACACCCAGCCGGTTGCGAGCCCCACCACAGCACACAACACGATTGTGATGAGCAATTGCAGGGCGCCGTTGTCGACACCATGGCTTGCCAAAATGCCGACGCTGTAAGCTCCAAGTCCTAAGTACAAGGCATGCCCAAAACTGACCATGCCGCCAAAGCCGAGCACGATGTTTAAGCTGAGTGCGGCCAAGGCCAGCACCAGGGCGCGGGTTGAAAACGTCAGCAAGAAGGGCTCTTCTAACCAACGCGCATACAAAGGCAGCAAGGCTAAGGTGAGCAAAAGGACGGCGGTAATGACCAACGTGAGGCGTGTTTTCATTTGTTTTTCACGGGAAACAAGCCTTGTGGGCGTAGGGCCAACACAGTGGCCATGAACACGCACGTCAGCATAGAGGCGATGGCAGGCCCTGCCGCTTGGGCGCTGCTGCGGTCAATGAACTCACGCAGCAGCATGGGCAAGAAGGCACGACCCGCTGTATCGATCAATCCCACCATCAAGGCGGCATAGAAAGCGCCTTGCACCGAACCAATGCCACCAATCACGATGACGATCATGACCAAAATCAAAATAGGCTCACCCATACCGGGTTGTACTGACAAGATGGGGCTGCTCATCAAGCCCGCCAAACCGGCCAATGCGCCGCCGAGTGAAAACACCAAGGCGTTGAGCAAGCGGATGTTCACGCCTAAAGCGGCCACCATGGTGGGGTTGAGTGAGCCTGCACGAATCAACATACCTACCCGTGTTTTGGCAATCAGCAGGTAGCAACCCAGAGCTGCCATCAAGCCTGCGCCGATGATGGCAAAGCGATACATGGGATACATCACACCCAAGATATCGAGTGTCCCCGACAAGGCGGGGGGCACGTTCATGTAAGAGGGCGATGCACCCCATACCCAACGTGCCAGTTCATTGAAAAACAAAATCAGACCAAAGGTGGCCAGAACATGGTCGAGGTGGTCCCGCGCATACAAACGCCGTGCTACCACCCATTCCACCAATGCGGCCAACAAGCCGCCACCCACCACAGCTGCCACGCCGGCCGCTAGAAAAGAGTCGGTGGCTGCATACACGGTCGCCGCAAAGTAGGCCCCCATCATGTAGAGGCAGCCGTGCGCTAAGTTGACGAAACTCATGATGCCAAACACGAGCGTCAAACCCGCTGACAACATGAACAGCAATACCCCGAGTTGCAGGCCGTTGAGGAGTTGAATAAAGAACAGCGACGACGTCATGCGCTAAGCCCATGACGTGTCACTGGTTCTATCGCGGTGAAAACCACCATCAGTTCATGGCGCATTGGTTGGCGTAGGCGTCGGCGTGGTCTTTGAGCACCACACCTTTGTTCACCAGAGCGGCTTGACCACTGCTGTCTTTGGCCACATCGACACGGTAGAAGTTGCGGATAGGGAACTGGTTGTTGTTGAATTTGAAGGGGCCTGCCACAGACTTGAAGTTGGCTTGCTTCAGCGCGGCGCGGAACTGTTCGCGTTCCACTTTGCCTTGTGTCTTGAGTAAGGCTGAGTTCAACAGCATGGCTGCGTCATAGCTTTGTGCCGCGTACAGCGATGGGACGCGGTTGTATTTTTTGCGGAAGTCGTCAACAAACTTTTTGTTTTGTGGGTTGTCAATGTCCGGGCTGTAGGGAGAGCTTGTGATCACACCCAAGGCAATGTCTTTGAGCGCGGGGAGCGTGGTGCCGTCAACGGTCGACGCTGACAAAAGCGGCACCTTGCCCAGCAAGCCTGCTTGTTGGTACTGCTTCACAAAGTTCACGCCCATGCCACCTGGGTAAAACACATACACGGCATCCGGCTTGGCTGCTTGCATTTGTGCAATTTCGGCGGAGTAGTCGGGTTGGTTAATTTGGGTGTAAACCTCGTCAAGGGCCGTGCCTTTGTACTGGGCTTTGAAACCTGCCAACGCATCTTTGCCGGCTTGGTAGTTAGGGGCCATCAGGTACACGCGTTTGTAGCCTTGCTCGCGGGCATAAGCGCCCATGGATTCGTGCAAGGAGTCGTTGTTCCAAGATGTGGAGAAATACATGGGGCTGCAACCCTTGCCCGTGATGGGTGTAGGACCTGCGTTGGAGCCAATCAAGAAGACGCCGGAGTCGGTGATGGGTTTGTGCACCGCCATCATCACGTTGGAGAAGGTCACACCGGTGATGATGCCGACTTTTTCTTTCTCAATTAATTTCTTGGCCAACTCGACGCCCAAGTCAGGCTTGAGTTGGTCGTCTTCTTTGAGTACTTGAACGGTGCTGTTACCCAGCTTGCCGCCCAGGTGTTCGATGCCAAGCATGAAGGCATCGTATTGGTCTTGGCCGAGTGCGCCAGCGGGGCCGGAGAGGGTCCCCAAAAAACCAATTTTCAAAGGTTGTTGCGCGTAACTGCCCACACTGGTGAGCGTTAGAGCACATGCGAGGGAGAAAGACTTGACCGGTAGTTTCATCATGGAGACCTCTTGGTTGAAGGGGAGAAGCGAAATTAATTTTAATCTTGAAATAAATTAGGGCATCAGGGTTTTCACGAAACTTTGACCACAAAGTTGATGCCATGATGCCCAATCTCGTCCCGTGTGGACTGTGCCGCAGTGCGAACACTTGCGTTCATCCTCGGTGGTGTCGTAGAACGATGAAAAGGCTTTGGGCAGATCTTCCACAATGCTTTGCAATTGCAGTTCCCGACGAGCAACCAATCCGCCACACTGTGCGCAATACCACTCAAACGCATCGATCACGCCAACAGGTCGACTGCGCTCAATGACGGTGCACAAGCTGCCTGCTTCAGGACGCTGAGGCGAATGACGAACATATGCAGGCAGCAGAAACACATCACCTTCACGTAAATGCACCCGTTCAATCTTGCCGCGGTCGGCAATCAGCAATGAGGCGTTGCCTTTGAACTGGTGGAAATACTCTTCATAGGGGTCAACGTGAAAGTCGGTGCGTTGGTTCGGTCCTCCGACGACGGTACAAATCAGATCGGAATTTTTCCAAATCTGCTGGTTGCCCACAGGAGGTTTTAGTAAATGTGCGTTGGAACTCACCCAATGGTCAAAGTTCAAAGGCTGGCTGTAGTGGTCGAGTGCGGGCACGGAGTTTGTCGAGCTCATTGGGAGTTACCTTTCAAAGAAACGCTGAAACCATTGTTTGACTTTGACCGTCAAAGCATAAGTGAAAAAAGAGCTGGCTTTCGTGGGCGTATGCCCTGAGAGCCCCGCACTGAAGCGGTTGAAAAACTGTTGACTCAAGCTGTGTGCCGTGGCATCCATGAATCGGTTGCCTAGCTGTGCCAGCTTGCCTGTGACTTCGGGGCTGGCTTGCCAATCAAGGCGTGTGTGAATGCTTTGGGTTTGCGGGTCTTGTATCGCATGCAGTTGCACCAACACAGTGGCTTTGCCTTCTCCCAAAGCCCCTGCTTGGCCGGAGAGCACCAACCGACAACGGGTGGGCGCGGATGCATGATTGGGCGCTTCAGGGAAAAGTGCAACCTGAGTTGCAAAGGTGGCAGAGACAGGACCTAAACCTATCTTCACCACTGCTTGGTAGTGCTCAGGCTGTGTGCGCGTCATGGCGGTGCAACCGGGGATGCAACGCTGAAGCACAGCGGGGTCTAGCAACTGATGCCACACATATTCTGGCGTTGCTTGCAACAAGTGACTGCCCTGAATGCGCGCTTTCGATGGTACCACTGGGGTATGCGCAACTGACGTGCGCGCTGGCATAGCACCAGACTCGCCGGTGTTCGCAGCGACAGCACGCCGACACAACACAGCGACCAGATGTGCCCGGTATTGCGCACTGGCATGGATGTCGGATTGGGCATTTGAGACGTCAAAGTCCAGCTTGTTCAAGGCCTCTACATGCCACGCAGCGGTGAGTGCCGTTTCAGCTTCGTACCAGCGCGTGACGCCTTGGCCCAACCCTGTGACCGCCACGCGCACTTCACCGTCCATCGATCGCATCACCGCCACGCCGACCAAGGCAAAACGCGACGCCGCTTGTTCGAACTTCAGGTACCGCGCGCATGCCACCCGCGCAAAGCGCAGGCCCAGTATCCATTCACCCTCTTGCAGGGCTGTGGTGAAGAGGCCTTGAAAAAACGCATCAGCGTTGATCACGCGCTCGTTGGTCACGATGTCGGCATGCATGGCCAAGACGCCGGCGGGCCAACACGCCGCAGGGTCGTTGTTAGCCAAAGCCCCACCGATGGTGCCGACGTTGCGAACTTGCGCATCGGCGATGCCATGCGCCAACGCGCTGAGCATAGGAAACTGCGTTGCGATGATTGGACTTTGCGCAATTTGGGCATGTGTGCACATCGCACCTACCCACAGTGCATCGCCTTCGATGCGTATGTCTTTCAAGTCGGGCACATCTTGCAGGTCTACAAAGTGTGTGGGCTTGCAAAGTCCAAGTCGCCAGGCTGCCAGCAAACTTTGTCCACCCGCCAGCAGTTGAGCCTCTGGCAAGCGTTGCAAGCACTGGGAAACCTCAGTGATTGAGCGTGGGCGAAGGTAGGCTGCGGGGTTCATCCTTCGACATGCCTCAGTTTTTCTAGGCCCTCGCAGATAGCTTTGACGATGCCTTCGTAGCCCGTGCAACGGCACAGGTTGCCCGACAACGCCTCGCGCACCGCTGAGGGTGTGGCTGGCACGTCCTCGTGCACCATGGCCAAGGCGCGCATCACAAATCCTGGCGTACAAAAGCCACACTGCAATGCATGGTGCTGGCTGAAGCATTGCTGCATCACATGCAATTCATGCGCATTTGGGGCCACGCCTTCAATCGTCAGCACGGATTGCCCTGCGCACTGCAGTGCCAATCGGTTGCATGATTTGATGGACTGGCCATCGACCAACACCGTACAGGCCCCGCACTGCGCGGTGTCACATCCTTGGTGCGTGCCGGTGAGTTGGCATTGCTCGCGCAAGACATCAATCAGCAGCGATGACGGTGCTACATCGAGCGTGATGGCACGATGGTTGAGTTGCAGGCTGAGGAGGGCTGTATGCACAGAACTATTTCAGTTTCAGACCTGAAGCGGCAAAGGCCTTTTGCGTGGTTTCGCGTTCTGCTTCAGTGAGTTGTAACAAAGGCCGACGTACAGGTCCGCCATGCTGACCCAGTAACTCCTGCCAATATTTCGCATGGGCTTGTGGTTTACCTTTGGGCTTGGAGTGCTTGAGCGCGTCACGCACGGGTTGCAAGCTGTCGCGCACACGGCGTGCTTCTTCGAACTTGCCCGCAAAAGCCAATTGGGTGTACTCATTCATGCGTTGATCTGCGGCCGTCTGCAGCAAGAAGGGCGGCGTTGAGCAAAGGTAGAGCTTCCAACCCAACTCGATGATGTTTTCGAGCCAATCAGGTTCGTCAGGGTTGCTGACATGAATTTTGTGGCCCACCATTTCAGTGAGGCGTTTGTATTTTTCACGGTCTGTGCTGTATTTGATGGCCACGACGTTGGGTAAATCGGCGATGCGGGCGCAGAGCTCAGGGCTCATCACATAGCCACAGTCGGGGTGGTTCCACATGGCCAAACCAATGTCAATTTTTTCTGATAAATAACGGTAGTACTCGTAAATAGTGTCGTCTGTGTCTGCGCCAAAGTGCAGCACAGGGCTGTGCACGATCACATAGTCGGCGCCAATGTCTTGCGAGTGTTTTGCCAAGTCGAGCACCACATCCAAATTGGTGTCGGAGCAGGAGGTGACGATGCCGCAATGGCCCTTGCCGTTGCGATTTCCAGCTTCGTGCGCCACTTCAACCGACAGTTCCATCAGCTTTTTGCGCTCGGCCAAACTCATGGAGAAAAACTCAGCTTGTTTGCCCGCGATGAACAAACCGCCCAAATTGAGTGTGTTGATCCAGTGGCCCAAGTTTTCGCGATAGGCTTTTTCATCGAGTTTGAGCGATGCATCAAAGGGGGTGAGGTTCGCGGCCCACACCCCTACCATGTGTTCGCGGGCGTATTCTTTGGCTTCTGATTTTTTGTATTTCATGATTTTTCCTTGGGGTTATGGATGTGCATGGCACGCCAGAGTTGTTCTGACGTGAGTGGAAATTCAAGCGTGGGCTCGCCAATGGGGGACAGTGCATCGCGGGCTGCATTCATCAAGGCTGCGGGGATGCCAATGCAGCCTGCCTCGCCCACGCCTTTGGCTCCCAACAAATTGAGAGGGCTAGGTGTGTGCATTGAGACAATCTCTATGTCGGGTATGTCGCTGGCACGGGGAATGGCGTAATCCATCAACGAGCCGGTGACGAGTTGGCCTTGGTCGTCGTAAATGAGTTGCTCCATGAAGGCTTGGCCAAGTCCTTGTGCGGCGCCACCGATGAGTTGGCCATGTGCCAACTTAGGCTGCACGACATGGCCCGCATCGTCGACCCACACCAAGCGCTCAATCGTGGGTTTGCCGGTGTCTGCATCTAGGTGTAGGCGCAGCATCACGCAACCGTAGCTCCAAGCTTCTTGGGCAGTGAAGCGCTCCTCGACAGTGATGGGGTATGCGGCACCAAGTTGTTCTTGATCGCGCGCTCGGGCGCATGCTTGCATGATCGCGCTGCCGGCAATGGCGGTACTGCGACTGGCCAAGGCCCCTATGCCTACGGGGCAAGTTTGCGAGTCGCCCATCAGCACTTCGACCTGATTCACATCGCAAGCCAAGCTGTCTGCGGCAATGCGTGCATAGGTGGTGACGTGGCCTTGGCCTTGGGCGGGTGAGCCACTGGCCACCGTCACACGTCCATCGCCATGAAGTGTGACACGGGCCGCCTCCCACCCCTGACCGCAAGGCTCGATGTACATCGCCACGCCAATGCCAACCCATTCGCCTTGCGCGCGGCGTTTTTGTTGCTCTGTGCGTTCGTGCTTGTAGTCAAAGTGTTCGCAGGCCAGTCTCAGGACTTGAGCATAGTGACCTGAATCCAGCACTTCGCCATTGGCGGTGGTGAAAGGCATAGCTTGCTCTGAGATTAAATTTTTAAAACGCAAGTCCACCGGATCTATGCCGTGTTGGCGCGCTGCCATATCCATCAAAGTTTCCATCAGCAACGCGGCCTCAGGGCGTCCGGCACCGCGATAAATGTTCACTGGTGCGGTGTTGGCGCGTGTGGCGACGCCATCAATTCTTAAATGGTGTAAATCGTAGGGGCCAGGCAAGATTCGCGCGGCATTGCGCAAGGGTACGACGCCTGAATAGGGCAGCCACGCTCCCAAGGTGAAATGCAGTTGGGCTGCGAGTCCTTGCAAACGGCCTTGCGCGTCTAGCCACAGTTGTCCGTTGAGCTGTGCCCCACGTCCTTGCATGCCCGACAGAAAATCTTCGGAGCGCGACGATGTCCAACGAACCGTTGTGCGCATATGCCGAGCGCTCAACGCTACCAAGAGGTCTTCGGGACTGACGGAAGCCCGCGCACCAAATGCGCCTCCCACATCGGGGCAGATCACATGCACTTGCGCCACATCGATGCCCAACACATGGGCGGCATCGGCTTGCGCTCTTGAGGGGGTTTGTGTGGCTAGCCACAGCGTCATGCGCTGCGTATCGTCGTGCCAAGAGGCACTGCATGCACGCGGCTCCATCGGCATGGCTGTGAGCCGCGGGACGTGCAAATGTACGCTGGCAGAGGGTGCGTGTTGGGGCAGTTCACCATGATGGTGCTGCGTTTGGGTGGTGATGGGGTTTTGCGCGTCAAAGTCGCAGGTGACGGCCTCTGGGCGCAAAGACAGTTGCACCTGCGCCGCTGCGTGTCGGGCCTGTTGCGAGGTCTGAGCTACCACCACTGCCACCACTTGCCCCACGTAAGACACGGTGTCTTGTGCGAGCAGCCCAAACTGAACATCGTGCAGCAGGGGCAACAGGGGATTGATAGACGGCATCCAATGCTGACCCAAATCGGTGACGGTTAAAACAGCGTTCACCCCAGGCATTTGCAAAGCTGAAGCCGTGTCCATATGAAGGATGTGTGCATGCGCTTGCGGACTTCGTACAAAGGCAAGATGCAGGGCATGGGGCAGTTTCAGGTCCTGCCCAAAGCAAGCCTCACCGCGCAGCAGCGCCGCGTCTTCACGGCGCAAGGTGGGGGAGGTAGGGGATTCAGACATCACGCCTCAATTGTGAGCAAACAATGTGTGACAGGCCAAATGATAAAAATTGAACAATCATGCAGCTCCGTTGTTCAATCGCTGTTGCTGCCGAGCGGCATAAACTTGGCATATGCCTTTCAAACTTGCCACCTCTCATCTGAGCCTTCGTCAATTGCGTGCTTTCGTGGCTGTGGCCCAAGAATCCAGCATGACGCGCGCGGCCACACGGCTGCACTTGACCCCTTCTGCGCTGTCAATGTTGATACGTAGCATGGAAGACGACTTGGGCATGCGCATGTTCGAGCGCACCACCCGTCGCATGGTGTTGACCGATGCGGGCAAGCAATTTTTGCCGACAGTAGAACAGGTCTTCCTACAGTTGGACAGCGGCATTGCGAATCTTCAACAGTCACAACGCTTGAAAGCTTCGCAACTGCGGGTCGCTGCATCGCCACTGCTGGCCAGTGCGCTCTTCCCCAAAGTGATTGCTAGTTTTCGTGCCCAGCATCCCCAGGTTACCGTGGTGTTGATGGATGCACCGATTGATTCATTACCAGATCTGGTTCGGCGCGGGGAAGTCGACATGGCGGTCTGCACTGCCAACAGCGATGTAGCCGACTTGTCATCGCACCTGTTGTATGTTGACAAGTTGATGTTGACCTGCCATGTTGATCACCCCATGGCGCAAGCACGCGAGGTTTCTTGGCAGAGCTTAGTAGATGAGCCACTGATCTTGATGCGCCATGGCAGTGGTTTGCGTTCTCTGGTGGATAAAACCATTTCCAAGTGGTGCAAGCACCTCCAGCCTGCCTATGAAGTGTCGCAAGTGGCCACGGCATTGGGTTTGGTGGCGGAGGGCGAGGGCGTGTCCATCTTGCCGTCTTATGCCATTTCACGCGCACAGGCCGCGACACAGGCCTTGTCGATCGCCACCGTGGCTTTGGTAGGGCCTGTGGTGGAGCGCGAAATTGTGGCGCTCATACCAGCCACTGCCGAGCCGTCAGTGGCCGTGGACGCCTTGATTGAACATTTCAAAAAGCACGCCGGCAAGTACTGACAAGCGATGGCTTAATCAGGAACGACGGCGGTAGCTTCAATTTCCACCAGCGCACGGTCTTCCACCAAATCGGCTACTTGTACCAACGCCATCACGGGGTAATGACGCCCAATGACTTGCTGGTAGGCCTGTCCTAATTCGCGGGCACGCGCTAAGTATTCTTTTTTGTTTTTGACATACCAAGTCATACGCACGATATGTTCTGGCCCCGCTTGTGCGCAGGCCAGCGTGTCCACAATGTTTTGCAGTGCTTGTTTGCATTGCGCGACAAAGTCGTCAGATTCAAACTGGGCTTGTCCGTTCCAGCCGATCATGCCGGCGACATAAATTTGTCGACCTCTGGCTTCAATCCCGTTGGCATAGCCTTTGGGTTCAAGCCATCCTTCAGGTTGTAAAACTTTCCACATGGGATTTCCTCCGTTTATGCCTGAGTCGCCAGTTGACGCAGGCGAAAGCGTTGTAGCTTGCCAGTTTCTGTGCGCGGTAGCGCGGGGATGAATTGAATTCGTCTAGGGTATTTGAAGGGTGCAATGCTTTGTTTGACAAAATTTTGCAAGGTTTCGACCATTTCAGCGTCTGCTGTGTATTCGGGTTTGAGCGCCACATAGGCCATCACAATTTGCCCACGCTCGTCGTCGGGGACTCCCACGACGCCGCATTCGGCCACCGCAGGGTGCTGTAGCAATGCGCTTTCCACTTCAGGGCCTGCAATGTTATATCCGGCGGAGATGATCATGTCATCATTGCGTGCCACGTAATAAAAGTAGCCGTCTTCATCCATCGAAAACGTGTCGCCTGGCAAATTCCAGCCATCTTTGACGTAGTTGGTTTGTCGGACATCATCCAAATACCGACACCCTGTGGGGCCACGCACGGCCAAACGACCTGGTGTGCCGGGTGGCACCGGTTGCATGTCGTCATCCACGATGCGCGCGGCGTAGCCGGGCACCACTTGGCCAATGCTGCCCGCACGCACCTGGGTCCCAGCACTGGAGATGTAGATGTGGATCATCTCTGTGCCACCAATCCCATCGGTGATTTCAATGCCTGTTTTTTCTTTCCACAGTTGTCGCGTTGCATCGGGCAAGGCCTCGCCGGCCGACACAGGGTGGCGCAGGCTGCTCAAGTCAACGCTGTGGGCGAGTGTGGCCATTTGGCGATAAAACGTAGGCGCTGTGTAGCATTGCGTGACCCGGTATCTGGCGATTGTTTTGAGCAAGGTCTCCGGCGTGTGTTTTTCTAACAAAACTGTCGAAGCACCATAGCGCAATGGGAACGCCAGCAAGCCACCCAGCCCAAACGTGAAGGCTATAGGCGGCGTGCCGCACACCACATCGTCTGGTGTCATATGAAGAATATGACGAGGGAACAGGTCACACATGGCCATCACATCACGGTGAAAGTGAACCGTACCCTTGGGGCTGCCCGTCGTGCCACTGGTGAAGGCAATCAAACATGCATCGTCACGCGAGGTGGGGTGGGCCCTAAAAGAGGTGGTGTGGGCGCGCATCAATGCTTCTAAGCCAGTGCCATCGTCACGACCGAAGTGCAGGACTTCTTTGAGTGTTGGCGCATGGTGAGGATGTGCTGGATCGCCGCAATAGTTCAACTCTTCGGCCAAGTGATCAACACACAATGCTGCGGTGATGTTGGCTTTGTCGATCACTTGGTACAACTCTGCTGCGCGTAACAAAGGCATAGTGGGCACCATGACCAAGCCTGCTTTTAATCCGGCCAGAAAACAAGCCGCCATCATGGGCGTGTTGCCACCGCGTAGGAGTAAGCGGTTGCCGGCAACCAAACCCATGTCTTGTGTTAAGACATGAGCAATCCGATCAACGTGTTGTTGCAGTTCGGCGTAACACCAAGTGAAGGCCTCTGTACCGTTATGTCCATGCAGCGCGGGTCTTGCGCCATGACCCTGCGCAACGTGCACATCGACCAGCTCGGAGGTGACATTCAGGTGTTCGGGATACGTGAGCTCAGGTCGATCAAAAATGAACGCAGGCCACTGTGCAGAAGGCGGCAGTTGAGTACGGACAAACGTGTCGACATGAGAGGAGGGGAGTAGTGCGTGTGATGCCATGTGAACCTCAATTCGCTTTGAGCAGTTCGCGTCCGATGATGAGTTGCTGCACTTCGGTGGCACCTTCGTAGATGCGAAGCGCGCGAATTTCGCGGTAAAGCGATTCGACGATACAGCCTTTTTTGACGCCCATGCCGCCATGCAGTTGCACTGCCATATCAATGATTCGCTGTGCGTTTTCAGTGGCGGTTAACTTGGCCATCGCCGCTTCTTGTGTGATGCGTTCGCCTTGATCTCGCATCCACGCGGCACGGTAGGTCAGCAAACGTGCCGCATCCAACTGGGTCGCCATGTCGGCCAATTTGGTTTGCGTGATTTGAAAATCAGCCAAAGCTTGGCCAAACATTTGGCGTTGTTTCACCCAAGCTAGCGACTCGTGCAGAGCACGTCCAGCAAAGCCTAAAGCGGCTGCTGCCACCGAGGTACGAAACACGTCCAGCGTGGCCATGGCTACCTTAAAGCCGCCACCGCTCTCGCCAATGCGTTGGAGCGCTGGAATGCGCGCATTCACGAAACGCAAACGCGCCAAGGGGTGAGGTGCAACCACATCAATGCGTTCGGCGATTTCTAAGCCTGTGCAGGTGGCGTCCACAATGAAAGCGCTGATGCCTTTGGCCCCTGGCGCGTCATCGGTGCGTGCAAATACGACATAAAAATCAGCAATGCCGCCGTTTGAAATCCAAGTTTTTTCGCCATTCAACACGTAGCTATCGCCCTCGCGCGTGGCGCTACAGCGCATGGCGGCCACATCGGATCCTGCTTCCGGTTCGCTGAGTGCAAAGGCTGCAATGGCGTTGCCCTGTGCCACGCGGGGCAGATAGTGTTGCTTTTGTGATTCAGAGCCAAACAAGCTGATGGCTCCTGAACCCAAGCCTTGCATGGCAAATGCAAAGTCCGCTAACCCATGGTGCCAAGCCAGTTCTTCGCGCAACAAACAAATGCTGCGTGTATCTACGCTGTCATTGAGACCGCCGTAGGCTTTGCCTGCAATGGCATGGCGCAGCCAACCTGCTTGCCCCAGTTGGTGTACCAAGGCCTGGCATTGTGCGTCCACATTCGATTCGTCGGTGTGGTTTGGATGAATGTGTGCCGTGGCCCATACGCCCAATTCCTGCTTGAGTTGGCGATGGGGCGCGTCAAAAAAAGGCCAGTCCATCTGGCGATGGGCATTCACCTCAATCTCCTTCAAAGATGGGTGTTTGTTTGGCGACAAAGGCGTGATAAGCCCGATGAAAATCGTTCGTCATCATGCAAATAGCCTGAGCTTGTGCTTCGGCCTCGATGGCTTCGTCCACGCCCATGTTCCATTCTTGTTGCAGCATTTTTTTCGTCATGCCGTTGGCAAAAGTCGGCCCATTGGCCATTTCATGGGCCATGGCCTGTGCTTGTGTCAGTACATCTTCTGGCGTGCACAGGCGGTTGTAAAAGCCCCAACGTTCGGCCTCTGCGCCGGGCAGGCCGCGTCCGGAATAAAGCAACTCGGAGGCGCGTCCTTGACCAATCACGCGCGGCAACAAAGCGCAGGCGCCCATGTCGCAACCGGCTAGGCCCACTTTATTGAACAAGAAATAGGTTTTGCTGCGTTCCGTGCCGTAGCGCAGATCAGAGGCTAAGGCCAACAATGCCCCCGCGCCAGCGCAGATGCCGTCGATGGCGGCCACGATCGGTTGTGGGCAGGCGCGCATGGCTTTGATGACATCACCTGTCATACGTGTGAAGCTCAAAAGGCCAGGCATGTCGAGTTTGGTGAGGGGGCCAATGATTTCATGAACATCCCCGCCAGAGCAAAAGTTTTGTCCCGCACCCGTGATCACAATGGCATGCACATCTTTGGCGTAACTCATGGCGCGAAACAAATCGCGGAGTTCGGCATACGAGTCAAATGACAAAGGATTTTTGCGCTCAGGTCGGTTCAAAGAGATGGTGGCAACACCTTCTTTGAATTCATACAGAACAAATTCGCCTTTGTAGTTGGCCAGGCTGTGGTTGTGGCGTGGCAACTGATGGGTTTCACCGGGTAAATAGCGTTGACTCATGTTGTTTCCTTGCGAGATGGGTTTGCGTGTTGGCGATGAATGCCGGTTTTGAGATGACCTAACAAATCGTTGAGCTGCTCTTGCGCGTGTTCATCCAGTCCGCTGAAAAGATCGACCACCCATTGCTCGTGAGCCACAGCCATGCGGGCGAACGATTTGCGCCCGGATGCCGTGAGCAACACACGAAACGACCGACGGTCCGTGGCGGCTACTTTGCGCTGCACCAATTGTTCTTTTTCGAGTTGATCCACGATCACGGTGATGTTGCCACCACTCACCATCATGCGGCGTGACAGTTCGCCCATGGTCAGGCCTTCCCGATGACGCTCGAGTTGTGCCATCAAGTCAAAGCGCGACAGCGTGATGTCAAATTTCTCACGCAGTTGTTGTCGAATCGTTTCTTCGATGAGCGTGGTGCATGACAGTAGGCGCAGCCATAGACGCAACGAGGCGTGGTGGTCTTCGTGCGCACGTAATTCTTGGTCTTGGGTTTCTGTCATTGCATTCATCCTGCTAATTCCCCGCCGTCGATGGCGATGGCTTGCCCATTGATGGCGCCGCTAGCCGGTCCGCATAACCACAAAACTGTTTGGGCAATTTCTTCGGGTTGTATCAACTGCTTTTGTGGGTTGCGCTCGGCCAACGCCTCGCGTGCTTGTGCCGGGGTTTTACCGGTCTTGGCGACGATATTCTCAATAGCAGATTGGACAATGTCTGTCTCGGTGTAACCCGGGCAAATGGCATTGACGGTGATGTTTTTTCGCGCAAGCTCGAGGGCTAATGCACGCGTCAGGCCCACTACGCCATGCTTGGCCGCGGTGTAAGCAGACACGTACGCATAACCTTGCAAGCCAGCCGTGCTGGCCACATGAATGATGCGCCCGGGTATGCCGTTGGCAGCCGCATGCAGCATTGAAGGCAATGCTGCATGCGTGCAGCTGTAGGTGCCGGTGAGGTTGATGTTGATCATGGATTGCCAGATCGCTAGGTCTGTTTTTTCAAACGGCGCACTGTTGGCTTGTCCCGCGTTGTTGACCAAGATGTGGATAGGCCCCAACGCCTGCTCGGCCGCTTGCATGGCAGCGTGCACGGCGGCGTTGTCTGTGACATCGACCGCCTCGATATGCACGCGTGTCTGGGTTGGGAGTTCTAAGGCAATTTTTTCCAAACCATCGCGTGATCTACCGATCAAGGTGAGGTGAGCGCCCGCATGGGCCAGCGCGCGGGCAATGGCAGCGCCAATGCCGCGTGAGGCACCGGTTACCACGGCGTGGCGTTGATGCAGGAAGGGGATGTTGTTTGGCATGGTCATTTGCTGGCGGAAGTCACTAAGGCCGCTTGTGCTGCAGCGCGCTCAAAATTGGTTTCGAGTTGCCGTTTACCAGAGATGTAGGGCTTGGGCCATGGCATGGCTTGGTAGCCAATGCGTGCGGCCTCTGTCAAGGTCCAAGCGGGATTGGCCAAATGGGGGCGTGCCACTGCGCACAAGTCAGCCCGACCTGCCGCAATGATGCTGTTGACGTGATCGGCCTCGCTGATGGCGCCCACAGCAATCGTGGCAATGCCGGCCTCTTGGCGGATTCGGTCTGAAAACGGGGTTTGAAACATGCGACCAAACACGGGTTTTTCGCGTTTACTCACCTGACCTGACGAACAGTCAATCACATCCGCACCAGCGGCTTTGAAGGCCTTGGCTATTTGCACCGCATCGGCCGGTGTGATGCCGCCCTCCACCCAATCATGCGCAGAGATGCGCACGGACATGGGTAAATGCTGGGGCCACGCCGCCCGCACCGCTTTGAATACCGCCAGTGGGTAACGTAACCGGTTCTCCAAGTTGCCGCCATAGGCATCGGTGCGGTGGTTAGTCAGCGGTGAAATAAAGCTCGACAACAAATAGCCGTGTGCGCAGTGCAATTCGAGCCAGTCAAAACCTGCCTCTGCGGCACGCTGCGTGGCTGCGACGAAGTCTGCCGTCACACGGGCCATATCAGCTTCGGTCATGGCCTTTGAAGTTTGGCTCACACCGTTGATGTATTGCTGAGGTGAGGCGCTGATCAGGGGCCAGTTGGGCTCAGTGTCATCGGCAGTTAAAGGCTGATCAATGCCATCCCATGCGCGTCGCGTAGAGCCCTTCGCGCCTGCATGACCCAATTGCACCGCCATGCGTGCGTCGCTGTGTTGGTGTGCCCAGTCGATAATTTTTTTCCATGCTTGGGTTTGTGCATCGTTCCACAAGCCTGGGCACCCGGGGGTGATGCGAGCGTCCGAACTCACACAAATCATTTCGGCAAACACCATGCCTGCCCCGCCCATGGCTCGCGCGCCTAGGTGAACCAAGTGATAGTCGGTGGGCAAGCCGTCATGTGCTGAATATTGCGCCATGGGTGAAACGATCACCCGGTTCTTGAGCGTGACAGAACGCAAGGTGTAGGGCGTGAACATCGGAGGTGTCGTGGTCACAGCGGGGGCGGTCTTGCCCAAGGCCTGCTGTGCAAACCAGTGTTCATAGCCATCCAGCCATGCTTTGTCTCGCAAGCGCAGGTTTTCATGGCTGATGCGCTGGCTGCGCGTCAGCATCGAATACATGAATTGTTCGGGTTCGAGTTGGTCGCAATACCGTTCGCCACAGACCTCGAACCATTCCATGGCATTCCAAGCTGCGTTTTGAATTTTGAGTGTTTCAATGCGACGACTTTCTTGGTAGTCAGTCAGCACTTGTGAAATTTGACTGGCGTCGCAACCATGAATTTCGAATTGGCGCGTGAGCTCAATCGCATCTTCTAAGGCGAGTTTGGTGCCGGAACCAATGGCAAAGTGGGCTGTGTGAACAGCGTCACCCATCAACACCACATGGCTGCCGTGCTTGTTTTTTAGCCACCAGTGCTCACACACGACGCGCTGAAAGTTCAACCACGCAGAGCCGCGCAGATGGCGCGAATTGGTCATGAGCTTGGCACCTTGCAAGTTGTCTGCAAAGAGCTGTTCGCAAAACGCAATTGATTCCGCTTGGTCTGCTTTGTCTAAGCCATGTGCCAGCCACACATGCTCCGGACACTCCGCAATGAATGTGGATGTTTCATCGTCGAATTTATAAATATGCGCCTGAAACCAACCATGCTCAGTCTTCTGAAAATCAAATGTGAAAGCATCGTACTGCCGGTGCGTGCCCAACCAAATGTAGCGATTGGGTCGGGTGACGATATCGGGTTTGAAAACTTCTTCGTATTGCGTGCGGATTTTGGAGTTGATGCCATCGCTGGCAATGACCAAGTCAGCGTCTGGAAAATCTAAATCTGAGTTGACATCACAATCGAATTTCAAAACCACGCCCAAGGCTTCGCAGCGTGCTTGCAGAATATTGAGTAACTTTTTGCGACCAATGCCCACAAAGCCGTGCCCACCGGAACGCAGGGTGCGGCCTTTGAATAAAAGTTCAATGTCGTCCCAGTGGTTGAAGGCTTCTTGTATTTGATCGGCTGTGGTGCGGTCCCATTGCCGCATGTTGTCCATCGTGGCATCTGAGAAAACCACACCCCAACCGAATGTGTCGTAAGGCAAGTTGCGCTCTACCACGGTGATGTTGTGCTCGGGCCAGCGGGACTTCATGAGTAAGCCGAAATACAGACCTGCTGGACCCCCACCAATACAAACGATTTTCATGGCAGCCCCTTTAATTACTTCAATTATGAAAAGTTCAGAATTGAAGTAATTGTGCCAACTCGAAAATTCGTCACTATTGGTGCTAACCCTTGTGAGCGGTTAGCCATCCGTGCACAACAACGCGATAGCTGGGCTTGCTGGCTTTAGATTGATCGTCCGAGTTAAGAAAGTGGAGGGCGGTTCTTCACCTAATCCTACTTTGAGCAATCAGCTATTTAGGACCACAAACTTCGTGGCATTGCTGGCGCTCGTTGAGCATTCCATGCGTTCATGAGTAAGCAAAATACAGCCATGAAGCGCAAAGCAATCAAGCCTGTCATCCACTGCGCTGGGCTTTCACTCAAATACACATAGGCGTTGAAGTAGTCCATGACCAATGCGGTGATGGCGATACCGACATACAGGAGAGAAACTTTTTCGAAATACCAATTCTTCAAATAACTGAAGAGATAAAAAGCACTGATCGCCACGATGAAGCCAGCTCGAAAGACGAGGTAGCGTTCAAAAGCTTGCGGGTCGAGCGCCCCAAGTTCAAAGTTACCAACGGTCAGGTGCGAAAAGAAAAGTAGCTTGACTGCTTGAGAAATGACCGCCACCAACAAAAACAAGTTTCGGTATTTGAACCAAACATCAGTGTTCGTATCGACAGCCTCGTCTTCACCGATGAGCGCATCTAGCTCTTCATCAGTGACCAGTGGCTGACCTGCATGGAGGTGACGCATTGGGTTCTTTCGGACCTATATGGAATTTAAGGTGTACGAAATTTTAAGTTTGGTGCGCTTTTTTGTGTGTGACTTCTCGCTGAAATTTTGTAAAGATCAGTGAAATCAATGGGTTTGTGATGCTTCGTGCACCCAATCTAAGCCTTGCGCGAGGGCATAGTTAGCAGCATCATCGTGTGTGGCAAAGTCATCGATGAAGCTCATGATGCGTGCGGTGCTTGCGCTACCGCGACCGCTGGCCACAGACACTTGTGCGGCAAAGCGGCCACTAGGTAAAGCGCGTGGGCATGCCGCAATGCGGTATTTGCCAAGCGTGATGGAATTGTTTTGAATATGAATAGCGGGAATCATGAAAATCTTAGAAAAATAAAACGACAAAACACAGCCTGGAAAGGCTTGTTGGAATACGCGAAGAAGTGGGAATTTACTTATACGCCCCTCTGCTGAGGGGCTGCACGGCAATGTAGAGGTGCGTGCTAGAAGTCGACTAAAGCGATAAGCTAATGTAACAGGCTTTGGAAAATCGTGCTGATCAGCGCGTTTTGTGCCTCACCAATCCGGAAGCGAGTGCGGTTCCCAGAACAATGACCAACGCACAGCCCATCATCCAATGGGTGACCACTTCGTCCAAGAACATCACACCTACTAGGTTGGCGAATACGGGAATGAGATACGTGACTGTCATGGTGCGCGCAGGACCCGTGCGTGTCATTAAGCGGAAATAAAGTACATAGGCCAGTGATGTGCAAAGCAAGCCCGCAATGGCTAAAGCGCCCCATGCCTGAAGTGGCGGCATGTCGTTGGGCCAAGTCAGTAGGGCGGGAATACAAAGCCCGATGCTGGCGCCCCACAAGCTACCCGTTGTCGTCACGAGTGAAGGCACGTTGTGCAAATAGCGTTTGGTGAAACTGCCTGCCACGCCATAGCAAAGCGTAGCGATCAAGCAAGCCACCACCGCCAGTCCCGCACCGCCTGCCTTGAACGAGATGCCACCCGGCACATCGCTGGCAAGCAACACCACGCCTGTAAAACCCAACGCCAACCCCAAAGCACGCGTGGCATTGAGCTTATCGCCCAGCCAACCCCAAGCGATGAGTGCGCCAAATAACGGTGTGGTCGCATTCAAGATGGACGATAACCCCGTGCTGATGTGCATCAAGGCATAGGCATAGCAAGCGAAAGGAATACCCGCGTTGAGGATGCCCAACGACAGGGTGGGTCGCCAGCGTTGGGAAAGCATGGGCACTTCACCGCGCCAAATCAAGATCGGCGTCAGCATGATGGCCGCCAAGGTGACCCGTACCCAAGCCGTAGGAAATGCACCAAATGCGTAGGCACCTTCGCGCATGAATAAAAACGATGAACCCCACAGGACCGCTAGCAGCACAAACTCAGGCACCCATTCACGCCAATCCAAATGCTTTTCAGTCATGCGTGTGTGGCCTCAAGTGCGAGCAAATGTTTTTTGCGGTCTAAGCCACCTGCAAAGCCTGTGAGAGAACCGTTTGCGCCCAACACCCTGTGGCAAGGCACGATGATGCTGTGTGGGTTTTGGCCGATGGCTGCGCCTACGGCGCGCACGGCTTTGGCGTTGTCAATGTCGCGGGCGATGTCGCCATAAGTGCTGGTGTGTCCGTAGGGGATGCGCTGCAAGGCCTGCCACACAGCGCGTTGAAACGGGGTGCCCCAAGCGGGTTGCAGTTGAATTTCAAATGTTTGACGTTCGCCTTGAAAGTACTCGGCCAGTTGTGTTGCCGCCGCCATCAAGGTTGGGTGTGC
>CANFZT010000017.1 GCA_947451565.1 Comamonadaceae bacterium | reverse complement strand
CCCACACCCGCGCCACCAATAATGAACATCTCGAATGGAGTGGCTTTAATAATCGGCGCCAAACTACCGCCGGCGATCACGAAACCGCCGAACACGCAAATGAACAGAACGACCAAACCAATAATTGCTGACATCTAACACTCTCCCCAAGCAGGTTGGCGCACCCAAGTTAAAAACTTGGATGCGCCTAAAAATTGACCCGAACAACCTGCAAGATTAACTGATAAATACCGAAAATCCTCTAAAAAGAGGAAAACCGCTATCAGTTCATCATGCCAACTGGTCGGTTCGACGCTGGCACCAAAGAAGGCACGCCTTCCCAAGCGTCGCGAATCTCGCGCATCAAACCATGAATCTCGTCCAACACGGCCACATCGTTGTGGGCGTTGACGTGAAACAAACGTCGGGTCACATAGCTGTACAACTCATTGAGGTTGTTGGCCAGATCGCCGCCTTTTTCGAAATCCAAGGCACCTTGCAGGCCAATCACGATGCGGCTAGCACGCGCAATGGCTTTGGATTTTTCATTGATATTTTTATGCTGGATATGGCCACGCGCGGTGGACAAACTCTCCAACAAGCCATCAAACAACATTTGAATCAACTGCACATTGTTAGCCGTGGCAACACCGCTGCTGACTTTGACATCGCCGTAACTTTGAATGGCTCGTGAATTGGCTCGCATTTGATTAACTCCTGTGTATGTCTTCGCTTACACAGACAGTATCGGAAGAGGCTTTGCAAACTTGAGCAACATCTGTACAAACAACTGATCAAACAGGCTTGGCTTCTAAGGAATCTGGATCCACCTGCGTCAGCTTCTCTGGATGCATCACGGCTTCAACTGTCTCAGCGGCAACTTCTTGCCGCTGTTGGTCTTCATAAGCTTGCACATGCGCTAAGCCCTGCGCTAAATCTTCTGGCGTCGGTTCTCGTACATCGCTGCTTTCTAGGAGGCCATCACCCAACAACTCTGACGAGCCCGAGGCATCCGTCAACGCCAGCATGGCGTCTTCATGGGTTGCTTCGGTTTGAGGGACTGCCACCTCTTCAAACAAGAATTCTGAAAATGGCATTTCATTGGTAATGCCAACACGTTGGTAGAGCATGTCTACCACGCTGTCCACCGTTTGTTTCAAGCGCAGCAACACTTCTGGGTCAGGGTGTTGGCAATAACTGCCAGCAAACTCAAGAGCTGAGCGATAAACGCTTCCTAAATGCTGCGGCGGTAACCAAGATTGCACATGGCCACGCGCGGTTGAAATTTTGCGCATTGAGCTCGGCATGTGGTTTTCTTTACCACCCAACGCATCTTCAATACCGTCCTTGAAACTGGCAGTGATGTGCTCGCGCAGAATCGGTTCGTAATGTGGACGCAAAGCCTCGATCAAGGTGGCATCAAAACCCTCGACTTGCTTGCCATTCATGGCATCCCAAAGCTTCTTACCCTCCAAACCAGAGAACAACAGGTCACTAGGAATTTCAGATCCGAAATCGGGCAATGACGGGATTTCTGGCTTGGGTGCTTCGTACATCTTGGCCAAGTGGTTGACCTTGTCGATGAGGTACAGCGTCAAGATGACCAAGAGCAACAGGATCCAAGAGATCACGTTCATCATGAAATTACTCATGCGCGTCTCCTTGTCTCAACTTTCTCAGTTTCAGACGCGTTGTCCACTTTCAAAGTACCGCGAAGTTTTTTGACCACGGAAGATAGAATTTGACTCACGCGCGACTCACTCACGCCCAGCGTTTCACCAATTTCTTTGAGGTTGAACTCTTCCACGTAGTAGAGCTGCATCACCAGCTGCTCACGCTCAGGCAATTGGGCGATGGCATCGGTCACCGCATCCATGAATTGCGCTTCTTCCACGATCACATCGGGTTGCTGCGAGCTGTCGTCGGCAATCGTCATCACCTCTTCGGTGACCACTTCCATGGAATACGTCTCAAAGCGCTTGGCTTTGCCGCGCTCTCTGTGAAACTCTTCCAAGTCCTTACCCATGTATTCGGCAATTTCTGTTTGGGTCGGCGCGCGACCCAACTCAGCCGCTAAGGCGTGCACGGTGGTGTTGTGTTCTTTGTTGAAGGCCACCGCTGAACGCGGCAAGAACGACAAGCGTCGTACCTCGTCGAGCATGGCACCACGCACACGACTGTGCGCGAAATTTTCAAACTCAATGCCTTTGACAGGGTCAAAAGCGCGAGAAGCTTCCAGCAAGCCAATCATGCCCACTTGAATCAGTTCGTCGAGTTCCATGAACGCGGGAATACGTGCTTTCAAGTGCAAAGCGACGCGTTTGACAAGACCCAAATGGGCCATGACCAAATCCTCGCCTTTGGGCTTGCAGGATTCGTACATTTGTACGGGTGAGCGTGTTTTCATGTGCCAGACGAACTGTTTTGCAACTGTCGCTCCATGAAGAATTGCAGACTACCGGAGGGGTGGTCGATGGGGCGCAAGTGTGTGCATGCCTCGGCTAAGCGCATGTAATCACGAGCGGCGGCTGTACCAGGGGCGAGTTCCATCACCGATTGGTATTTTTTGAGGGCACGTAACACCATTTCGTCTTCTTCGATCGAGGTGAGGTAATGCACCGACTCGCCCAGGAAGCGGACACAGACGTCGTTGAGCTTTTTATAAAGTTTCCAGCCTTCCGACTGGCTTTTAACCATATTGGGTAACAAATAGATTTCGTCTAACTCCATCTCTTTGCACAAGATTTTGATCGTGCCGTAGGCATCTGCAATCGAAGATGGATCGTCCTTCACCACGATGAAGCGACGCTGACAAGAAGCCAAAAAAGATAATACTGGCGGCGCAATACCTGCCGCTACATCAACAATTAAATAATCAACATCATCCGCCAATGCACCAAATGATTGAACAATGCTCGAAACTTGAATGTTGCTTAAGTCAGCAAGCTCCTGCACACCAGACGCACCAGGGATTAACTTAATTCCGTGTCGAGTAGTAACAATAATTTCCTGGAGTGATTTTTGTCCCGATAAGAAATGTCCTAGGTTGTATTCAGCACGAACACCAAGCGCAATTTGTGCATTGGCCAAACCCAGGTCAGCATCAAACAACATGACACTGTGGCCCAACTGCGTGAGTGCCACCGCCAAGTTGATCGAGGTGGTGGTTTTACCAACGCCGCCCTTGCCGCTGGCAATGCCGATGACTTCTGTTTTGCGTGGATTACTCATGGGTCAAGCCTGTGGTTTCGGTTTTAAATTTGGCTGCGATTTGCGACAGTTTGGAAGCAGCGATTTCATTGACTGCGGCATCGCGTGCATTTTGTTCTGCTTGCGCTTCGGTTTCTGGCAGAGGCAAGTTATCAAGGGCGCATTGCACCAGACCAGTCAATGAGACGTCTTGCACCAAGTCCACCGTGCGGTCTCCATGGCTGGCCACCGAGACGTTCACAGACTTGTCCGTCAAGAACTGCAACAAAGCCCAAGGCTGGTTGGATTCATCGAGCTTGCTCAGCATCAACGAGGCCCACTCGTTGTCGGCATTGTCAAACACGCGACGGATGTTGGCGGCTGATGCATCAGCCGGAATCACGGCGTGGCATTGCACATTCAAGTTGAAGGCGCGAATTTCGGCCAAACGCTCGTTCATTTGCACGCCAGCAGTGTCAATCAAAATGAGTTTGCGGTCGGTGTGCTCGTCTAGCAACAACTTCAAGGTAGCGGCGTTGGTGGCGCGGAAGGAATCCACCCCGGACTGCGCACACAGCAACTGAGTTTGGTTCCAAGCGCCAGCACGCTGGTCTTGGAAGCTGATGACCATGACTTTTTCGCTGCCGTGCAGTTGCGCGGCATGCTGCGCCAAGCGGGCCACCATCATCGATTTGCCTGCACCCGATGGGCCAGCCAAAGCGTGGATGCCAGACACGGGGGTTTGGGCTTGTTCTTGTTCCACCGAATGGGCCAATTGACGGCTCAAAGCACCCATGGCGTCGGCCATGTTGTCATGGTCTTTGATGCTGTCAATCAGCAAGGCGCGCAAGGCGACAGGAATCGGGGCGTCGTTCAAGGCGTCGCGCAAAGGTGCGATGGCAGCAGGCAGGGCCATGCCACCGTGTTGCCAAGCAGCCATTTGTTGACCCAGTTTAAATTCACGGCGCAAAGAGTTGAGTTCTTCACGCACCAAGGCCACGATTTCACGACCCCGCAAGGTGTCGTGTTCTTCAGAGGCTTGCTTGGCAGACTCATCCATCGGCTGTGCTGCCGCTTTAACAGCAGGCTTGGCCTTTTGCACCGCCGATTTCGCGGCCATTTCCACAATGGGCTTGGCCACTTTGGTGGCTTGACGCTCACGCGCATCACGCTTGTTTTGGTCAAGAGTTTGTCCAAGCAGCACATCAAATTTACCTGTGGGCTTGGCCGATGCGGCAAATTGAGTTTTCACAAATGGATCGGCTTCCTCGGCAGTCATGGGCGCCAGATCGACGGCCACGATCAACTCTGTCAAACCATTGACTTGGCTGCTGGAGATGACGAGCACGTCGGCGCCATATTGGGCCACGGCCTTTTCGTTGGCAGCGCGGATGTCGCGGGCAAGGATGCGTTTGAGTTCCATAGGGTCAGCTCACTCTGTCTTTGTTATAGGTTTACGGTTTATCGGGCTTTGGCGTCCACGGTGTGGATCACTTTGACGGCCTGATCATCCGGAATTTCGCTGTAAGACAGCACAGTCAAATCGTTCACGCGGAATCGTGCGGCTTTGGACAACCAACCACGAATCACGGGGGACACCACCAACACAGCGGGGTGGCCCATGTCTTCCACGGTGCGCGCACCTTCGCGCAAACCGGCAAATAAGTTTTCAGACAAACCCGGCTCCATCACCACGGCTTGCCCGGGCTGGCTCTGCTGCAGCACGTTGTGCAGCAGTTGCTCCAACGAAGGCTCCAAGGTCATGACTTGCAAACCGTTGTCGCCGTCGATCAGGCTTTGCATGATCATGCGCCCGAGCTTGGGGCGAACCATGGCGGTGAGTTGTTCGGGGTCTTGCGTACGGGTACTGGCTTCGGTCAAGGCTTCAGCAATCGTACGCATGTCACGGATAGAAACCGATTCGGCCAACAAGTTTTGCAAGGTGCGGGTCAATATGCCGAGCGACAGCTTGCCTGGTACCAAGTCTTCGACGATCTTAGGAGACTTGGCGGCCAACTTGTCGAGCAACTGTTGAGTTTCGTCGTGGCTCAACATGTCAGAGGCGTTTTCGCGCAGCACTTTGTTGAGGTGGGTCGAAATCGCGGTGGCAGCGTCCACCACGGTGTAGCCGAGGGTGCGGGCTTGGTCGCGTTGTGAAGGTTCGATCCACACGGCTTCCAAACCAAACGCGGGTTCGCGTGTTGGGATACCTTCGAGCTGGCCATACACATGACCTGGGTTGATGGCCAATTCGCGACCGACTTTGACTTCGCCTTTGCCACGCACCACGCCTTTGAGGACGATGTTGTAGGCGTCGGGGTCAATGTTTAAGTCATCACGGATACGCACCGGCTGCACCAAGAAGCCCAACTCGGCAGACAATTTTTTACGCACGCCTTTGACGCGAGTCATCAGTTCACCACCGGTCTCGGCATTGACCAAAGGAATCAGGCCATAACCAATTTCCAAGCCGATGAGGTCCACTTGGTCCACATCGTCCCAGTCGAGTTCTTTGGGCACGTCTGCGGGGGCAGCATCTTTGACGGCTTGCTCTGCTTGTTCATCTTGCACTTCACGGGTGACGATCATCAAGCCCAAACCAGCCGAGGCCAAAGCCAAAGTGATGAACATCAAGTGCGGCATGCCGGGCACCATGCCCAGAATAATCAAAATCACGGCCGAGATGAACAAAGCGGTGGGATTGGCCAACTGAACAGAGGCTTGCTCAGAAATAGATTCAGCGGTCGTCACACGGGTCACGATGATGGCGGTGGCGAGCGACAACAACAAAGAGGGGATCTGCGCGACCAAGCCGTCACCGATGGTGAGCAAGGTGTAAATCTTGCCAGCTTCAGCCACAGGCAAATCATGCTGAGCCACGCCGATGATCAAACCACCGACCAAGTTGATCAAAAGAATCAACAAGCCCGCCATGGCGTCACCGCTGACAAATTTAGAGGCACCGTCCATCGAACCGAAGAAGTCAGATTCTTGCGCCAACTCAGCACGACGTGTTTTGGCGGTTTCTTGGTCAATCACGCCAGCGTTCAAGTCAGCATCGATGGACATTTGTTTGCCGGGCATCGCATCCAAGGTGAAACGGGCGTTCACTTCCGAGACACGGCCCGCGCCTTTGGTCACCACCACAAAGTTGATGATCATCAAAATTGCAAAGATGATGAAACCCACCACATAGTTACCTGCAATCACGAACTCACCGAAAGCCTGCACCACCTTACCAGCAGCGTGCGCGCCTTCGTGGCCGTTGACCAAGACCACACGGGTCGATGCCACGTTCAGCGCCAGGCGCAACATGGTGGCAAACAAGAGCACTGTGGGGAAGGATGAAAATTCCAGCGGCTTGCGTGTGCCGATGGCGATCATGATCACCACCAAGCTGCAAAGAATGTTAAAAGTAAATAAAAAGTCCAACAACAGGGGCGGCAGTGGCAGGACCAGCATCGCCATGATGACGAGCACCACCACCGGAATACTTAGTCCGGAAAGGTCAAATTTCGACAAGTTGTGTCGAATCGTTGACAGAGTGAGTGTGCTCATGAGAGGAATCCAGTTGGAAATGGAACGTTTAGATTTCTTTTTGCCTTGAAAAAACTTTCGAGGCATGTTGACTAAGCAATCGATGTGCCAAGTCAAACTGACACAGGTGAGCACCTCCGCCGTTAGCGGCAACAACTGTCCTGTCACGGTTCTTGCTTAACTCTTTGGCAAACTCGTTTAAAGATCACCATGAACCTGTCCAGTTATCTTCAAATGCCACCGGCTCCGTCGGTGTCAACCAACACCAGCCATACGTTGCCACAAGGCACGCGCACTGGGTTTGGCACGCCTGCAGGTGCGAATTTGGGATTCGATTTCGCGCAAGTCATGGCGCGCCAAATGGCGCGCTTGGTACCGCAAGAGCGGCCAACTTTTGCCGCTGACGTACCTGAGCCGCCAGAAGCAGCGACGGCACGCGCACAAGATTCTCGCGCTGTAGAAGATAAGCGCAACACAGAGCGCCCAGAAGACGACGCGTCTCAAGCCGATAACAACAGCGATGTGTCAACGGCCCACACACGCCAGCGCAACAAAACAAATAAGGGCAAGCCGACCGACGCAGACGCTCTATTAGAGAGCTTGATGCAAGGTGCGCCTGTGATGCCTGCTAGCACCTTGCCCGTCACCGTCACATCCATTGCAGCCGAGCCTGGGCCTCAAGCGCAAGCCGCTTCGGCACTTGCGGCCCCAGTCTCACTGCAAACTATTGAGCTAAGTCCGCAAATGCGCATCATCACTGACCCTAAAAAGGCACCCAGCCCTGAGAGCTTGGCCGCCTTTGCCAAGTCCATGGGTCTGGATGAGTCAGAAATTCGAAACTTATTGAGCCAACAACCTGCAACACCCGCCACGGGGCTCACTAGTGTGGTGCAGGCTTCCCACGCACAAGACTTAGCCATTGACTTGCCACAAACCTCTTCCACAACCTTACAGGCGACCATAAGTACCGTGCTCAGCGGTGCACCGCAAGGCAGCGAATCAGGAACTGATAGCACCTTAGCTACACAACCGGTTGCCATGACAGGCATCACTACATTGACAACGCCATCGAATATGGCATCAATTCAGCAATTGCAAAGCACCGCGTTGCCCCTCAAGACCTCTGACACAAACACCTTTGTCTCGAGCACACTCAACGCCATGACAGCCACCGCTGAAGTCTCACCTACGACAGGTACATCTGGCGCAGGCTTGGCAGCAGGCAACACCACATTGACAGGGCCGTCAAACACGGCATCGACTCAACAACTGCAAAGCACCGTGTTGCCCCTCAAGACCTCTGACACAAACACCTTTTTCTCGAGCACACTTGACGCCATGACTGCCAACGCTGAAGTCTTGCCTACGATAGGCACATCTGGCGCAGGCTTGGCCGCAGCAGCAACCACATTGGCCGCCCCCACATTGTCTGGCTTGACGGCCACTGATATGGCATCTATTCAACAATTGCAAATCACCGTCTTGCCTGCCGCGGTTTTGCCTATCCAAACCGCTGCCAACATCACCCCCCTCCCCAGCACGATCGACATGCTGTCGCTCTTGAGCACAGGCGTGAATGAACAAGATGTCAGCGCCCTCTTGTCTCGTTTCTCAGAAGACGCAGGTTCCGAGAGCAACCCTGATCAGCAACCCTCGCAAGGCGAAGGCAACAACTTCAGCAGCTTTTCACAAGCACTGAGCAACACCAAAAATGCCGTTAACACAGCGCCTGCGAACGCCGCACAAGCCACCAACGCCAACATGAGCGAGGTCTACGACCAGCTTAGCGACAAGATGGCTACCGAACTGGCCGCGCGTATGCACAAGCAACTCAACGACGGCGAGTGGAAGATGAAATTTGGTCTGCGCCCCTCCAACTTGGGTGGCGTGGAAATTCAACTCGAAATGAAAGACGGCAAACTCGATGCCGTGTTCCGTGCCGACAACCCACTCACACGCGATTTGCTGCAAAACAGCAGCCAACGCTTGCGTGAAGCACTTGCAAACTTTGGTATTAATTCCGGTCAAGTCAATGTGGGTCAAGGCGGTGGCAACTCCACACAAAACGGCTCTGGAAATTCGGGCAAACAGTCCCAAGTTAGAGACAATTCATCTTCGCAAGTCAACGGCAGCAGCAGCGCTACTAGCAATGCCTCAGGCCGCAACAAGGCCAATGCGTCCTTGCTTGACCTCTATGCATAAATTACGCATGACAATCTGAACATTAGGAGAACGATATGGCAGAAGCAGCAGCAGTACCGACTGAAGAAGCAGTCGAAGGCGAACCGAAGAAAAAGAAACCGATTCTTTTGATCTTGGTGATCGTGTTGTCCGTGATCATTTTGATCATGTCGGTGATGTTCGGTACTTTGTATTTCTCTGGCTACTTTGAGCACAAGAGCGAAGCAGCTGCCCACGAAAAAGTGGACGAGCTAGAGAAAGAGGCTGAAAACGCACACGGTGCAACGCCTGAAGGCCCCTCAAAAGTCAAGAAAGAAGCCGAAGCCACACGCTTTGAAAACACTTACTTGGAAATCGACAAAGAGTTCATGACCAACATCACGAGTTCAAAAAAAATCATGGTCGTGAAAGTGGCCGTGATGACGCACTATGACTCACGCGTATTCGACAACGTGAAAAAGCATGAGTTTGCCATTCGTTCCGCCGTGCTCGACGTGATGCGTCAAAGCACAGAAGCCGATGTGGCAAAACCAGACTTCCGCGTTGAGTTGGCCAGCAAGATCAAAGTCGTAATGAATGAAATGCTGATGAAGTACGAAGACTTCGGGGGCATTGAAGACGTGTTCTTCACCTCTTTTGTGATGCAGTAACTTTTAAACACCCATGAAATCAAACCTGCTCTCGGACGAAGAACTGGCCGCGCTGTCGGAAGGCGTGCGCGACGGTTCGATCGAGACCGACACTGGCTTCAACAACAGTGTGCGGGTGCGCAAACACGACCTCGCCAGCGAAGACAGCAGCCTCGGTGTGAACGTCTCTTCGATCGATATGATCAACGAGCGCTTCATCCGACTGTTCCGTCTTGGCTTGCTTGAAGTGCTGCGTACCAGCCCACGCGTGAACCCCACGCGTGTGCAAATTTTGAAGTTTGGAGATTACCTCAAAGGCCTGCGTGCCCCGTTGTCGGTCAACATGGTTCGCATGAATCCCCTGCGCGGCAACTCGGTGATCATCATCGACCCCAATGTGGTGTTCAGCTCGCTGGACAGCTTCTTTGGTGGCTTTGGCAAAGGTGTGGGTGAACTGCCCTCTGGCCGTTTGTTCACGCCCACCGAATCACGGATCATCAAAATCATTCTTGAAGTGTTCTTTCGCTCGCTGACCGAAGCGTGGGGACCGCTGATGGCGATCGAATGCGAGCATGTGAGTTCTGAGATCAACCCTCAATTCGCACAAATCGCTGACGAAAACGACCTGGTCGTCTTGAGCCGCTTTGAGGCCGATGCCACTGCCAGCGGCGGCAAAGGCTTCATTGACTTGGTCTACCCCTACGCTACCTTGAAGCCCGTGCGCGAACTGCTCAGCAGCCGTGTACAGAGCGGTGAAGGCAACGAAGAATCTGATAAAAAATGGCGCAAAGATCTCGCGTCGGCCGTTGGTGATGCGAAGTTGGAACTACAAGTCACCATGGGTGAACTCAAAACCACCCTGCACCATTTGAACCATTTGCAAGAAGGCGATTTGTTGTTCTTCAAGAAAGAAGACACAGCGCTGATGAGTACCAATGGCGTTCCCGCTTTCCACGTCAACGTGGGCACACGCGGTTCACAAGTGGCCGTACAAATTGACCACGAACACGTTCACGGAAAAACCTGAAACAGGACCACATCATGACCGAAAAAATAGAAAATCCAACCCCAGAGGCGAAGGACGTTGAAGTCGCTGCAACTGCGGCACCTGAAGCCGAGCAAGAAACACACGAAGAAGTGGCTGCACACGCAGAGGATGCCGAGCCAAGCTTGGAAGGCTTCAAGCCAACCATGCCTGGCAGCATCAACCCCGAGGTGTTGCAAAACATCGTGGTGAACCTGTCCATCGAAGTGGGTCGTGCACAAATCAAGATCAAAGACTTGATGCGCCTCACACAAGGCAGCGTGGTAGAACTCGATCGCATTGCGGGCGAACCCCTTGACCTGCTGGTTAACAATTCCGTCGTGGCGCAAGGTGAAATCGTGTTGGTCAATGACCGCTACGGTGTTCGCCTCACCCGTGTGGTGCCCTCTTCTGAGCGCCTTAAACTGATTTGAAAATCAGCGAACAATCTCCTTTTGGAGATGCGAAGTTCACACGAATGCAGGCCTGATGGATTCCAAGCCGAGCGCTTTGCAAGCTCGACCATACAGATAAGCTAAAGGTCAACACCCGCATTCAAAATGGAAGACATGCGGCCCTCAGCTCAGCCCAAGTTTCTAGACTCGCCTGAGTTCTTCAAGCTGTTGCTGATCTTTGTGGTGGTCGTTTGCTTGTTGGTAGCCGTGGCTATGCCACTGCTCTACACCCTGCCATCACCGCCACCCAAACTTTCCTGAAACGTTTCAAACGATCAAAAAAAATGCCTGCAGATGCAGGCATTTTTCATGGGACTGAAACGATCAATTGGCGTTGATCTTGCGGCCATTCAAAGGCTGCACAGGGCGTGCGTTGCGCTTGAAGGGGAAGTCCACCACTTGTTTCTTACCAATGTCCACAGGTGTCTTCAAGATATAGAAGTTCACGCCTTCGGTACAAGGTGGTGTGGTCAACGAACCTTCGTAGCTGTAGTGCGTCAAAGCGGCAGGTACCAGGCTGCTGGGGTCAAACTTGACTTTGTCAACCACCACCTCTGGGCCTTCGGCCTTAGGTGCGTTGTTCCACAAGGTTTGGATGGCGGCATTGTCTTTGCCGTCGTTGAGCAACACACCCAATACTGCCAATTTGCCTTCGGCATTTTTGTGCACAAAGTGCGCCACCATGGCCATAGGCTTGCCGTCGATTTGCTCTTCGCTAGGGCGGTGGAAGTGGAATTGCAGCAAGTTGTACACGTCCTTGTTGATCTTCAAGGTGCTGCCAGGCTCCACGTTGACTTGAATGGTGTGGCCGTTGTTCAAGATTTTCAAAGGTCCTTCTTTGTAGCTCACCACCAAAACGTCTTTCGATTTCTCGAAAGGACCGGTGATGTTCAAAGGCGACTGCTTGGTGCCTTTGCTACAAGTGGGGAACTCATCGCCCCAATTTTCTGGGCCCATCTCACCGGCGTAATCCCAATGAACCGCATGGCCCTTCTTGTGGCCTTTGGCTTCTTGCTTTTCAGCCGCACAGTCAGCCAAGACTTTGACTTTCTGACCTGCCGCTGCCAGCGCATTTTGCGCCGCACAAATCGACTTCAAGCGTGACGACCACTCGGCCATTTCTAAGGCTTTTTGGAATGCGCTCACCGTTTCAGGATCGTCAGCACCTTTGGTCAACAAGCGCAAAGCGCCCAAGCCCAGTTGACGCTCGCTGGTCACAGGGCCTTTTTGGGCCTTGATAAAGGCTTCGTAATCTTGCAAGACCACGCCGTTGCTGAACGATTCTTTGACCGCCATCATTTGTTGAGCAGCGGGTTCAGCCTCTTCGAGCTTCTCTTTGGCCTCTTCCAATTCCTTGGTCAGCTTTTCGAGTTCTTCTTGCGCTTCGGTCACGCCTTCGCTGGCTTCGGTCAGCTCGCTCATGATGTGGTTTTTACCGGAGTAGCTCCAGTAGCCAAAAGCCAAAGCGCCTGCGAGGAGCAGGCCCATGACGATTTCAATGATCAGTCTTAAATATTTTTTCATGGCCATTCACTTGAGTGGGTGCATCAGATAAAGCCTAAAAGTAGCGCGCAACACGCGCCCTTTTCAGGCAGGTAAGTGGGTATCGGCTCGGTTTGCAATAAGCTTTAATAACCACTTTGAGTGGCGAATTATTGCCGCAACCGATAAAAGCTATAAAAGTGCGCAAAACAAGCGCGCACTACAATCGACGTCTTCTTCAACAGCCTCTGGATCAACACCATGAACCGCTGCTTTTATCCCGATGGGGAGGCTCAGCCATGAGCCGCAAAGTCTTTATTAAAACCTTCGGTTGCCAAATGAACGAGTATGACTCGGACAAGATGGTCGACGTGCTGGGCGAGGCCCAAGGCTACGAAAAAACCGACGATCCCGAACTGGCCGACCTGATTGTGTTCAACACCTGCTCGGTCCGCGAAAAAGCCCAAGAAAAAGTGTTTTCCGACCTCGGCCGCATCCAACACTTGAAAGCCAAGGGCGTCAAGATTGCCGTGGGCGGCTGTGTGGCCAGCCAAGAAGGCGACACCATCATTGCCCGCGCGCCTTATGTGGATGTGGTGTTTGGCCCGCAAACCCTGCACCGCTTGCCTGAGTTGCTCAACCAGCGTGAAGCTTTGATGCGCCCACAAGTCGACATCAGCTTCCCAGAAATTGAAAAGTTCGACCACTTACCCCCTGCGCGCGTGGAAGGTGGCAGCGCCTATGTGAGCATCATGGAAGGTTGCAGCAAATATTGCAGCTATTGCGTGGTGCCCTACACCCGTGGCGAAGAGGTGAGCCGTCCGTTTGACGACGTGTTGGTCGAAGTCGCGGGCTTGGCCGCACAAGGCGTGAAAGAAGTCACGCTATTAGGCCAAAACGTCAACGCCTACCGTGGCGTGATGGGTGGCACGTCAGAGATTGCCGACTTTGCGCTGCTCATCGAGTACGTGGCCGAGATTCCCGGCATCGAACGCATCCGCTACACCACCAGCCACCCCAACGAGTTCACGCAACGTTTGGTTGATGTGTACGCCAAGGTGCCACAACTGGTGAGCCATTTGCATTTGCCCGTGCAGCACGGCAGCGACCGCATTTTGATGGCCATGAAGCGCGGCTACACCGCCATGGAATACAAGAGCACGGTGAAAAAACTGCGCGCCATTCGCCCCGACATGGCGATGAGTTCGGACTTCATCGTGGGGTTTCCGGGTGAGACCGAAGAGGACCACCAAAAACTCATCAAGCTCATGCACGATGTGTACTTTGACAACTCGTTCAGCTTCATCTTCAGCCCTCGCCCTGGCACGCCTGCGGCCAACCTGCACGACGACACACCACACGAGGTGAAACTGCGCCGCTTGCAAGAGGTGCAAAGAATCATCGAAGACAACATGCGCGACATTAACGTGCAGCGCGTGGGCACCGTGCAACGCGTGCTGGTGGATGGCTACTCGAAGAAAGACGCCACCGAGCTGCGCGCGCGCACCGAGTGCAACCGCATCGTCAACTTCAAAGGCGGCCCCAACCCTGAGCGGTTGATGAACCAACTGATTGATGTGAAGATCACCGAAGCCAACCCGCATTCACTGCGTGGTGAGGTGTTTGTGAAAGAGTTGGCTTAAAGCCCACTTTCGTCAGCCATTGAAAAAGCCCTGAAGCCGCAAGGCTTCAGGGCTTTTTGCTTGGGAAGCGAGAAGTTCAGCGCATGCCAGGGAAGCCGCCACCGCCGCCCATCATGCCTTTCATGCCTCCGAGCTTTTTCATCATCTTCATCATGCCGCCGCCGCTCATCTTTTTCATCATGGTTTGCATTTGCTCAAACTCTTTGAGCAAGCGGTTCACGTCTTGCACTTGCACACCAGCACCCGCAGCAATGCGGCGCTTGCGTGTGGCTTTGATGAGCTCAGGCTTGCGTCGCTCCAACGGCGTCATGCTGTGGATGATGCCTTGCTTGCGACCAATGTCTTTCTCGGCCTTGTCCATGTCCACCTGACCCGCCTTAGCTGCCATTTGCGTGGGTAATTTGTCCATGATGTTGGACAAGCCACCCATGGAGCGCATTTGCTGAATTTGCGACAAGAAATCGTTCAAATCAAAGCTGTCGCCGCGCTTGACCTTCTCGGCCAGTTTTTGCGCCGCGGCCATGTCCACACCAGCGGTGACTTGCTCAACCAATGCCAAGATGTCGCCCATACCCAGCACACGGCCCGCGTGGCGGTTGGCGTCGAACAACTCCAGACCATCGAGCTTCTCACTGGTACCCGCAAACTTGATGGGCGCACCGGTGATTTGGCGCACCGACAAAGCGGCACCGCCGCGTGAATCGCCATCGAGCTTGGTCAGCACAATGCCGGTCAAGGGCAGCGCATCGCTGAACGCCTTGGCCGTGTTGATGGCGTCTTGACCTTGCATGGCATCGACCACGAACAAGGTTTCTACAGGGTTCAACACGCTGTGCAGTTGTTTGATTTCGGCCATCAAGGCTTCGTCAATCGCCAAACGACCGGCCGTGTCGACCAACAACACATCAAAGTAATGCTTGCGTGCGTAGTCCAACGCCGCACGGGCAATGTCGGCGGGCTTTTGGTCGGGCGAGCTGGGGAACCATTCGGCACCGGCTTGGGCCGTCACGGTTTTGAGCTGTTCAATCGCGGCGGGGCGGTACACGTCGCCAGAAACGGTCAGTACCTTTTTCTTGCGTTGGTTGATGAGCCAACGCGCCAACTTGGCGGTAGTAGTGGTTTTACCAGCACCTTGCAAACCGGCCATCAAAATCACGGCGGGGGGCTGGGCCGCGAGGTTCAAGTCGCTCACGCCTTCGCCCATGGTGGCTGCCAACTCTTGGTTGACGATGGCCACCAAGGCTTGACCGGGCTGCAAAGAGCCCACGACTTCTTGGCCCAGCGCTTTGTCTTTGACGCGCGCAATGAAATCACGCACCACCGGCAAGGCCACATCGGCCTCAAGCAAAGCCATGCGCACCTCGCGCAACATGTCGGCCACGTTGCTTTCGGTGATGCGGGCCTGTCCGCTGATGTGTTTGACGAGGCGCGAGAGTTTGTCGGTAAGGGCTGAGGCCATATAAACCCCTTTGAAGGGCTGGTTTTTTGCGTGTGTAGCGAAACGCTAAACTGTTGTCATGATTTTAGCCAGCGACATCCCGCTCAACCTTTGGCTTGGCGTTCCTACGGCAGCTGCTTACGCATTGACGGCGCTCATCGGCCCACGCGTGGCCCCTGAGATGGGGCACCGCCTCTTGAGCGTGCCATGGGCACTGCACGGTTTGGGGCTGGTATTTGCCTTGTTTGCACCGCAAACAGACGGCTTACGCTTTGGTTTCGCGCCAGCGCTGTCCGTCACGGCGTGGCTGATGCTCACTTTTTATGTGCTGGAGCAGCACTGGTTCCCGCAACTGCGGACCCGCTGGACGCTGTCCATCGTGGGGGCTGCCGTGGTGCTGATTGCGGCGGCATTTCCAGGCACGGTGCTGCACACACAAACATCCCCGTTACTTCCACTGCACTTGGCGCTGGGTGTGGCGTCTTATGGTTTGTTTGCCGCCGCCGTCGTGCACGCCTGGCTCATGAGCCGCGCTGAAAAAAATATGCGCCAAGGTGCTGACAGCCATGTGGGTTTGCCTTTGCTCACACTGGAGCGTTTGACCTTCCGCTTCGTCACGGCTGGCTTTGTGCTGCTCACCGCCACCTTAGGCGCAGGCTGGCTGTTTGGTGATCGTTTGTATGGCGCACAAGCCGCTTGGCGCTGGGATCACAAAACCGTTTTCTCGCTGCTGTCATGGCTGACCTTTGCGGTGCTGCTCACCGGCCGCAGCCGCTTTGGTTGGCGTGGCCGCAAAGCTGTGCGTGTGCTTTACATCGGTTCAGGCCTACTGCTGCTGGGCTATGCAGGGTCTCGTTTTGTACTGGAAGTCATTTTGGGACGGGTGGCATGAAATACCTTTTTTTACTGCTCATCGTCTTCGCCGGCATTTGGTGGATTCGCCAGCAGCGAAAGCCTGACCAACCCTCGACAAAAAAATTAGGCCCACAAGTGATGCTGCCCTGCGCCCACTGTGGCACCCATGTGCCAGAAGACGATGCCATTCGTGGCACGCAAGGCATGTACTGCAGCAAAGCGCACCGCGACAGCCATGAGGGCTAACACCATGAGCCCCCTGTGGCGCGATGGCTGGTACCGCTTTGCCAAGCACACACCCTCACCCAACTTTGGACCTCGCCCCGCGAACACCTCGATTGACTTGGTCGTGGTGCACGCCATCAGCCTGCCCCCAGGCCAATACGGCGGCCCTGAAATTGAAGCCCTGTTCACCAACACGCTGGATTGGGATGCCGACCCCTACTTCCAACAAATTCGCGGCATTGAGGTGTCCGCCCACTTTGTGATTCGCCGCGATGGCGCCTTGATTCAATTTGTCAGCTGCGACGACCGTGCGTGGCACGCAGGCCGTTCAACCTACCAAGGGCGCGACAACTGCAACGACTTTTCGATTGGCATTGAACTCGAAGGCTTAGAAGGCCATACGTTCGAAGCCTCTCAGTACGAAACGCTCAGCAGTGTGTGCGCAGCCATTGCGCAACGCTACCAGCTCCACCACATCGCAGGTCACGAGCACATCGCGCCTGTTCGCAAACAAGACCCAGGCGCAGGATTTGACTGGCTACTTTTGCAAAAATCTTTGGGTTGGCCCGACGACAACTTGCCCTTGCAAAATTAATTTTTCGTCATCGAACAAAAAAGTTTTTCTGCACAAATTTTGTGCATAGCTGCCTCATCCCAAGAAGACATGCGTATCAGCAGATCAAATCCCTCGCGATCAGGCATCCACCCTAGATTTCGAATCTAAATTCGCGTCGATATTGAGCGCCCGAAGAGGTCAAAGACGACGTCTGCCATTCCCTTGATTTCGTGAAATTACAAATGTAATCATTTTCTACCAAAACGCTACCGGTAGCGTATTGGCAGACTGGCGAACACCAGATATAGTGTTGGCTTGAATTTCAGAAAAGCGGTCATGGCACCGCTTTTTATACGCACTATTGAATCGCTCACCAGGAAGAAAAAAACATGCAAACAGCTGAGACCTCTGTGCACGCAACACCCATGGGCAACCCGTCTGTCGCACACGACCGCGCAGCCACTGAGAACCCCACCATGTTGGCGCATTACCAAATCATTCGCCGCAACGGCGCGGTCGTTCCTTTTGAACCCGCAAAGATCGCCGTGGCCATGATGAAAGCATTTTTGGCGGTACACGGCACACAAGGTGCTGCATCTGCCAGCGTGCGCGAAGTCGTGGAAGTGTTGACGCAAGCTGTCGTTCGTGCCTTGATGCGCTCGCGTCCAGGTGGCGGCACTTTCCACATTGAGGACGTGCAAGACCAAGTTGAATTGGGTTTGATGCGTGGTGGCCACCACGAAATCGCGCGTGCTTATGTGTTGTATCGCGAGCGTCGCAACCAAGAGCGTGCCCACATCAAGGAAGAACAAGCCCCTGCAGCACCCACTTTGCATGTGATCGACAATGGCCAGCGTGTTGCGTTGGACATGCACAACCTGCAACGCCTAATTAACGACTCCTGCGCGGGGTTGGGTGCTGACGTCAAACCAGACCCCATCATGGCTGAAACCATGCGCAACCTGTACGACGGTGTGCCCATGGATGAGGTGTACAAGGCGGCCATCTTGGCTACACGTACGCTGATCGAAAAAGATCCAGACTACACCTACGCGACCGCACGCTTGTTGATGCACACCATCGCCAAAGAGGTGTTGGGCAAGGAAGTGCTGCACGCAGACATGGGTCAGCATTACGCAGAGTATTTCCCTCAGTTCATCAAAAAAGGTGTGGAAAACGACTTGCTCGACCATGCCATGCTCCAGTTTGACCTGCCACGTTTGGGTGCAGCGCTCAAAGCCGATCGCGACTTGAAGTTCGATTACCTCGGCTTGCAAACTTTGTATGACCGTTATTTCCTGCACGTACGCAAGACACGCATCGAATTGCCACAAGCCTTCTTCATGCGTGTGGCCATGGGCCTGTCGCTCAACGAAGTGGACCGCGAAGCCCGCGCCATCGAGTTCTACGAGGTGTTGTCATCGTTCGACTTCATGTCGAGCACGCCCACCTTGTTCAACAGCGGTACTTTGCGTTCACAGCTCTCGAGCTGCTACTTATCCACCGTGCCTGACCACTTGGACGGCATTTACGAATTGATCAAAGAAAACGCTTTGCTGTCTAAATTTGCGGGCGGCTTGGGCAACGACTGGACACGCGTGCGCGCTTTGGGCAGCCACATCAAGGGCACCAACGGCGAATCACAAGGCGTGGTGCCATTCTTGAAGGTCGTCAACGACACTGCTGTGGCGGTGAACCAAGGTGGCAAGCGCAAAGGCGCCGTGTGTACCTACCTCGAAACATGGCACTTGGACATCGAAGAATTCCTCGAGTTGCGCAAGAACACCGGTGACGACCGCCGCCGCACCCACGACATGAACACCGCCAACTGGATTCCCGACTTGTTCATGCGTCGCGTGATGGAAAAAGGCGAGTGGACCTTGTTCTCTCCCTCTGATGTGCCTGATTTGCATGACTTGTTCGGCGCAGAATTCGAAGCAGCCTACGTGGCCTACGAAGCCAAAGCCAAGCGCGGCGAAATCAAGCCTTGCAAGACCGTGCAAGCGACCGACATGTGGCGCAAGATGCTGACCATGTTGTTTGAAACTGGCCACCCATGGATCACGTTCAAAGACCCATGTAACGTGCGTTCACCCCAGCAACACGTGGGCGTGGTGCACTCATCGAACCTGTGTACTGAGATCACGCTCAACACCAGCGACACCGAAACAGCGGTGTGTAACCTGGGTTCCGTCAACTTGTCGCAGCACTTGAAAGATGGCCCCAACGGCAAAGAACTCGACCACGACAAACTCAAGCGCACCATCAAAGTGGCCATGCGCATGCTCGACAACGTGATCGACATCAACTACTACGCCGTCAAGAAGGCACGCGACTCTAATTTGCGTCACCGCCCTGTGGGCATGGGCATCATGGCCTTCCAAGACAGCTTGTATGAAATGCGCGTGCCTTACGCCTCACAAGCCGCGGTTGAGTTTGCTGACCGCTCGATGGAAGCCGTTTGCTACTACGCTTACTGGGCATCGTCTGAGTTGGCCAAAGAACGAGGCCAATATGCGAGCTACAAAGGTTCGTTGTGGGACAAAGGCATCTTGCCGATCGACTCGCTCGACATGTTGTCGCAAGCCCGTGGCGGCTACCTCGAAGTTGACCGCAGCAAAACCATGGATTGGGATGCCCTGCGTGCCAAGATTGCCAAAGACGGCATGCGCAACTCCAACTGCGTGGCCATCGCGCCAACGGCGACCATCTCCAACATCATTGGCGTGGATGCATCGATCGAGCCATGTTTTGGCAACTTATCGGTCAAGTCGAATTTGTCCGGTGAATTCACGGTCATCAACCATTACTTGGTGCACGACTTGAAGCGCCTCGGCTTGTGGGACGACGTGATGGTCATGGACCTGAAGCACTTCGACGGTTCACTGCGCCCCATTGACCGCGTGCCACAAGAAATCAAAGCCTTGTACGCCACCGCATTCGAGGTGGAGCCGACTTGGTTGGTCGAAGCTGCATCTCGTCGTCAGAAGTGGATTGACCAAGCGCAATCGCTCAACATCTACATGGCAGGCGCATCTGGCAAGAAGCTTGATGAAACCTACAAGCTCGCTTGGTTGCGCGGCTTGAAGACCACGTATTACCTCCGCACATCTAGCGCACAACAAGTTGAGAAATCAACCGTGCAAGCTGGCTCGCACAACGCTGTGTCTTCGGGCCCAGCAGCAGGTGGCATGAGTGCACTCGAGGCAGCCGCCGCGGCTGCGCAAGCGCAAATGAATGCCATCCCCGCCACCGATATCAAATTCTGCGGTGTGGATGACCCCACTTGCGAATCGTGTCAGTGATTTTGTGCACATTGATTTGTAATTGCACAACAAAAAAAGCCAACGAAGTTCACGAATGCTTTGCGTTTGTCTTCGTTGCATTCATAATTCGCACATTGGATAATTTTTTATGCTGACCTGGGACGAAGAAGTCAAGCCCTCATCGCCATCACCTCTTGCAAGCGGCACTCTTAGCCGCTCGATGGAACTCCCACCTCTTTCTGCGACACCTGCCATGCAGCCTGTTGCGGCGACCCGCACTTTGAATGATGGCGCAACAGCACTGGTTGCCCCTGCGACATCCGCAGCTGCCAGCAGCACCCGTCGCGTGACCGCTGCTGACAAGCGCATCATCAACGGCCAAACTGACGTCAACCAATTGGTGCCTTTCAAATACAAATGGGCTTGGGAAAAATACCTCGCCACTTGTGCCAACCATTGGATGCCCCAAGAAGTGAACATGACGCGCGACATCGCGTTGTGGAAAGACCCCAATGGTCTGACCGATGACGAACGCCGTTTGATCATGCGCAACCTCGGCTTCTTCGTCACGGCCGACTCTTTGGCTGCCAACAACATCGTGTTGGGCACCTACCGCCATATCACCGCGCCTGAGTGCCGCCAGTTCTTGTTGCGCCAAGCGTTTGAAGAAGCGATCCATACACACGCCTACCAGTACATCGTTGAGTCTTTGGGTTTGGACGAAGGCGAGATCTTCAACGCCTACCACGAAGTCAAATCCATCCGCGACAAAGACGAGTTCCTGATTCCGTTCATCGACGCGATCATGGATCCTAATTTCCACACCGGCACGCCAGAAACTGACCAAACACTCTTAAAGTCTTTGATCGTGTTCGCTTGCTTGATGGAAGGTCTGTTTTTCTACGTGGGATTCACACAAATTTTGGCCTTAGGGCGCCAAAACAAAATGACGGGAGCTGCTGAGCAGTACCAATACATCTTGCGTGACGAGTCCATGCACTGCAACTTCGGCATCGACTTGATCAATCAGATCAAGCTGGAAAATCCACATCTGTGGACAGCTGAGTTCAAAGAAGAAATCAAAGCCTTGTTCATGCAGGCCGTCGAACTCGAATACCGCTATGCCGAAGACACCATGCCACGCGGCGTATTGGGCTTGAACGCATCTATGTTCAAAGGCTACCTGCGCTACATTGCGAACCGCCGTGCCACGCAAATCGGTTTAGAAGCCTTGTTCCCCAACGAAGAGAACCCCTTCCCTTGGATGAGCGAGATGATCGACCTCAAGAAAGAACGTAACTTCTTTGAAACCCGCGTGATCGAGTACCAATCTGGTGGTGCTCT
>CANFZT010000016.1 GCA_947451565.1 Comamonadaceae bacterium | reverse complement strand
GAGCAAGACTTGCGCAGCTTCTTGGGCCAGTTCAACTTTGGCGGTGACATGGTCAAGCAAGCCGTGGGCAGCATGAGCGGTGGCGAAAAAGCCCGCCTCGTGCTGTGCATGTTGGTGTGGCAACGACCCAACCTCTTGCTGATGGACGAGCCCACCAACCACTTGGACTTGGCCACCCGCGAAGCGCTGAGCATGGCGCTCAACGAGTTTGAAGGCACCGTGATGCTGGTCAGCCATGACCGTGCGTTGTTGCGCGCTGTGTGTGACGAGTTCTGGATGGTGTCACGCGGTGGCGTTGAGCCGTTTGACGGCGACTTGGACGATTACCAGCGCTATTTGCTGGAAGAAGGCAAACGCTTGCGTGCTGAAGCTGTGGCTGCTGCCAATGCAGCGGCGCTCAAGCCGGCTGTTGTTGCGACTGTGGCTGAAGTGGCAGCACCTGCCGTGCAAGCTGCTCCACCCGCAGTGAAAGCCGCTGCGCCTATTGCCTCACGCGACCAACGCAAGGAAGACGCTCAGTTGCGCAAAGAGATCAACGAGAAGAAACGCCCGTTGAAAAAAGAGATGGATGGCGTGGAAAAAAGCATGGCCACGTTAGAAGCTGAGAAGACAGCGCTGCACGACAAACTTGCCACGCCACTGCCCCCCGCTGACATTGCCGAAGCAGGCAAACGCCTCAAAGCGGTGGAAGACGAACTGGCCGAGCTAGAAGTGCGCTGGCTGGAACTGACCGAAGCCATGGATGCGATTGAAGCCACGATGGCTTAAATAAAGCGCGCACTGAACTGCGCGCTACACCAAATGATGGCGGGGAACGAACACACCCACGCCCAGAAAAATCGGTTCAAGCCAAAGAACCAAAACACCAAGAAGTGAAACAACGCCGCCACGGCGCAAAACACAGTGGCCAAGCGTGGGTCGAGCAAGCTGAAGGGAAACAAAATTTCCCACACGATAAAGCCCCACGAGCCCATCATCGCCAGCCATTTGTTACGCAATGGATGCGTGGCAGAAAGCGGCCCATAAATGGCCCCGTTCAAAAAGATGGTCATGGCCGAACCATTGCGCCATTCAGGCCGCAGTAGCTTCACCGCCCCCGACATGAAGTATGAGGTGATGGCTTGAATGGCGATGTACCAAAAGCCGGCTTGCCAACCCAACTCTGGATTACCCAACACGCCCACCACTTGTGAGATAAGCAAGCCTGTGAGCACCACCAAGGTCATGAAGTCGCTGCCGCCGTTGAACGCACCACGCCAACGGATGAGGATGAGCAAATTGCCGACAAACAAAAACACCATCAAGGGCAGCGAGGCGCCCTGCAAAGCCAAGGTCAACGCAGCACACAAACGCAACACCAAATGCAACTGATGCAGTTGCGGCTTGAACAGCACATCGAGCAAAGCCCGCACAGGGGCATTCGGAATATCGTACCGTTGCAAGGGCCATGACCAAAAGGCGCCGCTCGCGGTGTGCTTGCCCATGCGCAAATACTCCAGCGTTTGAATGCTCAGGCTCCAAGCAAACACCAGCTCCGTGGCGCGGATGGCCATGACCGTGGGTGCATCCACCCAAACTTGAATGAAGGCCGCGCTCAACATGCCAGCTCCGCCGGCGAGGTCATCATCACCTGTGTGTCTAAGTGGCCTTCGGGGCCATCGAGGGCCATACGCAGCTCAAATTGACGGTGCGTGAATTTCATATCGTGCTCACGCAGCACTTGGTCTGTCAAGCGCTGAATCATCTTGTAGCTGACCAAGCGACGCGGATCTGCTCCCTCGGGTAAATCATGTAAATCGGCCCAAAAGTGGTCCACCATGTTTTGCTGGGCAAGGCCCATGTTGGTGTCGGGGTTGTGCACCCAATGGCTCAAACGGCGCACACGACGTGGGTAGATCAACACCCAGTCCGCCCACTGCAACTCGCCTGATGCAAGCTGCACAGCCGAACGCGCATAGAGGTGCGGCACATAACCCACTGCATGGAAAAATTTCCAATTCGGAAAAAACGCACGCAGCAAAAATAGCCACGGCCCTTTGATGATGGGTGTCTTGATGACAAGTGTGGTAATCAAGGCAACAAAGTACGAAACAATAAAAATTTCAGTCATAGCTGTTTGAGTTTTAAAGTTCGGACATGATTGAAATTCATGTTCATCAGATATTGACCAGTTCGTTTTGCAAAAAACTGATGATTGAGCAATCTAATATTTTAATTAATTAAAATAACAAGCCCTTAAGGATTGCTTTTATGGAGTTTATGTAAAGCTAACAACTCAGTCATAGCGGTTGAAAGTCTTTTTTCGAGCATCGCCTGATAGCGCATCATTCGCTCCGATTCCTGAGCGTTAAGGTCTACAGAGCGAAGCATCCAAGATCGCATTTCTTCATAACTATTTAGAACTGCCTTAACTTGAAGCTAACTATTAGCTAAGTCTGTAATCACATTTAAATCAGCTTGAAGAAGTCGCAAGTAGTTGTCTGTTCCGAATTGAGCTAATTCTCAACTTTTCCGCATAAATCATCAACCTCTGATCTGACTCCGAAGCAGCGACTGGACATTGCTACATAACCTTTTGCATCTCGCTTCAGTTCAACTCTGTGTTAGGAGATCAAAGTCAAAATTTATTTATTTATTTATTTAATTAATTAAGTGTCAAATTACCACCTGTAATATCAATTCCATTGATGGAATTCACGCCCACGAGTTGAATCAAGACATCATTACTACCCACGCCTGCAGCGCCATCAGAAATGAATACATAGTAATCACCACTATTGATGATTTCAAATAAAGCAAACTCGCCTTTAGTGTTGATTACTGTAGTCATCCTTGTTGCAATATCTGATATTGCATCTGATAGCGTTGTACCAGAGCCTGCTGCAAAAGTAGCCACACCTGTTGCCGTATTGATTGAAGCCTCGGTTGTGGTAGCAGCTGATGCAGAACCTCCAACCGTTAAATTGGAAACATAGTCAATCAAATCCCCAACCCCAACCATCCCCCTGCTATAGTCCATTATTTTGTCTAGGGTTGTTGCAGTTTGGCCGCTACTACCTGTAGTGAATACAAACGAATCGCAACCCAAGCCACCCCACAGACTATCGGCAGCTTTGCCACCGTTGATGATATTATTTGCATCATTGCCACTAATAACATTAGCCAATGAATTGCCCGTTGCATTAATTGCTGCTTGTCCGATCAAAGTTAGATTTTCGACGTTATTAGGTAAGGTATAGTTGACGAACGTCGAGATCGCGTCAGTACCAGCGTTGGTCGATTCGGTGACCACATCATTTGTACTGTCCACAATATAGGTATCATTTCCTTTCCCACCAATTAATTTATCGGCACCACCTCCACCGTCAATAGTGTCATTGAATGCCGTGCCTGTGAGTGTATTGATGCCGGCATTACCGACCAGTGTCAGACCATTCAGTACTGCTGAAGCATTAATGCTCAGTGCCGTTATGCCCGAAGTATCAATATTGGAAATACCTCCTGTACCTAGCGTAATCTTTTCAAGGCCTGTATCGGCCTTATAAAGCGTTAGTTTGCTATTGGCGATCGTTGATGTAAACAACACTTCATCAGTACCAAAGGAACCCGTATCCGTAATTTCTGCCGCAGTGTGATCCCCAGCTAACGCGATGACATAAAGGTCGGCTCCGCCTCCACCATCCATTTTATCCAAACCTGCTCCACCAATCAACGTGTCCGCATAGGCGGTACCTAAAAGACTATTGCTACCTGCATTACCAGTAATTCTCATGGCATTAGCCACTGCAGATGCATTAATATTCAATGCCGTGGTAGCCGTGCTAACCGCGACAGATGCCGTTCCAGTGCCAATAACGGCAGTTTCTATTCCAGTATCACCTTGATACAGGGTCAATGTTGAACCCGCAACACTTGAAGAAAACCGGACTTCATCAATTCCAATGCTTCCTGTATCCGTGACCTCAGCTGCAGCATGATCAGTAGACATAGTCACCACATAAACATCTGATCCGTCACCACCATCCATAAAATCGATCGCGCCCCCCCCCGTGAGTACATCATTACCTGACAAGCCATTTAGATAGTCCACATTTGATGTTCCAGTTAGGATATCGTTGCCATTTGTCCCTGTATATCCTGTGGTGAAATTATAGGTGGCAGAATCGACAAAATTATTGCCAAATAAATCTAAAATAGCACCGCTATCAAATGTCACGTAATATTTGGTTCCACTTTCTAAATTTGAACTAGGATTGATGGTCAAAGTGGATTCATTGATTGATATCAATAAGCTGTTAGCGACATCAAAAGTCTCAACAACATCACCTACAGCAGTCATTTTTCGAAGACGAATTAACCCAGAACCCTTGGTAATCGATTCGCTGAATATAAAAACAATATTGCTATCTTCTGACGCGCCTTTTGAACCACTAGCTGGGACGAATGTGTTTACAGTGGGGGCCGTGTTATCCACCGGATCAATTAAGCTTTCAATTGAATAATCTCCATCGAAACATCTCAAATATTCAATGCCAGATAAAGTGTCGACACCTTCGCTGGAGGAGGTCACAGTAATTACACTATTGATGTATGAAACAGAATAATTAGTATGACTATACGCATAACACGCATAGTCTGCAGTTCCAGCACCCCCAATCAGGATATCGTTACCGGCGCCACCAGTTAGAATATCGTTTCCATCTCCTCCATTGAGTGTGTTGTTTGAACTGTTTCCGATTAGTACATCATTACCTGCGCCACTTATTGCACATTCGATGGATGTATTAAATGCAATCGCCACATTTCTTACCATACCCAAAACAGATGAGTATTGACCTGGTGTCAAATCAATAGTTTGTGAATTTGAATAGTTAGAGCAATCTAGTAAATCATTACCTCCGGCATCATAAATAGTAAAAATAGGATGCGTATTTAAAGAGAAATCAAAAATACTCTTTACTGGATCTGATGATGAAATGTTACAGTTATATCCATAAATCGTATCGGTAGTTCGCGTTGTTAAATTGGCTCCATAAAGATATTGAATTGCCAAAATATCACCCACCATCGGCGTTTGTGGATACAGATAATCTAAATATGTCCCATCTTGGGTCCAACCAGATCCAATTGCATAACCGCCAAAGTAAGACATAACAGTCAAACTTCTGTTGTCTTGCTGAAATTCTGCATTCGCATCAAAAGTTATGCTGCCACCTGAGCCTGCGTTGTATATCCCGGGGTGGGATAATCCCAACGAATGTCCAATTTCGTGGATCATAGTTATCAGGCCATAACCGCCATTACTCAAGCCTGAGTCTCCATTAGCAGTCCACTGCGAGGCTAACCAAATTCGATCAGCAGAAATTCTATAAGAATTTGAGTCTGAAGTTACATACAAATTGCCAAATTTTGAATATGTCCCATTGCCGGTGGCACTTGAATAATTGAGAGTTATATCAGAACTTGAACTTTGAGATTCCGTTAGTTTTATATCTGATATTAGATCATTCCACAATTTAAATGCAAGTAAAGCGGCACTCTTTTGAGTCACAGACATTGAAATCAATCCACTTGACTCAGTACCAGCAACAGCATTTGTGGCACCTTGGCCAATAGAAAAAGTTACTTCGGATTGAATCCATTTCAAATGCTTAGAGAAACTCCCCCAACTTGTCGTCAGTTTTTGAATAATCTCATCGTATGTCAACGATGGTTTTAAGGTTGATTCTATGAATTGAGATGATAAAACTACATCATCCTGAATAGGAGTTATGGTTTTCATAAGCGAGCTTAAAAATGGTTGTGCGATGAATCTTGAGCACCACAAGTCCAACTATTGAATTGGTTAGCGATGAACTTACGGCCACTGCAGCTCTGCTTGGTGCTTTCACGTTGCCATTTGCCATCAACTTGATGGCGACACTGCCAGACACTGCTGCGAGGGCGTTGGAAGACGACAAGAACGTGGGGAACAAGTACGTGCGTAGTGTCTTTTTTCTCTGTCATAGAACGATGTAGCTTACGTTAGCTGCACGAAAAGGACAAGAAAAAGGGAGAAAAAGTGCGTAGTCGGTGCGCACTCTAATTTTGAGCAAGAAAAAAGGACTTAGATTTCTCTAAGTCCTTGATTTCATTATGTTTTTTGGTGGGACCAGCGGGGGTCGAACCCACGACAAACGGATTAAAAGTCCGCTGCTCTACCAACTGAGCTATGGTCCCATCACACGAGGTATTTGACGTTTATTTCGTACCCCGCGAAGCCTAAAAGTATAACGTATTTTTCACGGTTTTAGCAATGGGCGGGAAGAAATTTGATCGAGCACCCATCCCGCAGCGCATTGACCAAAAGTCGCCGTCACGCTGACCACAGAACCGTAGCCACTGCAGTTCAATGAGCCGTCACCTTGCATATTGCAACTGGCATCAGGCGATGCCACCGCCTCACGGCTGAACACACAGACAATGCCTATTTTTTTGCCATCACGCGCCGCACCGTGTTCGCGGCGAAGGTTGTAGCGTAGTTTGGCCAAGAGCGGATCGTGGCTGGTGTGGCACAAGTCGTCGATGTCCACTTTGTGTGCCAGCCGCTTGCCGCCAGCGGCACCCACTGTGATAAAAAAGCCATTTTGCTTCAAGGCCCAAGCAGCCATGGCCGTTTTGGCTTTGACCTGATCGCAGGCGTCAACCACGGCATCCACCGCTGCGCCATTCAAGATGCTGGGCCAGTTGCTGGGTTCCACAAAGTCTTCGATACAGCTCACCTCACACGCAGGGTTGATGTGGGCAATGCGCTGGCGCATAGCTTCGACTTTGGCCATGCCAAGTGTGTCATCGAGGGCATGAATTTGTCGGTTGATGTTGGACTCGGACACGTTGTCGAGGTCAATCAGTGTCAAGTGCCCCACCCCACTGCGCGCCAAGGCCTCCACCGTCCACGACCCCACGCCGCCCACGCCCACGACCACCACATGCGCGGCACGAATACGCGCTGCACCGTTGACGCCGTACAAACGTTCTAAACCGCCAAAACGGCGGGCGGTGACAGAAGATTCAAGCACAGGCGGTGCGCTCCAAGCGCGCGGCTTGTTGGCGCAACGAAACCACAGCCCCCACCAAGATAGCTGCCAACGCCATGAACGCATTGAGGCTCAAAGTCGAAATGCCGCTCAAGCCTTGGCCAAACGTGCAGCCCATCGCGGTCACCCCGCCAACGCCCATCAAGACGCCGCCAAACAAGTGTTGGCCCAAATCGCGCGCGTCGGCAAAGCCTTCCCAGCGGAAAGTTTGGCTCAGCAGCGCCGAGGCGGCAGAGCCCAAAACGACCCCCGCCACGGCAACCACGCCTGTCGTCAGCACCTTAGATTGGTCGCTGTAGAACATCAGCCAGTCTAAGGTGGACGCCACCGGCGCCACAAAACTCAAGGCTTCGATGCGCCCCGAACTGGTCGCCAAATAAACAGCCTCCAAGGTTTCTGGATGTTCTGGCACAAAGCCCAAATGGCCACTGACCCACCACATGGCGACCACAAGGCTGCCCACCCCGACGCCAGCCAAAAGGCTGTCTAGGGTCCAAAAATCTTTGTGGCGAAGCGTCAGCACAAGCAAAACTCCGCCCAAGATGTAACCCAAGCCAGGAATGGCCAAGAACCCGAGGGTTGCACCCGTGGGAATTTCGGTGAACCAAGTGTCCACCGTGTTCACACGCAGCACGGCCGTGATGCCTTTGAGTGTGGCAAAAGCGCTCACGCCCATCGCCATGAATACCACCACCGATTTGAGGTTGCCGCCACCGATGCGCACCAAGGTTTTGTTGCCGCAACCCGAGGCGATGACCATCCCGTAGCCAAACATCAAGCCTCCCACCCAAGTAGACAGCCACATGAACCGGGTACTGAAATAAAGGGTTTTGCTTGGGTCAATGAGCCCAAAATCAGCCAGTGCAGCAAAACCAACCATGGCAACGCCAATGGCACAGAGCCATTGGCGGGCACGCGTCCAGTCGCCCATGTGGACCACATCCGACACCGCGCCCATGGTGCAGAAATGTGTACGTTGGCTGATCGCCCCCAGCAGCGCGCCGGCTAAAAAAAAGGCCCAAAGGACCTCTTGGGTGAGCGCGGCTAAGGCACTCACTTGAGCTTCGCCAAGCGTTCAGTGGCAGCACTGGCCGCCTCTGTGTGGGGATAAGTTTTCACGACTTCTGCCAAGGTCTTGCGCGCCGCCTTGATGTCTTTCAACTCCAACTGACAGTTGGCCAACGACAGCATTGAATCTGCCGCACGCATGTGGTTCGGGGCTTTACTCAGCAAAACGTTGAAGTTTTTGATGGCGTTGTTGTAATCGCGGCTGGCGTATTGAGCATTACCCACCCAAAACAACGAGGGCACCACATAACCGCTTTTTGGGTTGCGTTTGATGAAGTCAGTAAATGCGATGCCGGCTGCACCAAACTCGCCTTTGCGAAACACAGCCAAGGCGTCTTCGTAAGCCTTGGTTTCTGCGGGGTCCGCCACAAACTCCACGCCATCGACTTTGACGGTGCTGGGCTCAAACTTTTTCAAGCGGTCATCAACGCCTTGCGACAACTCTTTAGCGCGGCGCAGTTCTTGGGTTAATTCTTCTTTTTCACCGCGCAAGCGAGCCGTTTCTTCGCGCAGGGCTTCAAACTGGTTTTGTTGTTCAAGCAAACTGCGCTGGAAGTTTTGAATTGCCTCGCCTTGGCGCTCGATACGTTCACGCAAATCAAGAATGGCTCGACGGGCCTCGGTGTCTTCAAACAGCGCGGCACTGGCGTTCAGGCTCAACACCATGCCCGCGGCCAAAGCCACGGCGCGGAGGGCAAAAGAAGGGTTCAATGTCATTGGTAGTTCAGCGCCGCGCGACGGTTTTGTGAATAAGCCGACTCATCCGAGCCTTGCGCCACGGGTTTTTCTTTACCAAAGCTCACAGATTCCATTTGGCTCTCAGGCACGCCCAAAACCGACAACGAGCGACGGACAGCATCTGAACGCTTTTGGCCCAAAGCTAAGTTGTATTCACTGCCGCCACGTTCGTCGGTGTGGCCTTCAATGTTGACACGGCGGTTGCGGTCAGCACGCAAGTAGCGGGCATGCGCATCAAGCACGGTTTGGTATTCCGCCTTGACGCTGTAGCTGTCTAGGTCGAAGTAAATGATGTGCTCGACACCCACGGGGCCTTGCTTGATGCCTTGCATGGCACCCAAGCCACGCGAGTTCAAGCTATTCACGCCACTCATTTGGCCTGCATTGCCACCGGAACGGTCATCGACTTGCACGTCATCCAACTTCACGCCAGAGGCGCAACCTGACAACACAGCGGCGATGGAGACGAGTAACAGAAGTTTTTTCATAAGAATGATTTCAAAAAGAAGAGAAAAAATTAAGGCAACACTTTGCTAAACGGGCCCCAATTGGGCTCACGTAAATCGCCACCTTGACCGGACAAACGGGCTTTGATTCGGCCATCCAAGGTGGTGGTCATCAAGGCTTCGCGGCCGTCTTGTTGGGTCGCGTACACGATCAGCCGGCTGTTGGGAGCAAAGCTGGGGCGCTCATCGCGGTTGGTATCGGTGATGGCCGCCACGTTGCCGCTGGCAATGTCCATCACATGGAGCTTGAAAGCACCGCCTATGCGCGAGATGTAAGTCAACCAACGGCCATCGGGGCTGATGGCAGGGGAAATGTTGTAGGTGCCGTTGAAGGTGACTCGGTTGGCAGGCCCACCTGAGGCAGGCATGCGGTAAATCTGTGGGGCACCACCACGGTCACTCACAAAATAAATGGCCGTGCCATCGGGCGAGAACACCGGCTCGGTGTCAATACCGGCTGATTGTGTCAAGCGGCGGGGTTCACCGCCGTTGGCGTCAATCACAAACAACTGTGAGCCACCATCACGGCTCAATGTCACAGCTAAGGTGCGCCCATCTGGCGACCAGCTGGGCGCGCTGTTAGAACCACGGAAATTGGCCACCACGCGGCGCTTGCCAGTGGAGACATCGTGCACATAGATCACCGGTTTACGCGATTCAAACGACACATAGGCCAATTGCCCCCCCAAGGGTGACCAGCTGGGGGAAATGATGGGTTCAGGGCTCGCCAAGGCCGATTGCGCGTTTTCACCGTCCGAATCGGCCACCCACAGGTTAAAGCGCGTCCCAGTCTTGGTCACATAGGCAATGCGGGTGGAAAAGACCCCCTTGTCACCTGTGAGCTTTTCGTACACAAAGTCGGCAATGCGGTGGGAAGCCAAGCGCAAATCGCCCGTCACCACGGTGTAGCTCATGGCCCCTAAATCTTGGCCGCGCACCACGTCCCACAAGCGCACACGCACGTCATAGCGGCCATCGTTCATGCGGCTGATACTGCCCGTCAGCAAGGCGTCGGCGCCCTTTTGGCGCATGGCACTCACATCTGGGCGCTGGGTTTCGTCGGTCACGACCCCCGCCGTGACGCCACGGAATTGGCCACTGCGCTCTAAGTCAGCTTGGACAATGGCAGAAATTTTCTGGGGTGATGTTTCTTCACCGCGCAAAGGAGCAAAGGCAATTGGCACTTGAGTTAAGCCCACGCCAGACACTTCGACACGGAACTGCGCCCAAGTTGGCAAGGCCAACAAAGAGGCTGTCAAAAGCCCAAGTGCGAAGCGAAAAAATGGACGGGTCATAGTGTGAGTGGTTGCCAAATGAATCCCATGATTTTAGTAGTGAACGAGTGGCGATAATGCCTTGTATTGCGTTTCTTGCCACTCTAAACATATATGACCACCACCCAACCATCGACCCCGTCTGATTCCTTGTACCAAAGGCTCAAACGCGTGGCCCCTTGGTTCTCGGGACATCCGGGGGCGCTGGTGTTGGGTATTGTTGGCATTTTTGTAGGCGCGGCGACCGAACCTGCCATTCCCGCCCTGATGAAGCCCTTGCTCGACAGCGGGTTTGACCAAGGCACCTTGGCCTTGTGGAAGATTCCGGTCGTCTTGCTGCTGCTCTTTGGTGTGCGTGGTTTTGCCGGCTTTGTGGCCGCTTATTGCTTGGCCCGTGTGACGAACTACTCAATGGAGCGCTTGCGCCAGCGTTTGTTTGAAAAGCTTTTGCGCGCCGACCCGCAGCTGTTTGCCACCCAGCACACCAGTGGTTTGACCAACACCATGGTCTATGAGGTCAACAACGGCGCCTCGTTGCTGGTCACCACCATGTTGGCGTTTGCCAAAGATTTGGTCACCCTGCTCGCCCTGCTCGGCTATTTGTTGGTACTCAACTGGAAACTCACCCTGATTGTGTTTGCCATCTTCCCCCCCATCGCATGGGTGGTCAAAACCCTGTCGCGCCGCCTCGACAACGTGACCCGCGCCAGCCAAGACGCCACCGACGAGCTGGCCTATGTGGTGGAAGAAAACGTGCTGGCCTACCGCATGGTGCGTTTGCACAATGCGCAAAGCAGCCAAACACAAAAGTTCGGCACCTCCAACCAAAAACTGCGCCAGTTGGCACTCAAAGCCGTCATCGCCAACTCGGTGATGACCCCGCTCATCCAAATGCTTGCGGCCCTGGCCTTGTCGGCCGTCATCATGGTGGCGCTGTACCAAAGTACCGGCGATGGCGCCGTGCAAAACGTGACCGTGGGCAGCTTTGCCGCCTTCATCACTGCCATGCTGATGTTGATTTCGCCCATCAAACACTTGTCTGAAGTGGCGGGCACACTCACCCGCGGCGTGACCTCCTTAGAGCGCGGACTGAATTTGCTCGACCTCGCCCCTGACGAAACCCAAGGCACTCACACCCGCGCGCACGCCCAAGGCGAAATTTGCTTTGACCGGGTCACCCTGCAATACCCTTCTGCCACCACACCCGCCCTCCATGGCGTGCGGCTGACCATTCAGCCGGGCCAAACCGTGGCGCTGGTAGGGCCATCCGGCTCTGGCAAAACCACCTTGGCCAACCTGTTGCCACGCTTCCTAGACCCCACCTCGGGCCAAGTGCGTTTGGACGGTGTACCGCTCAAAGACTGGTCGCTGGCCAGCTTGCGCAGCCAAGTGGCCTACGTGAGCCAAGACGTGGTCATGTTCAACGACACCGTGGCCCAAAACATCGCCTTGGGCGAAACCGTGGACACCGCCCGTGTGTGGAACGCCTTGGAGGCCGCCAACCTAGGCGACTTTGTACGCAGCCTGCCAAACCAAGAAAACACGCGGGTTGGCCATAACGCCACCCAGCTCTCAGGCGGCCAACGCCAGCGCTTGGCCATTGCCCGCGCCATTTACAAAGACGCCCCCATCCTCATCTTGGACGAAGCCACGTCGGCTTTGGATACCGCGTCTGAGCAAGCCGTCAAAGACGCGCTGCATGTGCTCATGCAAGGCCGCACCTCGCTGGTCATTGCCCACCGTCTGTCCACCATTGAGCATGCCGACCTGATTGTGGTCATGCAAGCGGGCAGCATTGTGGAAACCGGCACGCACAGCCAGCTCATGGCCCAAGGCGGCGCCTATGCCGCGCTGTACAAAGTAGCCGCACAAAGCACCGACAACCATTTTGCTGACACCTCCTCCATCTAACGCATTCCCTCTATGAGCCAAGCATCCATCAGCGGTTTCACCTTTATTCGCAACGGCGTGGAGCTGGGCTTCCCGTTTGAAGCCTCCATTCGTTCGCTCTTACCCTTGGTCGATGAGTTTGTGGTGGTGGTCGGCAAAAGCAACGACGACACCTTGGCCCGCATCCACGCCATCGGCTCGCCCAAAATTCGTGTGATCGAAACCATCTGGAACGAACGCATGGCCGACCGTGGTTTTGTGTACGCCCAGCAAAAAATGATCGCGCAATTCGCCTGCACAGGCGACTGGGCGTTTTACCTCGAAGGCGACGAAGTGGTGCACGAGGCTGAGCTGGCCAACATCCGCGCCAGTGTGGACAAACACCACAGCAACCCTGCCGTCGAGGCTTTTGTGTTTGACTACTTCCACTTCTACGGCACCCCAGACTTTGTAGCCAACAGCCCCGCCTGGTACCGCCGCGAATGCCGCCTGATTCGCAACACCATCCGCTCCTACGCACCTGACGGTCAGTATTGGCTCATCACGTCTGACCACAAAAAGGGCCGCAACCCACAAGCGGCCTTGGCCAATGCACACATCTACCACTACGGCTGGGTGCGCAGCAACGAGGCGATGCAAAAGAAGCTGGACCAAGTGAGCAAGTTTTGGTCACACGGCGCGCCCACCATTCGCTACAGCCAGTTTGATGCACAGGTGTTGCAGCCGTTCACGGGCACGCACCCTGAGTTGGTGAAGCCGTGGTTGGAAAGTTCAGCGGAAAAGAGCTTCACGATTGACCCCGATTACAAGCTGACCAAGCGTGAGAAGCGCCACCGTTGGTTGATGAAGCTTGAGAAGGCGTTTGGGTTGGACTTCAGCCGCAAGCATTTCAAGCTGGTTGTTTGACGGTTTCGCTATTGTTCCTGCGGTCAACTTTGGTACGCCTATTGTTCGTTCGCACGCCCACGCCACGGCCAGTGCCCGACACGGCTTAACGTCCCTGCGGGCCGTGATGGCGCCGTATCAGGCACTGACCGTGACGTGAGCTGAAGTTCAGGTTCGTGTTGCGCCAGCTCTCTCGCGATGCGCAGCAAGCTCTGGGCGGTCTCAGCCAACAAAGAGAAGTTCAAACCTCAGAGCAACACAATGTCGTACTGCTCCTGCGACATAGCGCCCTCAGCCTGCAAAGAAATGGGCTTGCCAATGAAGTCGCTCAACCCCGCCAAGTGCTGACTTTCTTCATCCAGCAACACATCAATCACATCAGGCGACGCAATCACACGAAACTCGCGTGGGTTGAACTGCCGGGCCTCGCGCAAGATCTCGCGCAAGATGTCGTAGGTCACAGTACGGGCAGTTTTCACGCTGCCTTTGCCATCGCACACGGGGCAAGGCTCGCAGAGCATGTGGGCCAGCGATTCACGGGTGCGCTTGCGGGTCATCTCCACCAAGCCCAACGCTGAATAGCCACTGACCATGGTTTTCACGCGGTCACGCGCCAACTGTTTGCGGAACTCGGCCAACACCGCCTCGCGGTGATCTTCACGCGTCATGTCGATGAAGTCGGCAATGACGATGCCGCCTAAGTTGCGCAAACGCAGCTGGCGAGCAATGGCGCCAGCGGCTTCTAGGTTGGTTTTGAAAATAGTTTCGTCAAAGTTGCGTGCACCCACAAAGCCGCCCGTGTTCACGTCTACGGTGGTGAGGGCCTCGGTTTGGTCCACGATGAGGTAGCCGCCAGACTTCAAGTCCACACGGCGGCCCAAGGCCTTGGCCACTTCTTCGTCGATGCTGAAGAGGTCAAAAATGGGGCGCTCGCCTTTGTACAACTGCAGCTTGTCGACCGCGCTGGGCATGAACTCTTGGCCGAAGGTTTGCAGCTTTTTGAACTGCTCGGCCGAATCGATGCGGATAGTTTGCGTGGTCTCGCTCACCAAGTCACGCAGCACGCGTTGCAGCAGGCTCAGGTCTTGGTGCAACAGCGATTTAGGGGGCAAACGCGTAGAGGCTTCTTTGATACGCGCCCATGTTTTGCGCAAGTAGGCAATGTCTTCACCCAGCTCGGCATCGCTGGCGTCTTCGCCGTTCGTGCGCAGGATGAACCCACCGGTTTTGCCATCTTGAGCAGCGGCTTCGGCCAAGGCTTGCAGGCGTTGGCGCAAAGCCTCACGCTGTTCAAATGGGATTTTTTGTGACACGCCAATGTGCTGGTCTTGCGGCAAGAACACCAGCAAGCGGCCCGCTATGCTGATTTGTGACGACAAACGCGCGCCTTTGGTGCCAATGGGGTCTTTGATGACTTGCACCAAGAGGGCTTGGCCTTCAAACACCTGCTTCTCAATCGGTACCACGGGGGCTGGCTCGCCCTTGTCGGCATCGGCATGACGGGCGGCGACGCTGCTCATCAAATCGGCCACATGCAAAAACGCAGCGCGCTCTAGGCCAATATCGATGAAGGCCGACTGCATGCCCGGCAGCACACGCGCCACTTTGCCCAAATACACATTTCCGACCAAACCACGTTCGAGCGTTCGCTCGACGTGCAGCTCTTGCACGGCCCCCGTTTCCACCACGGCCACGCGGGTTTCTTGGGGCGACCAGTTGATGAGGATGTCTTGTTGCATGTGAACGCCTGTGCGCATGAACGCTTTAAACCTTGAATCCAAACTCGCGCAACAGTTGCGCGGTTTCAAACATCGGTAACCCCATGATGCCAGAGTAGCTGCCGCTGATGTGCTCAATGTAGGCCGCCGCCCTGCCCTGCACCGCATAGGCACCCGCTTTGCCCATAGGCTCGCCGCTGGCCACATAGTTTTGGATTTGTGTGCGGGTCAACGGGGCAAAACGCACGTTGGACACGCTCAAAGCTTGCTTGATTTTCAGGGGTTTGCCCGTTTTGGAAACGGTGCCCATGGCGACCGAGGTCAAGACGCGGTGGGTTTGCCCGCTCAGGGTGCCGAGAATTTGCGCCGCATGTTTGGCGTCATCGGGTTTGCCCAAAATGGTTCGCCCCAAAGCCACGGTGGTGTCGCTGCACAGCACGGGCGCAGCGGGGAGGCCACGGCGCTGCATGCGCGCCAAGGCCGCCTCCAACTTGAGCAAGGTCACGCGCTGCACATAGGTGCGTGGGGCTTCGTTAGGTAGCACCACCTCTAGGGCTTCGGCATCTTCGTGCTCGTCGGCCAACAGCAGCTCGTAGCGCACGCCCAATTGTTCTAGCAACTGGCGGCGGCGTGGGCTTTGAGAGGCGAGATAGACGAATTGAGATGCAGACATGGTTCACTCGCGGTGATAGGGGTGGTTGGCGTTGATCGACCAGGCACGGTAGAGCTGCTCCACCAGCAGCACACGCACCATGGCGTGCGGCAGCGTCAGATCTGAAATGCGAATGCGCTCGTGCGCTTGCTTTTTGAACTCGGGGTCGAGTCCATCGGGACCGCCGATGACCAAAGCCACATCGTCGGCCTCGAGCTGCCAATGTTTGAGCTTGGCGGCCAGGGCCACGGTGGTGAGGTGGGTGCCACGCTCGTCCAAGGCCACGATGCGGCAGCCACGCGGAATCGCGGCTTCGATGCGCTCGCGTTCGGCGGCGTAGATGGTTTCTAGGGTTTTCGAGCTGCGCGGCTCGGTTTTGACCGCCTTGAGCTCAACTTTCAGCTCAGACGGAAACCGCTTGGCGTAATCGTCCCAAGCGGTTTGCGCCCAGTCGGGCACACGTTGGCCGACTGCGACGACCCACAGCTTCATGCTTTGCGGGCGGTGGTCTTTTTAGCGGCAGGTGGACGCTTGCCCGCTGGCTTACCTGCCGTGGTCGAAGCGCTACGTGCTGCGGCTTTGGCGGTTGACTTGGCACCTTTGAGGCCTACGGTCTTAACGGGCAACTTGGCTGGCGCTGCGGCTGGCTTTTTGGCAGCTGCAGTTTTGGTCGGTACTGTCTTGACTGGACCGCGAGTAGAGGTGCTGCGCGTGGCTGGCTTGGCTGCATCGCTGCGTGAAGAAGCGTTGCGTGCGCCGGAAGCTGCGCGCGCCGCAGGCTTCTTGTCACCGGCAGCCGCTTTCTTAGCAGCAGGCTTTTTGCCAGCCGATTTTTTAGCGGGGGCTTCTTCTGGCTCAACCGCTTTGACAGGCTTTGGTGCACCAAACTTCAAGCGCACAGGCTTCTCGCCCCAGATTTCTTCGAGGTTGTAATAACCACGGATCGTGGGTTGCATGACATGCACCACCACAGGGCCGCAGTCCACGATGATCCATTCGCCGTTGTCTTCGCCTTCGATGCGAGGCTTGCCAAACCCCCCTTCACGCACCTTGTCACGCACGCTGGCGGCCAAGGCTTTGGTTTGACGGTTAGAAGTACCCGACGCAATGATCACACGCTCAAACAGCGAGGACAGGTGCTCGGTGTCAAACACCACGAGGTCTTGGGCTTTGACGTCCTCCAGCGCATCCACGACGGTGCGTTGCAATTTTTGGACATCTTTTTTGGCGGAGGTTTCGGTCATCGGTTTGTTCGGTCAGTTAAGACGGTAAAGGCTGTGTTTTTCAATGTAGTGCTGCACAGCGGCAGGCAACCACGCGGACATCTTTGAAGCTGAATATGGGCCTTGAGCAAAATGCGCACGAATTTCGGTGGCACTCACATTCAGGCTTGGCATATCCAAGCGTTGTACGTCGGGGGATACCGCATTGTGCCACTGACTGACCATCCCGCCTTGTCCGTCGATGGGGCGATCAGCCACCACCACAGTGGCGAGGCCCAATATCTCTTGCCAGCGGTGCCAAGTTTTGAAGGCATTGGCTTGGTCTGCGCCGATGAACAGGTACAAATCAGCATCGGGGTGCTCGGCTTTGAGCGCTTGCAAGGTGTCAAAGGTGTACGTCGCGCCTTGGCGGTCAATTTCGCGGGGGTCCACGACGGCTTGCGGCACATCGACAAAGGCCAAGCGCGTCATCGCCAGGCGATGGGGTGACGGGGTGAGCGTGCGGGACTTGTGCCATGCATCCCCCGTAGGGATGATGCGCAACTCATTCAAACCAAACTGTTCCACCGCATGCTTGGCCAGCGCGATGTGCGCGATGTGCGGCGGGTCAAACGAACCGCCAAAAATACCTAGGCGCTTGGCGTGGTTCACTGATTTAAGCTCACTTCAACCAATCACGCGGCACCAAAAAGTCATGCAGCAATGCATGCTCTGGCGTGCCCGCTTCTGGCTGGTGCTGGTAGGACCAGCTCACCAACGGCGGCATGGACAAGAGAATAGATTCGGTGCGCCCGCCCGACTGCAGGCCAAAGTGCGTGCCACGGTCCCACACCAAATTGAACTCCACATAGCGGCCACGGCGGTACAGCTGGTGATTGCGTTCGCGCTCGCCATGCGGTGTGTTCATGCGGCGGTCGACGATGGGCAAATAGGCCTCAAGCAAGGCATCGCCTACGCTTTTCAACATCTCAAAACTGCGCTCAAAGCCCAATTCAGCGAAGTCATCAAAAAAGATGCCGCCAATGCCGCGCTGCTCATTGCGGTGCTTGTTGCAAAAGTACGCGTCACACCAGGTTTTAAAGCGTGGGTACAAGTCTTCGCCAAACGGTTGCAACGCCTCGTGGCAGACCTGATGGAAATGCTGGGCGTCTTCGGCGTAGCCGTAGTAAGGCGTCAAGTCCATGCCGCCGCCAAACCAAGCCACGGTTTTGCCGTTGACGGGGGTCGCTGCAATCATGCGCACGTTCATGTGCACGGTAGGCACATAGGGGTTGCGGGGGTGGAACACCAACGACACGCCCATGGCTTCAAACGGCGCGCCGGCCAGCTCTGGGCGGTGCTGTGTGGCCGAGGGAGGCAACTTGGGCCCACGCACATGCGAAAAGCCACAACCTGCACGCTCAAACACGGGGCCGTTTTCTAGGATTTGCGTGATGCCGTTACCCTGCAATTGCTCATCTGGGCCTTTTTCCCACTTGTCCACCAAGAACTTGGCTTGGCCATCTTTGGCCTCAATGGCACTGGTGATGCGGCTTTGCAGGCCAATGAGGTACTCGCGCGCGGCGGCTACCACTTGCGTATGGCTGGATTCGTTGGGCGTGGTGATCATTGCGTTTTGTTGTGTCGTTCGGGGGTTGTCTTAACGCTGAGTGTGAGACTGCATGGTGTCGCCAGCCACAGCCGTGCGCGGCGGCAAAGGACGAATAGGCGCGGCTTGCTGCGGATGAAAGCCTTTCACGCCTTCATACACCTTGGCCATGTGAGCATAGTCGGCTTGTACGTCGCCCGTCAGCCGCATGAAGTCGGTGATCTTCGCTACTTTGGTGCCGTAATCGATGCGTAGCATGCACAAGGGCACATCAGCGCCCAATGCCAGTTGGTAAAAGCCACTGCGCCAGCCCTGGGTCAGCTTGCGGGTGCCTTCGGGCGACAAACCAATCCACAGCAGCTCGTCGTTTTGCTTGTGTTGTTTCAGCGCCTCCACCATTTCGCCCACCACGCCCTTGGGCGATGAGCGGTCAATCGGCACAGCGCCAATGAAGCGAATCCAGCGGCCAAACAGCGGAATGCGAAACAAGCTCTCTTCGGCAAAAAATTGAATCGGCAAGCCCATCGCCCACTTGACGGGCATCATGGTGATGAAATCCCAGTTGCTGGTATGAGGGTAGCCAATGAGCACACCTTGTTTGGCGGGCAAGCCGTCAAACTCAATCTTCCAGCCCATCAGCTTGACCAGCCATGCCGCCCACGCTTGGGGCTTGCACTGCTGGGGCATGGGCCGATCAAACTCAGATGCCATGGCTTTTGGAAACCATCCGCTCAACGCGAAATCGCGCGATGGCAAATGTCGCTTCTGTACTGCATGCCATCAAAATGAATGCCTTTGAGGGTGTCGTAAGCCTGTTGCTGCGCCAACTTTAAGGTCCCACCCAAGGCCGTCACGCACAACACGCGACCACCGCTGGTCACCACTTGGTCATCTTTGATTTGCGTGCCCGCATGGAACACCACCACATCGTCGGTGTCTTGGGGCAAACCGGTGATGACATCGCCCTTGCGTGGACTCATGGGGTAGCCATGCGCTGCCAGCACCACGCCAACGGCACTGCGGCGGTCCCAGTCCAGCTCAAAGTCGTCAAAACGGGTTTCTGCGTGGGTGGCCGTCGCGGCTAGCAGCACATCGACCAAATCGGTTTTCAGGCGGGCCAGGATGGGTTGGGTTTCGGGGTCGCCCATGCGGCAGTTGAATTCAAGGGTTTTGACTTGGCCTTGTGGGTCAATCATCAAACCGGCGTACAAGAAACCGGTGAACGGGATGCCGTCTTTTTCCATGCCCTTGATGGTGGGCAAGATGATTTCGCGCATGGCACGGGCATGCACTTCGGGCGTGACCACAGGGGCTGGCGAATACGCGCCCATGCCGCCGGTGTTGGGACCTTCATCGGCGTCGAGCAAACGCTTGTGGTCTTGGCTGGTGGCCAATGGCAACACGGTTTTGCCATCGCACATGACGATGAAGCTGGCCTCTTCGCCTTGCAAAAACTCTTCAATCACCACGCGCGCGCCACCTTCGTTGTGGCTCACACCCAGTTTGTTGTCGAGCAACATGAAGTCAATCGCTTCGTGGGCTTCGGCGGCGGTCATCGCCACCACCACGCCCTTGCCTGCGGCCAAGCCATCGGCCTTCACCACAATCGGGGCGCCTTTGGCGTTGACGTAGTCGTGCGCGGCTTGGGCGTCGGTGAAGGTGTCGTATTCCGCCGTGGGAATGTGGTGGCGCTTCATGAACGCCTTGCTGAACGCTTTGGAGCTTTCCAGCTGGGCTGCGGCCTTGGTTGGGCCAAAAATGCGCAGGCCGTGGGCGCGAAACTCGTCCACCACACCGGCTGCCAAGGGGGTTTCGGGGCCAACGACGGTCAGCTCAATGCCGCTGGCTTGCGCAAACTCGCGTAAGGCTTTGACATCGGTGATGTCGATGTTGTCCAAACGCTTGTCGCGTGCTGTACCGCCGTTGCCGGGGGCCACAAACACTTTTTGCACCTTGTTAGATTGGGCAATTTTCCACGCCAAAGCGTGCTCGCGGCCACCGCCGCCAATAACTAATACGTTCATAGTGCTGCGTTGTGATAGACCTCTTGCACATCGTCAAGGTCTTCTAGCGCGTCCAGGATTTTCTGCATTTTTGTCGCATCATCACCCACGAGTTCGATGGTGTTGTCTGCACGGTAGGTCACTTCGGCCACTTCTGGCACGAGGCCAACAGCTTGCAAAGCGTTTTTGACAGCCTCAAAGCTGGCAGGTGGCGTCAGTACTTCAATCGCACCATCGTCATCGGTGATCACATCGTCCGCACCGGCTTCGAGGGCGACTTCCATGATTTGGTCTTCGTTGCTGCCTGGGGCAAACACCATCTGCCCGCAATGCTTGAATTGAAACGCCACTGAGCCCTCAGTGCCCATGTTGCCGCCGTTTTTGCTGAATGCGAAACGCACTTCAGCCACGGTACGCACGCGGTTGTCGGTCATGGTGTCGACGATGATGGCGGCGCCACCCACGCCGTAGCCTTCGTAGCGAATTTCTTCGTAGACCACGCCGTCGAGGTTACCCGTGGCTTTGTCAACGTTGCGTTTGATGTTGTCGGCAGGCATGTTGGCTGCCTTGGCTTTTTCAATCGCCAAGCGCAAGCGTGGGTTGAGGCTCAAGTCGCCACCACCTTGACGCGCCGCCACAATGATTTCACGCGTGATGCGTGTCCAAATCTTGCCGCGCTTTTCGTCTTGACGCCCCTTGCGGTGCTGAATATTTGCCCATTTGCTATGGCCTGCCACGAGAAATCCTTTGGTGTTTCAACTGGGGCTAATTTTACGTGACGTACCTGAGGGAAAGACCCACTTTAGCCGAGGTATGGCGACGCAAGCATGAAAAAAGCGGCTAAGAGCAGCCGCTTTTTCAGGGAACCAAAGCCAAAGGGTTAGCTAGCGGCAGTTTCTTCTGAGGCATTGGGTTCGCCTTTGGCCGCCTTTTCCTTTTTAGGCAAAGGCTGAATGTCAAGCAAGACCTCTTCTTTGTCGTCGATGTCCACGCTCAGGCGACCACCTTCGGTGAGGCGACCAAACAACAACTCGTCGGCCAAAGCCTTGCGAATCGTGTCTTGGATGAGGCGTTGCATGGGGCGTGCACCCATGAGCGGATCGAAGCCCTTCTTGGCCAAGTGCTTGCGCAGCGCATCGCTGAAGGTAACTTCGACTTTCTTCTCTGCCAACTGACCTTCGAGTTGCAGCAAGAACTTGTCGACCACGCGCATGATGACGTTTTCGTCCAAAGCCTTGAAGCCCACGATGGCATCCAAACGGTTGCGGAACTCGGGCGTGAACAAGCGCTTGATGTCGCCCATTTCGTCGCCCGCAGCGCGAGGGTTGGTAAAGCCAATGGTGGCCTTGTTCATGGTCTCAGCGCCCGCATTGGTCGTCATGATGAGGATGACGT
>CANFZT010000015.1 GCA_947451565.1 Comamonadaceae bacterium | reverse complement strand
TGTAGTAAGTGTTGAAAATGGTGTTCACGCCTGTGAGACCTGCCTCAGCCAAAACGGCGTTGCTGGTAGGAGCACCCAATGCGTAGCCGAAGAGTCCGGAGGCGAACTGCGCGACTGATTTTGATGTTGTCTGAATGATTGACATTGCTGATTCCTTATATTGGAGTTGCTTATTTGCTTCGATGGGTCTTTGGAAAAGACTTTGTCTTCCTCATTGCACAAAAAGGCCCCGACAGGGAGTCGGAGCCTTTTTAAATATGCTTAAGGAGCAGTGAAGTTGTCTTCAGTGAGGTTGAACGTACCCACGAGTTGAATTGCGTACTTATCAGAACCATCCCATTCAGCAACGTAAGTATTGCCACCGTATTGGAAGTAAGCAGCTTCGTTAGTTGACATTTGCGCAAATGCATTGGTAATCGCACCCGATGCAGAAGTCACACCTGAGTCGATGGTCAACTTACCAACCCAATCGTCGGCACCATCAACCAAGCCGATCACGTCATCTGCAGCACTGAAGCCTGTGACACGGTCAAACAGTGTTGAGCTTGAACCATCAAGCCAAACTGTATCTTGACCTGCACCCAAAGTGACGTAGTCAGTTTGCCACCAGTTACCTGTGTATTCGAGGCTACTGGTTCCTGTCATTGCAGAAGCGTCAACAGTTGCGCCGCCAGCGGTTGCTGCGCTTTCGGCATCGTTGTTCCAGAAGTAAACATCGCCTGCACCACTGAGTACCAGTTTGGCAAAGTCGCTGTACAACCAGTTGCCATCGACATCAGCCACGATGGCGTTGTTGTCGTTATGAGTCAACACAACAGACTCGACTTCAACATACTTACCAGCACCAACTGACACGTTCACCACGCCGTTACCGGTGTAGCTGTAAGATGGGCCCACGACAGAACGTGCATGATCCAAGGCGAACCAGTTGTTAGTAGTATTGGCAACGAATGTGTCGGTATCGGACACAGCGACAGCTTCCAAGTCATTAGAGTTCATGACCACGGAAGAAGATGTCAACTTAGCCATGTTCAGATCAATGGTGTCAACACCATTGAATCCAATTTGCTCGAAACCTGTGTCGTTGATGAAGCCATAACCTTGGTCCGTGATGCTGGTTTCATCAGTCGTACCGTTAGTTGTGTGAGTTTCGACAGTTTCTGCGCTCACATGCAAGCTCAGAGTGTCTGTACCTGCACCGCCTACGATGCTGTCTTTGGCTGACAAAGAGGACAAATCCATGACCAAGGTGTCATCTGATGCACCGCCTTTGTAGGTCAGGTCAGTGTCGTAACCGTCGATGCTGATGGTGGTTTTGCCAGCAGAAGCTGTGGCGTCGATGGTGGTCAAAGTTAAGCCAAGACCAAAATCACCGCCAGCATTGTCTGAAGCATCGATGGTCAACGTGCCACCAGCGTAAGAATTCACGTTCAGAGTCGTGATTGTGTTCACGTCATCTTCATGAGCGATCAAATCAACGGTGGTGTTGTTAGATGCTGATGTGTACTTCGTGTTACCGCTGACATTCAATGTCTTGAGGGTATCTGTCGATGTGCCTGCAGCTGTAAAGTCCAAGAAGTGATGTGGCGCTTCAGACGTGTAGTTGTTAGTTACGTTTGCATTGAGAAGAACCAGGTTAGCGACCGTGGCATCTTTTGCATAAGTAGCTTCAATGGTGACGTAGCTATTAGAGACGTCAGTACCAATTGCGCCGTCCACGCGAACGGTATTACCGCTTTGCAAGCCAGTGATGGCGACACCACCATCGTCCAGGTTAGCGATATCTTGGAAGGTAACAGTTTGCAAGCCACCAACTTTGTTTGCTGCAATTGTTGTAAGACCGCCGTCCGCATCACCCACATACACCAAGTTTTGGATGTTGGAGATAGAACCCTTCAGTGCGTAACCTGCATCAATTTTCAGTGTGTTGTTACCAGTGCTACCGTTGATCACGTCCAGAGGATTGAGCGTGTCAGCAGCGGCGAGGAATGTATCGTCACCGCTGGTGCCGCCGAAAACGTCAGCACCTGTAGTCAATGGGATGATTTGTGAAGGAGAAGCTGCGCCCACAGCCACATCGGTTGCACCGTTGTAGTTCAAAGCAGTGGTCAAGCGATTGTTGTAAACAGTAGCAGCAGCACCGTAAACAGCGTCGCCAGTCATTTTGGAGAATGCATTCAAGATGCCTTCCACAGCCACGCCGCGTGATGCAGCAGGTGTGGTGTCCAAGATGGCTTTCACGTATGTGATTGCGTCAGCAGCGCCAGTGGTGATGCCCACGTTTTGCACCAAGTTGGCAGCCACAGTGGCTGTTGGCAATGAGCCGAAGCTGATGTTGAAGTAAGTGTTCAGGGCGTTGTTCAAGCCACCGAGTGTGGTGATGTCAGCTTGCACAGCAGCCATCGTGGTTGAACCCACTTGGTAGCCGTACAAAGACATAGCGAACTGCTGCACTTGGGCTGCGTTTGTTGGGAGAAATGCCATTTGATTTTTTCCTTTTTCAATAAATCAAGGTTGTAAAAAAAGTTTCTTTTGCAAAGAAAACCGAACGCACTGGCTGCTTCCAACCACTGCACTCGACGCAATATCTTCCATATACATAAAAGATATTCAATCGAATGCATTTCTGATTCGAAAGTGAATACTTTTAAACTCTTCACTACTTTTAGTAACCCTGAAAGTAGACAGAACTTAAATGACCCACTCGCAAACTGCATTCTTTGCAAATTCCGATGCGACATTTCTGACGCACTTCGAATTCAAACCATTAGATTATGAATTCGCCTCAAAGTCCTGATTTTAAAGGACTTTCAGGTGAATCTAATCAACTTTACGTCTAATCTTAGATTGAAGTTTATGCGCACCCCTTGTTTGGCGATGTGATGCGCATCACACAAGACACTCTTTTTTGGGCTTGTTGCGTAAAAACATCAAAACTCATAACGCAACCCGGTGTAAAGGGATTCTCCGCGCAGCTCGAATAGCTCCAGAGTTGATGCATGTCGCAAAACTTCGTACGCACTGACCCAATAGATACCGCCCCATGTGTTGTTAGGTTTCTCTTCGGAGTTTAACCTCTTTGTGACAGAAACACGAGCACTTTGTCGCAACGTGGTTCGAGTGATGCCGCCCAATAGCGCGCTGTAGGCTTCAGCGTCTCGCAGTCTGCTGGCCATCCACTCAGCGGTGGTGCGGCCCCAAGGCCATTGGCGACCCCACAGGGCTTTGATGTCAAGTCGGGTTTGGTCTCCGCCAGCGCGTGCGCTAGAGCTGGCCCAGTCGCGTCCGGCTTGAAGGCCGAGTTGGTATTGGTTGTCACCTGCCGCACACAGTAGGGCGCTGATGAGGCTGCTGTACAAGCCATTTTGGGTTGCATCTTGCGCGTAAGTGCGACGTTCTGCCTCTATGCCTGCGCGGTAGGTGCAGCTGGATAGCCCTTGGTGAATGGCTGCGGCAGATTGCTCTTTCCATGCGGCCAAAGCCAAGCCTGTGAACAAGGGTGTCCTGCCCATGCTGAAGTTGCTAACGGCCACGCGCTGCACCCAGCCTTGGCCGTTGTAGGGGCGCAAGAGCACCGATGCGTCTTGTTGGGCGTAGCCATATTCGCTGCCAGCGGGGACAAGGCGTTCGCGCCAGTCGCCTTGCAATACGAGTACGCCAGCATCAGTACTGGCCTGCCCCACCACTTGCCCTGCAAGGAGCGAAGCGCCGCCTGACTTTGGCTTGCTGGTTTCGTCAAGCAAGAGGGCGATGTTGCCGTTTGGCAGGGTGAGGTTGATAGTACCGGCGCTGGTGGCGCTGTTGAGGTTTTTGTCGTTGCCAAGCATGCTTTGCACACTGCCCTGCCATTGCCACGTCTTGGCTTGGGGGTCTTTGGCTTGTGGGTTGGTGGTTGTTTTTGGGTTGCCGTTCAGGGCTATTTTGAGTGCGTCACGTATGGCAGGTGGGGCATCGGAGCGGTCAAGCACTTGCTGCGCCAAGGCATGAGCAGATTCTTCGTCGCCAGTTTTGGCAAGTGCTAGCACGTAGTCAAGCTGTACGCCCGGTTGGGCACCATCGAGCAAGAGCGCGCGCTCTAGGGCAACAAGGGCGTCGGCATATCGTTCCTGCAGGAGCAAGAGCTGGCCCTGGTAGGCATAAAAGTCGGCACGTTGAAGGCACGATTCACTGAAGTGTTGAAGGCGTTCTAGCTCGCGTCTGCGCATTTGCGAGTCGGGCGGTGCAACAGATGCAAAGGCGCTAGGACAGCTGGGCGGCGTCACTTTTTGCGCGTGCGCAGAAACCCCACTGCCGAGGGTGCAGAGGAGTAAAAGGAATTGGAGGTAGGAGAAAAGCTGCCGAATCACGCCGAACGTTGTTGATCAACTTGCCTAATGATAAGGCGCAAACGTGCGGCATTGAATTCAACCACGACGGCATGTAGCACGCGTGAGGCGGTGGTGCCCGGCAGTAAAAATTCACCCAAGCGGGCGAGTTGGTGGCTTCCTTCGCGCAGTTGCGCTTGGATGCGGGGTCCAATTAGGATGGGGTATGACAGCTCAGCCGTCATGCTTTGCAAGGCTTGGGCCACATACACGGGCTCACCCAAGAGGGTGTGTACGCGACGCTCGGAGGGGCCGATTGAGCCGACCAAGGCGCAGCCGCTTTCAATGCCGATGCCAAGCTCTAAGAGCGGCAGGTCGTCACCAAACGGCTGTGTGTCTTGTGCGGGTTGCCATTGCTGGCACAGGGCGTCGCAAGCAGCCCATAGTTCATGTGCGGCGGCAAGTACCGTGTTAGCAGGGGTGTGCGCATGGGTGGGCCACACAACGAGTACGTCTGCACCATGCACATGCTGAAGTACGCCGCCGTGAGACTGAGCTATGCGGTTCACTGAGGACACGAACTGGTGCAATACCTGTGCGGCGGCTTCGGGCGACTGGGTGTCAGAGTAGGCGCCAAAGTTGCGCAGGCTAGCACAGAGCACGGTGACGTCACGGCGCGCGGCTTCAACCACTTCGCTACGCTCTGAGAGGCCAATTTCTTTGGCCACAGGGGCAGAAAGGTAGCTAGAGAGGTTATCAAAGAGACGTGTTTTTTCCCAACGCAGGCGGGCAAGCTCAACGCCCGACAACAGGACGGCCGCCAGCACCACGACCATCGACTGAGCAGCCCAGCCTAGCCAAAGTTGGTAGTGCAGCAAGGCCACGACGTGGACAACAAAGAAAGCGCCAGCCAACACGAGGCCAAGCATGGGAAGCAGCCAGCCAGAGGCGCGGCGCGATTGGCCACGGGGCCCAACGCGCTCACCGACAGCAGCTAACGCGAGTAATAGGGCCAGTGCCAGGGTGCCGGAAACCACAGGCCACACCCAAGCAGCACGAGGGGCGTAAGGGGTGCGTCCGTCAAGGGCTGCAGCAAGTAGCTGGGCATGAACCTCAAGACCCCCTACAGCGCCACCATGAGGCGTTGGAATGGCGTCACCCACACCGAATGCGGTAGAACCTATTAGGGCCCACACGCCTTGCAGCATGGCGGCAGGGGCACGACGCTCGATGACGTCAACAGCCGATACGGATACAAAGCCAGAGCGTGGCACTTGATACGACACACGGAGCTGGCCTTGCTCGTTCAGGGGCAAGGAGACTTCAGGCAATCGACTCAGGGCAACGCGCCAAGGCGCGTCTGACCAAGCGTTGCCACGGATAATTTGTGGTTCACCGCCATCAGCAGCTAACAGCCCTGCCAATGCCAGTGAAGGGTAGCTACGACCTTGCCAGCAAACAAAGGCCGGCACACGGCGCACGGCGCCATCGGTGTCAATGATGGGGGAGATGTGACCCGAGGTGGCATTGCCGCCCATGAGGCTAGCTTGGTTGGCCACGTAGCCATAGCCCGGTGCGGCGATGCTTGGGCAAGGGCCAAGGTCTAGGCCACCGAAGGGTTGACCCGATGTGACGTTGATGTCTGGTGTCAAAGAGAAGACTTGACCCCAAACGTTAGGGGCGCCACTGGCAAAGGCTTGCAGTAGCTGGGTATCGCCCTGCTTGGCTTCGGGTAAAACAATGTCGTAGAGCTTGAGGCCAACGTTGTAGTGGTTCAAGCCGTCGACCAACCGTGCCAAGGTTTGACGTGACCAAGGCCATGGGCCGAGGGCTTGCACGCTTTTTTCATCAATGTCCACCACGACCACGCGGCGCTCTTCGCGCTGGGGGTCGGTCATACGCCATGTGAAGTTATCACTGCGCTCGTCAAGGGTGTTGAGTGCACCGGGCGAGAGCACTCCAACCAAAATCACCAAGAGAAGCGACAACGCCACGGCAGCACTGCGCATCCATCCTGGATGCAACAGGGCACGACGTAGGAGTTCAGACGCGTTTTGGCGCATAGTTGATTGGCTTAGCGGCCCCACGTTGTGGCACCACGGTATGTACCGTTGCCTGAGGGCTGCGAGAACAGGTAGCCAGCTTGGCGCGTATCGAGGGATAGCGCACCAGCCACGTTTCCTGGGCCTGCACCTGACAAGAATACGCCTGTGGAGTTGACTTTGCCACTGGATTGCAACACTTGGTCCGCAGCAGCAGACGACTTGAGCTGAAGTGTTGTGGCGAAGTCATGCGTAGAAAAGTTGATGCCTAAGGTGCCGCCAGCGACCGAAGCAGGACGCACGTCATTACCCGCATCGACATAGGTGGCGTGACTGGCCTGAAGGCTAAAGTTGACCATCCCTTGGTCGTAAGGAAGCATGTCCACGACACCCGACTCACGGCGGAATAAGAAGTAGTAGCCATCGCCTACGGTGACTGCGCGTGACTGCATGGCGTCGCGAAACGCAATAGTGAGCGTGTCTTGGTCTTTGGCATTGCCCCATCGACCCCAAACCAAGGTGCCTTCAGGCGAGGCTTTGCGAAGAATTTGCTCGCTAGAGCCAACGGACTGGCTATCTACCTGCACTTGTTGCGCTTTGCCAGAGTTAACGCCTGTGGCATCGGCCAACGGGACAAAAGGCACCAAGGGAAGTTCACTGCCCTTGAGTTGCCCCATCGGCAAGATTTGCGGATTGGCCATGGAGGCACTGTAGGTCAGCGCCATGCCACGCAAGGATGCGCTGAGTTCACGTGCCGACATCGAGTTGCAAGGGCCTAGGCCATCTGCGCGGCACTGACTATCAATAGGCGCCAGGATGATGGCGCCTTGGTTGACAATGGCATTGACACGGCCACTGCCAGACTCAACCACAAAGTCTGTACCCTTGACGCCAATCGCAGCGAGGGGGGTATTGAGACGAAATTTATCTTTTGCAGCCTCAGCGGCTTGGCCAGAGATGGCACGAACAACGCCTTGGTCTAGCTGGAAACGCACAACGGATGCGCTTGGGTTGGCCTTATCAAAACGGTATTCAACAATTTTTAGAGAGGAGGCAGGGCGAACGCTGACAAGAGCGCCATCTACAAAGCGCAAGTGGACATGGCCGTTGGCTTGCGTTTGGATATTGTCGCCCACTAACAAAGACGCGCCACGCGACAGGGTTAGCTGCTGCTCGCCGCGCTGGACTTGCACTGAGCCAATAACGAGGGTGACGTCGCCCACTGGTTCTTTGTTATGTGCTGCGTCAAACTGCGCCCAAGTGGTTGCAGGCAACGCCAAGCACAGCGCCCATCCGAAAACTCGAATGAATGCACCAAGACTGGACTTTGTACGTGCAGCTTTAAAGCGTAATTGACTCAACATGTCTATTATTTGAACAGGCTATGGGGCCGTTGTATGTGCTCGGGATCACATGATCGAGTCACAATTTCGCCCAACCAAAGCTAAAGAAGCCGCTAACAAATCCTCGCTAAATGCATGAATTAATTAGAAAATAACCAAAAATGGGCAATAATTTCGCGTTTGATGACAAAATTATTCGCTTACTGAATGACTGTTGCCCCGGCGCTACTACAAATGCTTCCCCTCTTACGCTCGTTACCTCTGGTAACGCTGGCAGAGTTGGCTCGGCAGTCACAGGTGAAGAGTTATAACAAACGTGAGGTTGTTTTAAATAAAGGGGTGGCGCCGCAGCACCTGTGCTTCTTACTTGAGGGCCGCTTGCAAGGCGTGGACTTTACGATGGACGGCAAGGAGGTGGGGACGTCGTTTGTAGACCCCTTGGACTTCTTTGGCGAACTGGGTGCGGTTGACGGCGAGTTGCATCCTGAGACCGTACTGGCGATTGCCAAGTCACGCGTGCTGATGATCCCGCGTGAGGCGATTCGTCCCATGCTGATCGCCATGCCGGCGATGGCCGAAGCCTTAGTGTTACGCCTATCGCGCAAACTGCGCGTGGCGCATGAACAGCGCCGAATCTTGGGACTAGCCAACCCGTTGCAAAAGGTATGCGCACAGTTAACCATTCTTAGCCGTCACGCCCCTAGCAGCGACACTATCCCAGACATGCCCACTCACCAAGAACTAGCGATCATGATCAACGCCAGCAGAGAAACCGTCACTCGGGTGTTCCAACTTCTTCAGGGTAAAGGGTTGGTGCTTCGCGACGGTAACAACCTGAAGATTCAAAAAATCACGATCTTGCGCGAGATAGCCGAGGGTCAGCGAGAGTCGCCCTGATTTTGCAAGTAGGCTAGGACTTTTCGCTGCAACAATTCCCTACTTTTATCAATCAAGGCTGAGTACTGCGAGTTGCCAACGCCCCACAAGGACGATTGCATGTCCTCACGATGGCCAAACAGTGACTCGAGGGTGGTGATGACCCTAAAGTCGGGTTGGGCCTCCAGATAGCGATCAATCGTGTTTTTGTGTGGATCAGGGTTTGTCTCATCCCAGCCCGCAATCAGCGTCATGGCCCGGCGGCTGTAAATGTTGAAGACCATCGATGTCATTTTGTTGAGTGTGACAAAGGTCAGCCCGCCCACGACCTCAACATTGAGGACTTCTACATCGGGGGCAAGGTGCGCAATCAAACCCGCAAAAATGTCCCACCCCCCAGCACGGGAGGTCAAGTGGCTCTCAATCTGAGTTAGCGTTCCGAGAAAGTCCTCAGGCAGCTGCACATCATCCTCACACACCAACAAACTCTCACGCCCAAACGCCAGTGCCGACTGGCTGAGGTATTTGTAACTCAGAGCACATCCCACCCAAGACGGACTCGCCCTCAACCCGTCAAAGATCTCCATGTTCGAGGGTCGAACTTTTGCAAATGCAGCCCTCCTCGCCACAGTTTCGGGCAGGCTGAGTGCATACGCGCCATGATCTGCCATGGTCTTGAGTGGACCGACTGCTTCGTAGAACTGCGCGTAACTGAGAGAACCCACGCCAAGCAAAGTCCTGCAGAGCATGAACTCAAAACGTTCTTGGCTCTGCTGTAAGAAGTGCTGCACTTGTAATGGTCGGGACCGCATCTGCTCGGTTTGAGGCTGATCTAATTCGGCCAACACACGCTCGACAGCAGCCACCAAAGCGGCGACATCACCGACAGGGGCAAAGTCAACGAAGGCATCTAGCCCCTCGTAATCTTCAATATCCTGCGCAAGTTCAGAGACTACGCGCGCGCCCAAGGACAAACACTCAAAGACCCGCGTGCTTTCAAGCAGCGCGTTTTCGTAGAAGTGGATATTGACCACGACAGCCGCCGCTGCGATGGCTTGCTGAACCTCTTCCCCAAAAGTGTTAGTGAGTATCTGCAAGTCAAAACGTTCGCCAAGGGCGGCAAGGTATTCCTTACGCCTAGGTGAACTAGCGTCCCCATAAAACAAGACACGACGCCGAAAATTCGCCCCCCTCGGCGTAAGCTCCCGCCCCGACGAATACACCGGCAGCCCGCCTGCAGGGGCATAGTAGACATGTGGATATGCAATGCCACGTTGCGCCAAGTAAGCCAAGTTAAAGCGCGAGTAGTCCAACGTCGCACGGGAGTTCTCAAGGATGTCTAGGTAACGACGGTCAAACCAACGGTCGCTCACGCCCTGCTCGACTTGAAAAGCAATTCTTCGCTCGCCAGGTGGCAGGTGTTTGAAGGTTTGCGGGGCAATGACGAAATAAAAGTCGGGTGCGGTTTCGCTCGCAAAACTCAACACATCTTGCGACGTCAATACGTCGCAAGGCAAGCCTGCTTTTGCCAATGCAGCTTGGATCGCATGCCCAAGATAGAGCGTATGTGGCGGTGTGAGCACAGCATAGGTTTTAGGCTGATCGGTAAAGGCCGTTCGGCCTTGCCGACGCTCACGCAGCAAGAAAAGCGCACGCGCGTAAAGCGAGGACAGTTCGCCCAAGGCAATGAGCCTGATCGCCGTCTTCAGGCGCCGCAACAGGGTCTGAAAGCTCAACGCAATCTCCCACGGATGCAGTTAAAGAGCAACTTGCACAAACAGGAGATTGAGGACTCGATGTAATTGATCTTTTGCTGGTAACTGAGGATGTCGCTGTCGAGCTTCAGAATCCATTGGTGCTGTTGGTCGCTCGCAGCAGCCAAGGATTTATGCTTAGATTGCAACTCACGTAGCTCATGCTGCGTTGCCCCCAACTCCTGCATTTTCAACATGAGTTCGTGATCTTTGACCATCAGCGAGACGCGGCGCTCTTGTGCTGCACCCAACGCACTGAAAAATGACCGCAACAACGCAGTCTCCTCTGGTGAAGTAATGTCAAACCCAAGGAAAGAAGACAACGCGCTCGCCTCAGCCCCTACGAACAATACCCCCAACCCATGGCTGTGCTCAAACGAAAAGCCCGGGTAACGCAAAGTGATTTCATCCCAAAACTGATAGACGCCAAAATCATCTTTACGGACTGCCGTATCATGAAAAACAACAACGCCTCGAGACGACAGCTTAGGCAACCATGTTTCAAAATCATGACGCACAGCATCGTAGGTGTGCAAGCCATCGATGTGGAGCAAATCAATGCTGCCGTCGGAAAATTCACTCACCGCCGCGTCAAACGTCTTCCTCATCAGGGTTGAGAAGTGTCCGTAAAGATCATCGTGATTGGACTTGAGAGTCTCATACACAGCATCGCTGTAAAAGCCTGCATGTGCGTCACCTTGCCATGTGTCAACGGCGACACATTGTGTCGACAAGTTATGTTCGCGCACACTTTGACAAAAAGCTAAGTAAGAGATGCCCGAATATGCGCCCAACTCCACAAACAACCGAGGCTGCAGCCTTGCCATCAACCACATGGCAAAAGGCGTATGACCCGCCCAAGGTGCGGGCGAGCTCATATGCAAAGGAATTTGCAAGGCATCAGCAAAGGACCTAAGCTCAAGCTTAGTCATTGGAATACTCCGGTAGTAGGGGCAAGAGATCCGCAGCCCACCACTGTGATGGCTCGCTCCGGATGGCCTCTTCTATGAACTGATAAGGATCTTGCTCAGGTGCAGAAAAGCGCAAGACATACTCGCCACCACTGTACACACAAACATAGGCCAATATTTTGGCCCCTGTCATCTCTGCCAACTTGACGGCCCCTGGTGCAAACCCTCGCTGCTTGCCTAAAAACATTTTCACTAGAGGTTGCTCACCAGGATCAGGAGGCAAGTCACCCACAATTCCAACCGCGCCACCACGCAACAAAAACCGAACAAACTTGGCTGCATTTCCCTGACGGTCAATAATTCCACCACCATTCATATAAGGCGTGATCGCAGCGTACTTTCGACGGTAAAAGCGCGCAATAGCAGGATGAACACGCGGGTCATCAACCACACTTGAGCTCATGCCAAGCACGGGCATACCCAAACACCCAAGCATGGTTGAGCCCAGAATGCTGCTGCCAAAATGGGCCGTCAAGAGCACGATCCTCGGCTTTGTAGCCAACAAGGCATTCACAGCCTCAAGCCCCTCAACGCGCAGCGGCCAAGTCGAAATGTCGCAAAGGGGCAAACAAGCGCCCTCTAACTCCTCGAGGCTTTGCGCTTCATAGCGCAAAGCGACTCGAGCGTGGCACTGCGCATCGGTGGCTTTTGGCATCAACTGCTTGTAGACGTCAAACGTACGTTGGTAAAGCTGATCGTCTGCAAACGAGAACGTACGCCAGTCTCTTTTGATGAGCGCGTAAAAACGTCCTCGTAGACGCGCCAGACTGCGCGCCTGAACCATCGGCAAGCGGGCGAGCCCAGGTAACAAGATGCCGTAGTCGAATGCGGTCCACCAACGGCCGAACAAAGTGACAATACTCACCCTTGCTCCCACTGTCGAGGCAGCGCAACTACGCCAATGTCCAAGCCTGGCTGGACCACCTCAAATTCGGCACAACGTGCAGAGTCATAAATATGGATGGCTCGCTCACAGAGCAAAAAAGCGTGCACCACATAACTACCACGTAAAAGCGGAATACGTGGAAAACGCACACGAACATGCGCACCGCCTTGGGCATCACGCGCGATCTGAAGCCCATCGTAATGATTGCAACAACTGCTGAGGTTGCGTCCTGAACTGTCGGTAATGATCAAGGCCACGCTGGGACATGCCAGCTCTGAGCTAGAAGCAAAAGACACATCCACCACTAAAGTTGATTTTTGACTTTGCAAAATCAACTCGGACAAGTCAGTGTCCTCGGCACTCACATGAACTTTTGTCAGACGGGCAACACCTGCGCTCAAGTCGGGGGCTGCTGAAAAAGAAAGGTCTTCAGTTGCGCGCGGACCTTCAAGGAACTGGTTGTATTCTTGGCACACCGCCGCCGCTTGACCAAGCGCCCGTACGTTTCCGCGATCAAGCCACATGACACGTTGACACATGGCCTCAACTTGGTAGACGTTGTGTGAACAAAACAAAATGGTGGCCCCTTTTGCCTTTAACGCCATGATTCGATCAAAGGACTGGCGCGCAAAAGCGCCGTCGCCAACAGAAAGGGCTTCATCAATGATCAAGATATCCGGATCGACGCTTGTAGCAATTGAAAAAGCCAAGCGCACATACATACCACTGGAGTAGGTCTTTACAGGTTGATCAATAAACTCTGCAATTCCTGAAAAAGCCACAATCTCGTCAAAGCGCGCATGAATCTCTTGCTCACTGAGTCCGAGCAAAGTGGCATTAAGGTAGACGTTTTCACGCCCAGTGAACTCGGGATTAAAACCCGCGCCGAGCTCTAATAACGCAGCCACTCGGCCATTAACTTTGATGCCACCCGTGGTGGGCTGCAAGACGCCCGAAATGAGTTGCAGCAAGGTTGACTTACCTGCTCCATTGGCACCGACCACACCCAACACCTCGCCACGCGCCAAGCCAAAGGTGAGCGGTTGCAATGACCAGAACTCTTTGAAGTAGCGAGTGCGACCAATAAACGGCAACCAACGATGCAACCGCGGCAAGATAAATTGCTTCAGTCGATCTACCGGCCTAGCATAAACGTGGTAACACTTGCTGACATTTTGAACGTCGATTGCAAGCACGGTTGGGTCAGAGAACATCCGCGAACCCCTTGCTTGTTTTCACAAAGCACTGCCACCCCACCCATGCAACGACCAAAGAAATGCCACTGTAGATCGCCAAACCAGACCAATTAGGCCAATGGCCCCACAATAAAACCTCACGAAGTTGTTCAACAACAAAAGTCAGTGGATTGAGCAGCAACCAAGACTGGGTCCAGCCTGGCAAAGTGTCTCGGGGATAAAGAATGGGCGCCGTAAAGAGCAAAGCGCTGACAAGCCACGACATCAACTGCACCATGTCACGCAAATAAACGCCCAAGGCCGCCAAAGCCCACGACAGCCCTAAGCAGAACAAAGCAAACGGCAAAAACACCAAAGGCAATGCGATAACTGTGGCGGTCAGTTCAACTCCTTGCACAACAAGGATGAAACCCAAGACCAAAAGGCTCAAAATCGCATGAAACAACCCCGAAACCACCACAACTGTGGGCAAGACGGTCAAAGGGAACACCACTTTTTTAACCAAGCCAGACTGGGAAACAACGCACGATACCGCACGACCCATCACTTCCGATAAGAATCCGTGAGCGATGAGCCCAGAAAAAATCACAGTGCCATAAAACGCCGTAGAGTCATTACCCGACCAGCGCGACTTGAATACATAAACGAACAAAAAAGTATAGAGCGTCACTTGCAAAAGTGGTGTGATCACGGCCCAAGCAACACCCAAGCCCGCGCCTCGGTAGCGAGTGGCTACATCACGTTTGCTGAGTTGCCAAAGTAACTCTAAGTGTCTCATTGCGAGCAATTTGCTCATCACCAGCATTTGAACATCGTCACATGAAACAAAACACAAACCATGTCGCTACCTCTTAACAAACACCTACTCACGCAACAAAGCTCATGCCTTTGAAACAAAAACACAGAATTAAGCAACATAGGTTAATTTAACGTATCGATCATTATAGCCTCCCACCCTTTTAAGCCCCATCACCGCAGACTTGTAAAACGACGCTGCAGTTATTACTATCGAACATCTTCTATGGAATTATTTTTATGACTAAGCCACACACAAATCCTTTCGATCCCGCCGCCATGTCCGACAACGTCAAAGAACAAGCGCAGCAAATTTGGCTGGCTGGCTTGGGCGCATTTGCCAAAGCACAAGAAGACGGCACAAAGGCCTTTGAAAAACTAGTCAGCGACGGCATCACCATGCAACGTAAGGTGCACACCACCGCCGAAGCGAAGTTGGCTGAGGCCACGCAAAAAGCCACGCAAGCCGCTCACACCTTGAGCGAACGCGCAACAGGCCAATGGGGCAAGCTAGAAGGCATTTTTGAAGACCGTGTGGCCAAGGCGCTGCACAGCTTAGGACTGCCATCGGCCGCTGAGATGACGGCGCTGCACGCACGCGTGGCAGCACTTGAGGCGCAGCTGGGAACTAAGCCCAAAGCTGCGGCCAAGCCTGCAGCCAAAACCGCAGCAAAACCTGCGGCGAAGAAAGCGCCTGCTAAGAAAACGGCCAAGAAATAATTGGGCTCTGACCCCAATTAAGTACTATGGCAAAGAAAGCGCCACGCCGCACCGCTGAGCGAATTTTGGAGGTCACGCTGGACCTCTTTAATCGCTTTGGCGAGCCCAATGTGTCAACCACATTGATCTCTAGCGAGCTCAACATCAGCCCCGGCAATCTGTACTACCACTACCCCGCCAAGGAGGAGTTGGTCACCGCGCTTTACAACCGCTACGAAACCGCGCTGCACGAGCTACTAGAGGCAGCGCCTGGCGTACACGATGTGGAAGACGCTTGGTTCTTCATGCATACGCTGTTCGAGTTGGTGTGGCAATACCGCTTTTTGTACCGCGACTTGAATGACTTGCTCAGCAAAAACCGTCGGCTTGAAACACACATCAAAGACGCACTGCTGCACAAAACAACGGCGTTTCGCACCTTGCTGGACAGCCTTGCGCACGAAGGGGCTCTGGCTATGACCGTGAGCGAACGCGAAGCCACGGCCACGCACATGGTGGTGATGTTGACCTGGTGGCTGAGCTACGAATATGTGCGCAACCCCCGCCATGCCCTAGAGCCTGAAAGCGCGCAAACTTCGCTGCTACGTGGTGCGAAGCATGTGCTGAGTTTGTTGGTGCCTTACGCGGCGGCGCCTCACAAAGCGCACCTAGGCTCGCTGCTATCGGCTTACTGATATTTACCGCAGCGAAGCCTCAACGAGTTTGACCCAGTAAGTCGCCCCCAAAGGAATCAACCGGTCATTGAAGTCGTAGTTCGGGTTATGCAGCGTACACGGCCCTTCGCCATGCCCCATTTCCCGGTGCACACCATCGCCATTGCCAATGAAGCAATACGCGCCTGGCTTGGCTTGGAGCATGTATGAGAAGTCTTCAGCGCCCATAGTGGGCTCTTGCGCCACGACATTGTCGGCCCCAACGATGCTGGCCATGACTTCGCGAGCAAAGGCGCTTTCTGCGGGGTGGTTGATGGTGGGCGGATAGTTGCGCTCAAACTCAAACGTGCAAGTGGCACCAAAGGCTGCGCTGGTGTGCTGTGCAATGTCACGCATGCGTTGCTCGATCATATCGAGCACGTCGATGCTGAAGGTGCGGACGGTACCTTGCAACTCGCAGTGATCAGGCACCACGTTGGTCGCCTCACCCGCATGAATCATGGTGACAGACACCACCCCGGCATCGACCGGCTTTTTGTTGCGGCTGATGACGGTTTGAAAGGCTTGCACCATTTGGCAGGCAATCACAACAGGGTCGACGCCGTTGTGTGGCAATGCTGCATGGCAGCCTTTGCCGTGGATGGTGATTTTGAACTCGTTGCTCGACGCCATCACAGGCCCAGCGCTTAGTGCGAACTGACCTTCTTTGAGACCAGGCCAGTTGTGCATGCCATACAAGGCCTGCATGGGAAATTTTTCAAACAAACCATCACGCATCATTTCGCGAGCACCACCGCCCCCCTCTTCTGCCGGTTGGAAGATGAAGTACACCGTGCCATCAAAGTCTTGATGCTTCGACAAATATTGCGCCGCAGCCAAAAGCATCGCCACATGGCCGTCATGGCCGCAGGCGTGCATCTTGCCCGCGTGTTGGCTGGCGTGGGCAAACTGATTGAACTCTTGCATGGGCAAGGCGTCCATGTCCGCGCGCAAACCGATGGCACGTTCACTGGTGCCGCATTTCAAGATACCCACCACCCCGGTTTTGCCCATGCCGCGATGGATGGGAATGCTCCACTCGGTCAGCTTTTGCGCCACCAGATCGGCGGTGCGAATTTCTTCAAAGCACAGCTCTGGGTGAGCATGAATGTCGCGGCGAATGGCCGCGATGGAGGAAGCTTGCTTGGTGAGGGATTCAAGGACTTTCATGACTCTGAGTCTAGCCGTTGCTCCGCCCTTCTGTCATGAGGGGCTATCCCAGATCAGTACAAATTGCGCGAGGGCCACACGGGCGTGGGGTGGTCTAAGCGCTGCTTGGCAATTTCTAGCAAGCCATCAAAAATGAGCGAATCCACCAACTCAAACTGCACTGACATGCTGGGGGCCATCTTCCAGCCTGCACCGCCAGTCATATAGCAAGCAGGTTCGGCACTGCAGTGCTGGCGAACGTGCTGCACCATGCGTTCGACCGCACCCGCGATGGCATAGGTGCCACCACTGGTGAGTGCGTCGCTGGTGTTGGTGGGAAATTCGCACACCTCGCCGGTGGGCACACGCAAACCTGCCGTACCCGACTCCAACGCGCGAAGCATGATGCCGTGACCGGGCAAGATGAGACCGCCTAAAAACCTACCCCCTGCATCAATGGCTTCCACCGTGACTGCGGTGCCCACCATCACGACGACCATAGGCTTGGGGGCAGCACCTTGGGTCTGCGCGAGCATGCGGGCGTGGGCACCAATCATGGCGACCCAACGGTCTGCCCCTAGGCGCGTGGGGTGGTCGTAGCCGTTGGTCATGCCAGCTTCCGCAGCAGACGACACAGCCCAGTGTGGCGTGATGTCCCACAACTCCATTTGCTCTTCGACGCGACGGCGAATGGCTTCGCCCGCCACGATGCAGCCCAGCATGTGCGTGGGCTCAGGCAGCTCGCGCCAGTCTTCGTCGGCCAAGCGGTCAATATTTTCTAAAAATACCGCGCCATGGCCCAGCAGAGCGGCACCAGGTGCGGGGCTGTCGTACATCCCCCACTTGAGGCGTGTGTTGCCAACATCGAGTGCTAGAAATGTCATAAATGAATCAATTTTGGCGCCATGGCAAGCCGCGCATGCGCCAGCCACCTTGGGTGCCACGGTGGCCGGCTGCGTCAACATCGCCCTCGAAGCCTTCGAGGATGTTGTAGGCCTCCAAGCCCAGCTCTGTGGCACGTTTGGCCGCCGCGATGGAACGGACGCCACTGCGGCACAACAGCACAATTTTTTTACCGTTCGCAGCGGCGCGCACGGCTTCGTCAAACGCGGGATTCATGGTCATGTCTGGCCATTGCTTCCAAGCCACGCCGATTGCACCTGGGACAAAACCCACCCAAGCCAGCTCAGCATCGGTGCGCACATCCACCATCACAGCGGCGCCGGACTGCATCCAGTCATTCGCAGTTTCAGGTGAGATATCGCCTGCGTAACCCAGCTCGTTGTTGCTCATAGTCATAAAGCGAAAAAAGTTGGTACTCAGTATAGAAGCGGCTCGTCCCCAAGGAGACAAATTCGAAGCGATATGCCGGCGCTTCGGGGAAAACCCTTGTCAATAAAACGCCCGTGAGGATAAGAATCGCGACTCCCATTCATGTCTTTGACAAAAACTAGGAGACCTCCCCATGACAGATAGCAAAAAAACAACTGCTCGCCGTAACGTATTAAAGGGCGCAGCAGTTGCCGCGGGTGCGGTTGCCGCACCAATGGTTGCCAAAGCGCAAACTGGCCCGATCAACATGCGCTGGCAAAGTACTTGGCCTGCCAAAGACATCTTCCACGAGTACGCACTCGACTACGCCAAAAAAGTCAACGACATGACTGGCGGCGATTTGAAGATCGAAGTGCTGCCTGCCGGTTCTGTGGTGCCCGCTTTTGGTTTGTTGGAAGCCGTGTCTAAAGGCACGTTGGACGGCGGTCATGGTGTGTTGGGCTATCACTACGGCAAGCAAAACGCTTTGGCCTTGTGGAACTCAGGTCCTGCTTTCGGCATGGACGCCAACATGGTTTTGGCCTGGCACAAATACGGCGGCGGCGCTGAACTGCTGGCTAAGTTGTATGCCTCTATCGGTGGCAACGTGCAGTCGTTCTTGTACGGCCCCATGTTCACGCAACCTCTGGGCTGGTTCAAAAAACCAATCACCAAAACATCTGACTTCAAAGGCTTGAAGTTCCGCACCAACGGTTTGGCCATTGACTTGTTCACCACCATGGGCGCTGCGGTCAACGCATTGCCCGGTGGCGAAATTGTGCCAGCGATGGACCGTGGTTTGCTGGATGGCGCTGAGTTCAACAACGCCACATCAGACCGCATCTTGGGCTTCCCAGATGTGTCTAAGGTGTGCATGTTGCAAAGCTACCACCAAAGCGCTGAGACCTTCGAGATCATGTTCAACAAGAACAAGTACGACGCTTTGCCCGCGAAGATGAAGTCTGTGATTGCCATTGCGACAGAGGCTGCCTCAGCTGACATGTCTTGGAAGTCTGTGGACCGCTACTCTAAAGACTATGCGGAGTTGCAAACCAAAGACAAAGTCAAGTTCTACAAGACACCTGACTCCATCTTGCAAGACCAGCTCAAAATTTGGTCTGAAATCTTGGAGAAAAAATCTGCCGAGAACCCCATGTTCAAAGAGATCGTGGCGTCACAAAAGGCTTTCGCCCAGCGTGCTGTCAAGTGGGAGCAAGACACTGTGGTCAACCGTCGCATGGCGGTTAACCACTTCTTCGGTGCGAAGAAAGCCTAAGTTAAATTTTTAGCTAGGTTGATCCTTGGGACTGAATTCTGTGCATCACAGGACTTCAGTCCCTTTACTTTTAAGAACGATATGAACACACTGAAACTGCTACACACCGCAGACAACATCAGTACATGGGTGGGCAAAGCCTTCGCATGGCTGATCGTTGTGCTAATGGTGATGGTGATGGGCGAAGTTTTCAAGCGCTACGCCTTGAACGCCCCCACGGCTTGGATTTTCGAAGCCAGCAACATGCTGTACGGCACCGCCTTCATGATGTGTGGTGCGTACACACTGAGCCAAGATGGCCATGTACGCGGCGACTTTTTTTACGGCAGCGCCAAGCCTCGCACACAAGCATCGCTTGACTTTGTGCTTTACATCCTGTTCTTCATTCCTGGCGTGATCGCCTTGACATGGGCGGGTTGGACGTACGCTGGCGACGCCATCTCGATTCGCGAAATGACCAACAGCGCGGATGCGATTCCCCTGTACCCCTTCAAGGCCGTCATCCCGCTCACCGGTTTCATCGTCTTGATGCAAGGCCTGGCCGAAATCGTGCGTTGCGTGGTGTGCCTGAAAACAGGTGAATGGCCCGCACGCTTGAAAGATGCCAATGAAATTGACGTGGTCGAGCAACAACTGTCGGCCAGTATTTACGTGGACGAAGACGCCAAACGCGACGCCATTGAGCGCGCCAAACACATTGATGAAGAGGCCCATCAGCGCGGTGGCCACGCGATGGGAGAAAACAAATGAGCGATCCAGCACTCGGACTCACCATGCTCTGTCTGATCATCGTGGTGATCATGATGGGCTTTCCCACAGCGTTCACGCTGATGGGCTTGGGCATGGCTTTTGGCTTTACCGCCTTTTATGACCCCAGCCAACCTTGGCTAGACAACCGCGTCTTTAACCTGATGGTGCAGCGCACGTATGGCGCGATGACCAACGACACACTCTTGTCCATTCCGCTGTTTGTGCTGATGGGCTATGTGATGGAGCGGGGTGCGCTGGTGGACAAGATGTTCCATAGCGTTCAGCTAGCCTTCCGCCGCTTGCCCGGTTCGCTGGCCGTAGCCACTTTGGTCATTTGTACCTTCTGGGGCATTGCCAGCGGTTTGGTAGGCGCCGTGGTGGTACTGATGGGCGTGATTGCCATGCGCCCCATGTTGAATGCAGGCTATGACACACGCTTGGCAGCAGGCGTGATCACGGCTGGCGGCACCTTGGGCATTTTGATTCCACCTTCAGTGATGATCATTGTTTACGCTGCTGTGGCTGGCCAGTCTGTGGTCAAGCTCTATGCAGCCGCCATGTTCCCTGGTTTCTTCTTAGCCTTCTTGTATTTGATTTACGTCATCGGCTGGGTGCTAATTGACCCATCGATTGCGCCGAAGTTGCCTGAAGACCAAACCAAAGCGCCTGTGTCGCCTTGGCTGACCAAGCTGGGCGAGCAGTATTCAAAGCGCATGCTGCCCGCCTTGGCTAAGGCCGTCATCATGCCAAGCCGTGCGCTACAAATCAGCACGTCAGATGTGCGCGTGACTTGGGGCCTATTGGCTCGCAGCTTCAGCATGGCCTTGGCACCCGTGTTCGTTGTTTTGGCCATGCTGGCTACCTCTTGGTGGTATGTAGTGGTTTATTCACAAGCCACAGCCAATGCACAAGCTGGCACTGAAATCGTTCAGATGAGCACCGATATCGTGGCTGAAAAAACCACGTCATCCGCAGAGCCTGAAGGTTTGCAAGAGATGGGTGGCGACACAGTGGCAGATGCCCCAGAGACCAATGACAACGCTGTGTCTTTGGGCGATGAAGTGGTCGAAGCAGACAAGGTGATCGAGGTGCCAGAGGGCTTCTACACCGGCTTCTGGGGTACGGCACTGGTGCTGTTTGGTTTGCTGGCTTGGTACTACAAAGGCTTTGACGCTGAGCAATTTGAGATCCTGAACATGCTGGTCAAGTCGGTGATGCCACTGGGCATCCTGACGGCCGTCGTTTTGGGCGTCATCTTGCTGGGCTTAGCCACCGCCACTGAATCGGCGGCTGTGGGCGCCACAGGCGCCTTCATCATGGCATGGTGGTCTGGCTCGCTGGACTTTGACAAAACCAAGCAAGCGGTGTTCTTGACTGCCAAAACCACCTCGATGGTGTGCTGGTTGTTTGTGGGCTCCGCACTCTTCTCAGCCGTGTTTGCCGTCTTGGGCGGCCAGCGCTTGGTGGAAGAGTGGGTCATGGCCATGGACCTGACACCGTTGCAGTTCATGCTGCTGTCGCAAGCCGTCATCTTTGTGCTGGGCTGGCCGCTGGAATGGACCGAAATCATTGTGATTTTTGTGCCTATCTTCTTGCCATTGCTCACCCACTTCCAAATCGACCCGATCCTGTGGGGCGTGCTGGTGTTTGTGAACTTGCAAGCAGCCTTCTTGTCACCGCCTGTGGCGATGTCTGCCTTTTATCTGAAAGGGGTGTCACCGCCGCATGTGACCATCAATCAGATTTTTGCGGGCATGATGCCTTACATGTTCATCGTCATCATTTGCATGGTTTTGATGTACATCTGGCCCGGGCTGACCCTCTGGTTGCCTGACTACCTGTACGGTCCTAAATAAGCCGCACACGGGTTTGTATCCAGCCGCAGCGCCTTTTGGCACTGCGGCTTTTTTTATTAGGGCAAATCCTCTGCACAAAAGCTGTTGAGTTGCTATGATTGACGTTTACGTAAACGTAAACTTTAATTTTTCGTTTCATCTTCCGTTTCTCGGAGCATTCCATGTCTGACTTGTCCGCCGAATTCCAAGCCCTCGCCAACTACAAGCCCACGCAAAAAGTGCGCTTCGTCACGGCCGCCTCTTTATTTGACGGGCACGATGCTGCCATCAACATCATGCGTCGCATCTTGCAAGGCATGGGTGCCGAGGTGATTCACTTGGGCCACAACCGCTCGGTGGACGAAGTGGTCACTGCCGCGCTGCAAGAAGACGTGCAAGGCATTGCCATTAGCTCTTACCAAGGCGGTCACGTGGAGTACTTCAAG
>CANFZT010000014.1 GCA_947451565.1 Comamonadaceae bacterium | reverse complement strand
TTGGCATTCGCGACCCACGCGGTGGTGGCCGTTCTTCTGCCCGTTTGACAGCCCCCACCGTGGCGGCTGGTGCGGTAGCCAAGAAGTGGCTCAAAGAAAAATTTGGCACTACCTTCTACGGTTGCATGACGCAAATTGGCGAGTTGCCGATTCCCTTCGAGAGTTGGGCGCATGTGGGTCACAACCCGTTCTACGCCCCCTGTGCCGACGTACAAGCGTTTGAAGACTACATGGACAGCCTGCGTAAATCGGGCGACTCTTGTGGCGCACGCATTCGCGTGGTGGCCAGTGGCATGCCTGTGGGTTTGGGCCAACCCATTTACGACCGCTTGGATGCCAACATTGCCTACGCCATGATGGGCCTCAATGCGGTCAAAGGCGTGGAGATTGGCGCAGGCTTTGCCAGCGTGGCGCAACGAGGCACGACACATGGCGATTCGTTAACGGCGCAAGGTTTTCGTACCAACAACGCTGGTGGTGTGCTCGGCGGCATCAGCACGGGCCAAGACCTGGAGGTCAGCATTGCCATCAAGCCCACCAGCTCGATCTTGAGCCCGCGTGATTCTATTGATCAAAACAGTCAACCGACTGAAGTGGTCACCAAGGGCCGTCACGACCCGTGCGTGGGCATTCGTGCCACACCGATTGCTGAAGCCTTGCTGGCGTTGGTCGTGATGGACCACGCCTTGCTGCACCGCGCCCAATGCGGCGATGTGCAGGTGACCATGCCGGCCATCCCCGGACATATTGGCACTTGATGGCCTTGCACTTAGGTCTACTTTGACATCGCCCACCTCACAAGCGCGTTCGAGTAACGCGCTTTCTCGTTTTCAGTTGTTTCCTTTTGCGGCGCTGTCTGCCAGCTACTTCGCGCACATCGGATTTTTCAACCCCTACTTGCCGCTGTGGCTCAAAGACTTGGGCTTTTCCATCACCATCATTGGCTTGCTCACGGCGGTGCAAGCGGCCACGCGCGTACTGGCGCCCTATGGCTGGGGCTGGTTGAGCGACCACACGGGGGAGCGTGTGAAGTTGTTGCGCTTTTGCGCAGGCGCCGCATTGCTCTGTTCAGCAGGCTTGTTGGTCGAGGGCTCTGTGATGTGGATTGCGGTGGTGTTGCTGCTGATGTTCATCCACACCAGTGCCATGATGCCCATGAGCGAAGCGGCTTTGGCCCATTTGGTCAGCACCGACCAAGGCTTTGATTCGCGTCGTTATGGTCGCGTGCGCTTGTGGGGTTCGCTGGGCTTTTTAGTCACTGTGTTTGTGGCGGGGGCTTGGTTTGAAGTGCAGGGGATGCAGAGCTTTCCCGCATGGTCAGTGGGTTCATTGGTGTTGCTCAACCTGAGCGTGTGGTGGTTGCCCAATCGCAAAGAGGCGGTACACCACGACGCAGTGCGTCCTTCGGTCATGCCCGTGCTCCGCCAACGCAGAGTGCAATGGTTTTTTGCCACGGTGTTTTTTCATGTGCTGTCGCACATTGGCATCTATGTGTTCTTTTCGCTCTACTTGGATGAGCTGGGCTACAGTAAAACCATGATTGGCGTGTTGTGGGCCGTGTCAGTCGCTGCTGAAATTGTGTGGTTCTTTACCCAAAGTCGTTGGTTGCCTAAGTTCAGTTTGTCGATGTGGATGTTCATCTGCGCAGCAGCGATGGTCGTGCGCATGGTGCTGACCGCATGGGCGGCCGAGTGGTTGTGGGCTTTGTTGTTTGCACAGGTCTTGCATGCGCTGACCTTTGCCACCCAACATACCGCATGCATTGCTTTGCTGTCGCATCACTTTCCAGGACGCTTGCGGGGCAGGGGGCAAGCTTTGTATGCCTCGATTGGCTATGGTGTGCCCGGTGTGTTGGGCGCTTTAGGTGGTGGCGCTTTGAGCGATGCGTTCGGATTGTCGTCGGTCTATGCGGTGTCCATTGCCACCGCTGCGTTGGCTTGTGTGTGCGCATGGCAATGCACACGGCAGCACGCCACGCCCTGAGTGTGTGATCAGCGCGCCAAGCGCAAAAAAAATGGCTTGGTTTTTTGTGACACCCAGTGGTGGACAGGGACCTCCACCTTCTCGTGTAAAAACAAACCAGCACCGACGCTACACAGCCAAGCGAATGTGGTCAAAGCCAACGCTGTATCTGGGTCATAAAAATGGCTTTTGTTCCACATGTCACTGAACAGCACGATCACGCCAAAGTGCGTCAAAAATAAAACATAGGCGCTGTTAGACAAGCGGTGCACCACACGTTTGATGGGGGTCCAATGCACCATGCCTTTGGGTTTGATGACCAGCCAAATCGCTGTGGCCAAGGCCAACGTGAGGCGTGTGCGGTATTCGAACCACAATGCACCCACCGCAAATAACGTGATGGTCCAAAACACCTTAGTCTCAAATGTCGAGCGCTTGGCCCAAGCTGCCAAGACACCCAAGCCGTAAGCAGCAAAGAAATAGATGGCCCAGATGTCGAGATCATCGACGCGGTTGAACAGCCACATCGACATGACGCACAGCAACGCAATGCCAAGAGATAAACGCTTGTGATTATCTGATTGCAAGAGGTTACACAGTAGCACCAACACGGCATAGAGCTGAAAATCAATGGCGATGTACCAAGCGCCGCTGGAGAGTGCTTCAAACCCAAGCAAGTCGTGCGCCAAAAATGCATGCGCTAAAAATTGCCAAACGGTGGGCTCGCTGGGCAGCCAATTGGCGTGAATGGTGTGACGTGATACAGCCACGGCAAGGCTGATGAGTGCCAAGGCCAAAATATAAATTGGAGCCAAGCGCAAGTAGCGTCTGAAGATATGGATAAGAGGGTGGCTGATGGGCTTACTCATCACCGACTGAGCCGCCAAATAACCACCGATCACCAAAAATACTTGCACGGCCAAGCGTGCATAGCGATACATCCATTCCATGAGTTGTGGCCAAACCAACGTCATGGTGTCAGCCATGGGGCCATAGGCAGAGAAGTGGTGCCACACAATGAGCTGTGCAGCCACAACTTTCAAAACATCGACGGTGAAGGAACGTTCTAACAAACGATTTTTCCTGTGGCGCTTTAGTCGTTCGGCTTGAACACCAGCAACAGCGGTGAGTGCACGCGACCATCGGTGTCGCGTGGCAAGATTTCGGTTTTGTCGATGGCTTTGAGTACCGCATTATCCCAAGCGGTGTTGCCACTGGACTTGGTGAGCTTGCGGCTGACGATAGTGCCATCGGGCGCGCAGCGGACTTCCACTTCGGCGGCAGGGTTGCCCGACACCGAGCTGGGGTCAAACGTGATGTTGGGTTTCACGCGTGCACGGATGCGGCCGCCATAGCTGTCCGAGGGGCCTGAGGATTTCATGGCCGTGCCTGTGGCATTTTCACTACCGCTGGCGCCCGCCAGGCCAGCGATGCGCTTCATGTTTTCTTTGCGGATCGCTTCGAGCTTTTTGGCTTCTTCTGCCGAAGCTTTGCTGTCTTTTTGCTCTTGTTGCTTCTTCGCTTCTTTTTCTTTGCGTTCCTTCTCGGCGCGGTCTTTTTCTTTTTCCTTCTCTTTACGCTCTTTGTCCTTGCGTTCTTCTTCTTTTTTCGCGTCTAGTTTGCGTTTGTCTTCGTCGAGCTTGGCCTTGGCTTTTTTCTCGGCTTCCTTCTTCAGCTCTTCTTTGCGGCGTTCCTCGGCCTTCAGAGCGTCTTGTAGCTTTTTCTCTTCTTCAACTTTGCGTTTCTTTGCCAATGCAATTTCAGCATCACGGTTGGGGGCCGGTGGTTCGGGGGCTTTCACCACGGGTTGAGGAGCAGGCTCGGGTTTGGGCTCAGGCGTTGGCGGTGGTGCGTCGACTTCTATCAGCTTAGGCGCTGCAGCCATGGGCACGGCAGACCACAGTTCAGCCTCAACCGTCAAGCTATCGTCTTGCTTCCATTGAATACCTGCGGTGAGCGCCACGATGAGCAAGGCATGCACAACCAAAGCCGCACCGACGGAGCGCGCAGTTCCTTTGGGGGGCGGGGGTGCAAACTCCAGATGCTTGGGCAATGCGCGCATGGCTTAGAAAATCAGTCGACCAGTTGAACCGACAGGCCCACGCGTTGCACGCCTGCACGTTGCAGGGTGTCCATGGCTTTCACCACGGTTTCGTATTTGATGGTGCGATCAGCCGTGATGACCACAGGGCCTTGCGCGGTTTCGCCTTGCAGTTCTTGCACATCACGGGCCAAACCCTTGAGGGTGGAGCTGACTGACTTGTTCACCGTACCCGTGCTTTTGACGGTGATGCGTTCTTCTTTGCTGATCTCAACGTGAATCACTTGGTCTGGCACGGTGGCGGCTTTGCCCACGCTGGGCAAATCAATCACGCTGGGTGAAATGAGCGGTGCGGTCACCATGAAGATGATGAGCAAGACCAACATTACGTCAATGAACGGCACCATGTTGATGTCGTTCATGGCGCGGCGGCCACGGCCGGAGCGAGGGGCGATAGAAGCCATGCTGCGTCTCCCGTTTAGTGGGTCATCGTGCTGGCGCTGTTGCGCTGCAAGATGTTGCTGAACTCTTCGATGAAGGTTTCCAACTTGATGGACACGCGGTCAATGTCGCGTGAGAAACGGTTGTAGGCCAACACCGCAGGAATCGCGGCGAACAAACCAATGGCCGTAGCCACCAGCGCTTCGGCAATACCCGGCGCTACTTTGGCCAAGGTGACTTGTTGCATGCCAGCCAAGCCGGTGAAGGCGTGCATGATGCCCCAGACCGTGCCAAACAAACCGACGTAAGGCGATACAGAGCCGACGGATGCCAACAACGACAAGTTGGATTCAATCGCATCCATCTCACGTTGGTAGCTCGCGCGCATGGCGCGGCGTGCGCCATCCATCAAGGCGCTGCTGTCGTTGATGCGGCGTTCGCGCAGTTTTTGGTACTCGCGCATGCCGCTGGCGAAGATGCGTTCCATGGGGCCTGACGTTTTGGCATTTTGTGCAGCGGCGGCGAACAATTCGTTCAAGCTGGTGCCAGACCAAAAGTCGCGTTCGAATTCATCGTTGAGTTCTTTGACACGTTGGAGGGCAGCCATCTTGCGAAAGATCGCCGCCCAACTGGTGATCGACACCCCCATCAGCATCAGCACCACCACTTGTACGACCCAACTGGCGTTGAGCAACAAATGAACGATAGAAAAATCTTGTGTCATGTCAGGCGTTCCAATACAGAAGGGGGAATTCTCGCAGGCTTCATGGCGGCAGCATCGACCCATCCGATACGAATCGTGCCTTCGCAAAGTAAAGTTTTACCCAGCCATGCTTGTTGGGCGATGACGAGGCTGGCGCGGCCACCTTCGGCCAAGGTAGCGGTGACGCGCAGTAGGTCATCGAGCTTGGCGGGGCGGTGGTATTTGACGGTGGTTTCACTCACCACAAACATGCCACCAGTTTCTTCGCGCAGCGCATGTTGACCAATGCCAAGGGCGCGCAGCCACTCGGTGCGGGCGCGCTCGAAAAATTTGAGGTAGTTGGCGTAGAACACGATGCCACCCGCATCGGTGTCTTCCCAGTAAACCCGAATGGGGTGTTCGAAAACAGTGCTCATGGTGTGTGGCCCAGCAATTTTTGTAAGCGCCCAATCGCAGCTTGCAATTCAGGCAGGGAGCGGGCGGTTGAAAAGCGTACAAAGCGCGAGGTGTCGGCCTGGCCAAAGTCGCGGCCCGGGGTGATGGCGAGGTTGGCCTCGTTCATCACTTCAAACGCAAAGTCCCAGCTGCCTTGAACGCCCAGCTTCGTCGCTGCAGCCGAGCAATCGGCCCATGCGTAAAAAGCGCCATCGGGCATGACAGGCACGGTCAGGCCCAGTGCATTCAAGGCCGGCACAAAGTAGTCGCGCCGCGCTTTGAATTCAGCGCGACGGCGTTCGTACTCGCCAATGCTCTCGTCTTCAAAACAAGCGAGCGCCGCGTGTTGCGCCACGGTGCTGGCACAGATGAACAGATTTTGTGCCAAGCGCTCCATCACGGGCACCAGCGCATCCGGCACCACCAGCCAGCCCAAACGCCAGCCCGTCATGTTGAAGTACTTGCTGAAGCTGTTGATGCTGATGATTTGGTCATCGATGCCAAGGGCCGATTGGCCAAACTGCGAGTCGTAGCTCAGACCCAAATAGATCTCGTCAATTAGCGTGGTGCCGCCGCGCTGCGAAACCTCGTTGTGAATGGCGCGCAATTCATCCGGATGAATTGAGGTACCTGTGGGGTTAGATGGCGAAGCCAGCAATACCCCGCGCGTGTGTGCGGTCCAGTTGGCACGCACCTGCTCAGCGCTGAGCTGAAAGCGTTCAGCGGCTGTGGTGGGCACCAATACGGCGCGGCCTTCTGCGGCGCTGACAAAGTGGCGGTTGCAGGGGTAGCTGGGGTCGGGCATGAGCACGTCGTCACCGGCTTCAATCAAGGCCAAGCAAGCCAACTGCAAAGCAGCCGATGCACCCGCGGTGATGACGATGCGTCGTGCAGGCACATTCACGCCAAAACGTGTGCTGTACCAAGCGCTGATACGCTCACGCAATTCCGGCAAGCCTAAGGCGGGGGTGTATTGCGTGGTGCCGTCGTGCACAGCTCGTGCAGCAGCCTCTTGCACCAAGCGCGGAGCAGTGAAGTCGGGTTCGCCGATGTTCAGAAAGATCATGGGCGCATCGGTGTGCGCCACCAACGCGGCACGTTCGGCGGCGGTCTTGGCCACCTCCATCACATAGAAAGGCTCAATGCGTTGTGCGCGCTGGGCGATCTTCATCATCCCTCGCGCAGTTTGCCTTTGGCGCGGTCAGACTCGACTTCGAGGGCGCGCAGTTGGGGGGCCAAGCCATTGAGCACGCCGTTGACGTACTTGTGACCATCGGTGCCGCCGAAGGACTTGGCGAGTTCAATGTATTCGTTCAGCACCACGCGCCATGGCACGTCGATGCAGTGTTGAAACTCATACGCACCCATCCACATCACCGCGTGTTCGATAGGGGAAATTTCGTCCAGCTTGCGGTCCAGCAAGGGCTCAATCAATGCATCCAAAATTTCGCGTTGTTCGATGCAACCGTACAGCAGCGCGTCGTAATGCACCGAGTCAGATTTGTGGAAACCACTCAAATCACGGGTGAACACGTCAATGTCAGCCGCTTCGTTTTGACCGACCAAAAATTGGTAGAGGCCTTGCAGTGCAAATTCACGCGAGCGGCTGCGGCCAGATTTGCTGGCAGTTTTGCGTGGAGCTTTGTCTTCCGTGGTGTGCTGTTCGCTCATGCCAAGCTCTCCAGCAACAAAGCCATTTCGACGGCCACGCGTGCCGCGTCACGGCCTTTGTCCGTTTGACGGGCGATGGCTTGTGGCAGGTCTTCGGTGGTGAGGATGGCATTGGCAATGGGGACGTGGTAGTCCATGCCCACACGGGTCACGCCTGCACCGGATTCGTTGGCCACCAACTCAAAGTGGTAAGTCTCGCCACGGATGATGCAGCCCAGCGCGATGAGGGCGCTGAACGGCTCGGGGTCTTCAATTTGCGCCAGCGCAGCCAAGGCCAAAGGCACTTCGAGGGCGCCGGGCACATGCACATGGGTGATGCGGTCATCCGCCACGCCCATGGCTTTGAGTTCAGCGATGCAGGCCGCAGCCAATGCGTTGGTGATGTCGTCGTTGAAACGCGCTTGGACGATGCCAATTTTCAAAGCGCTGCCGTCGAGCGTGGTGGTGGTGGCGAGGTTAGAGACAAACATGATTTTTATTCTTTGTGGTTTTATTCTTTGGAGAGGTAGCCCGTAATTTCAAGTCCGTAGCCCGTCATGCTGGGCATGCGGCGTGGGTTGCCCATGAGGCGCATTTTTTGAACGCCGCAGTCGCGCAAAATTTGTGCGCCTACGCCATAGCTGCGCAGGTCCATGCGCCCGCGCTCGGGGCCGTGGGCTGATCGAGCGGTGCCGTCAAATTGGTTGAGCAACTGTTGGCCGCTTTCACCGCAATTGAGCAAGACGACCACGCCAGTGCCTTCGGCGTGAATGCGTGCCAAGGCTGCATCTAAACCCCAGGAGTGCATGACACGGTTGGGTTCGAGTGCGTCGAGCACCGATAGCGGTTCGTGAACGCGGGCCAGAACTTCAGCGTTTGCGTTCCACTGACCTTTGACGAGGGCCATGTGCACATCGCCGCTGGTCATGTCTTTGTAGGCGTTGGCGGTGAACTCGCCGTGTGCTGTGTGCATGACGCGCGAGCTGACTTTGTGCACCAGAGACTCGTTGCGGCTGCGGTAGGCAATTAGGTCGGCGATAGTGCCAATTTTCAAGCCGTGTTCGGCGGCGAAGATTTGCAAATCAGGCAAGCGGGCCATGGTGCCGTCGTCTTTCATGATTTCGCAAATCACAGAGGAGGGCGAGCAACCGGCCATGGCGGCCAAGTCGCAACCGGCTTCGGTGTGACCGGCGCGCATCAGCACGCCGCCGTCGACCGCTTGCAGAGGGAATACGTGGCCAGGTTGAACTAAGTCAGTGGGCTTCGTTGCTTTGGCGACGGCCACTTCGATGGTGCGTGAGCGGTCTGCGGCAGAAATGCCGGTGGTCACGCCCTCAGCCGCTTCGATGGACACGGTGAACGCGGTGCTGTAGACCGTGCCATTGCGTGCAGCCATGGGCGGCAACTTTAAATATTCACAGCGTTCGCGGGTGAGCGTGAGGCAAATCAGGCCACGGCCAAAGCGGGCCATGAAGTTGATGGCGTCGGGGGTGACGTGGTCAGACGCCAGTACCAAGTCGCCTTCGTTTTCACGGTCTTCTTCGTCCACCAAGATCACGATGCGACCGGCCTTCATGTCGGCCACGATGTCTTCGACGGGGGAGATCGGAACAGGGGAAGCGATGGGTGCTTTGCCCGATGCGTTGGCGGTGTTCATGGGTTGGCTTTCAATGCGGCAGCGTCACCCAACGAGGCGTCAACACGCAGCATGCGTTCAACGTAGCGGGCGACGGTGTCAATTTCGAGGTTCACCGTGCTGCCCGTTTTGAGCGAGCCCAAAGCGGTGTTGTCCACGGTGTGAGGAATGAGGTTGATGCTGACTTCTGAACCGCGCAGCCCCAAGGGGCCGTCCGCGTTGAAGAAGTCTTGCACACGGTTCACGGTCAGGCTCACCCCGTTGATGGTGATCGAGCCCTTGTAGGCCAAGTACTTGGCCAGGTCGGTGGGCGCCATGATGCGCAGCTCCCAGCTTTCGCCGATTTGAGCAAAGTGGCTTACATGGCCTATGCCATCCACATGGCCCGACACGATGTGGCCGCCTAAGCGGTCATGGGCGCGCAACGCTTTTTCAAGGTTGACGCGGCCAAGCTCACTCAGACCACTGGTGCGGGCCAGTGATTCCACAGAGATGTCGATGGTGAAGGTGTGTGTGTCGAGGTCGAAGCTGGTGACCGTCATGCAAGCGCCGTTGAGCGCGATGCTGTCCCCCAGTGTGACGTCGTCGAGATACCCAGCAGGCGCTTCAATCGTGAGACGCTTGCCGTGGTTTAAAGAGCTACCCAGGTCGTGGACAGCGGTGATGCGCCCCACGCCGGTGATGATTCCGGTGAACATAGCCTTTATTTTCGCAGGTTTACGCCCCGCTTACCGACTCAGGCGCGCCAATATCCTTAAATCAGGGCCGATTTGTGTCACTTCGTGAAACGACAGGGCTTTTGCATCGTTCAAAGTTGTGAAAGGTCCTAAATTTGTCATGCCTCGGCCTTGGCCCATCAGCTTGGGGGCGAGGTAGGTGAGCAGCTCGTCTACTAAGCCTTCACGCAACAAAGAACCGTTGAGTTTGTGACCGGCTTCCACATGCACTTCGTTGATTTGTTTGTGAGCTAAGTCTTGGAGCATGGCTGCGAGGTCTACCTTGTCGGATGCGTTGGGCAGGCACACCACTTGGGCGCCTTTGGCCTCTAGCGCTTGGCGGCGCTGGGGGGTGTCTACCGCGCAGTAAATCCAGACAGGGCGTTGGGGGGTGAACAGTTTGGCCGAGGTTGGAGTTTCGAGTCGGCTGTCCATGACCACCAACGTGGGCTGACGCGGGGTTGGAACTGCGCGAACGTCGAGTTGCGGGTCATCTTCGAGCACAGTGCCGATGCCTGTGAGCACGGCGCAAGCGCGGGCACGCCATGCGTGGCCATCGTCACGCGCAGGGGGCGATGTGATCCACTGGCTCACGCCGTTGTCGAGTGCGGTTTGGCCATCGAGGGAGGCGGCTATCTTCATACGCACCCAGGGTGTGCCCTGCGTCATGCGTTTGAAAAATCCGATGTTGAGTTCATGGGCTTTTGCGCCCAGCAAGCCCACATCCACCTGTAGGCCTGCAGCGCGCAAACGAGCGATGCCTTGGCCCGCCACTTCGGGGTTGGGGTCACTCTCGGCGACCACCACACGGGCCAAGCCGGCGTGGATGAGGGCATCACAACAAGGGCCGGTGCGCCCTTGGTGACTGCAGGGTTCTAGCGTCACATAAGCGGTGGCGTCTTTGACGTCGTGGTGCTTGGCTTGCGCATCACGCAAAGCCATGACTTCAGCATGCGCTTCACCCGCACGCTGCGTGTGGCCACTGCCCAGCACCACGCCATTAGCGCTCACGATGACGCAGCCGACGCGAGGGTTGGGCGAGGTCAAGAACAAAGCCTCGCGCGCTAGGGCCAAGGCATTTTTCATGTGAGTGGTGTCGTGCTCAGAAAAACTCATGGCGCCATTATGTCGGCTCACCAGCCCCAGCACTGCGCAGCGGTTTGGCTGGCGCCTTGCACGTTGCGAACGCCTAGGTGGTTCACCGTCAAGGTGCCACAAGCGTCAAGCGCTTGTGTGCCGAGCGGGGTGGCGCTGAGGGTGTAGCTTTGTGAGGTGCTGGTCACCGTCATCTTGTAGTGTTGTCCTTCCATTTGCAGCACGCTGGTGGGCACATCCGAGGTCAGGGGGTAGCTGCCGTTGGCGCTGGCAGCACGTTCAAACCAATGGGCGGCTTGTAGCAGTGAGGTGCGGGCTTGCGTGCGTTTGCTGCGCAACACCAAGCTTTGGTAGCTCGGCCATGCCAGACTGGCAAGCGCGCCGACACATGCCAACGCGATGAGCAGTTCGATGAGGGTGAAGCCTTGCGAAGGGTGTACGTGTTTTTTCATGGGTTCGCTTAGTCGTGCAGCACATGCCAGCTATGCCATTGGCCTGTGCGTGCGGTGTCGGTGTGGCGTTGCCAAATGGCTTGTAAAACCGTGGTGCTGCCGGGCATGACGCCATTGGCAAGTGCGGTGATGCGATAGACGAAGGTGGTGTTTGTGGTGCTGCTGCTTTGCGGAAAAACTTCAACCCAATACCAAGCGGTGCTGTCGCCATAGGGCGTGTTGGCCGCGCTGAGTGTGACGGCGGTGGCGGTTTGCATTTTCCAGTGACTGGCTTGGGTGGCGTTGGCATTGAGCGCATGGGGTGTGCAAATGCCAGCGCTGCAGGTATTTGTGCCTAAGCGTTGGCGCAGTGCGTCGTACTCTGCCATAGAGTTGGGAAAGAAAGCGTGTGTTTGTGTGGTGTTGCCTGCGGTGTGACGAAGGTCGGGTGAAGTTTGTCCGGTTTGGCTTGTGGCCACCCCCAAGATGTCAGCCAATGCCACAGGCAACGCCGCCTCGGCTTTGTGTTGGGTGCGGCTTTGGTCGGCTTCGGCGTTGAGCAGTTGGTCGTTCACCCACAAATTACGCATCGCCAGTAGGGTGGCGATGCTGGTGAGTGCGAGCAAAACCATCAAGATCGGTAGTGCAAATCCGTTGCGGTGGCTTGGACGTTTCATGGCATGACCCCATCGCGGTTACGCAAAGCCACCACCCGCTTGAACGTGCGTCGGACACGGCCATCTGTTGGCAAAGCCTCATCTTGGCAGCCTTTGAGTTGGAGGTTGGGTTTGGTGTTGTGAACCGTGTTGATACTGGCCACACGCAAACACACCTCGATGGCCAGCACCTGCGCCATGTCGGTCACATGGTCCGCGGTTTTCCACTGAAGGGTTTGTGCGCTGGGGTTGGCTTGGGCGTAGCGCAGCTGAAAGTCTTCTACTCCCTCTGCCAAGGCTTGGTAGGTGCTGTTGGTGAGGTTGAGGTCTTTGCAGCTCAGCTCTTTGCTGGTGTTGAGCTTGTAGTCGTTGCGCACGCTGGTATGGGTGCTGCCGGTGTTGCCTTGGCAATCGATGGCGTCGAGTGCATGCCAATGACCGAGCGTGAGGCTTTCGACATATTTGATGCCGTTCACGCCTGCAAGCGCGGCTTGTCCGGCGTCTTCATTGGGCGAAATTGCCACAGTGAACGTGCCATTGTTGTTGCTCTTGAGATAGGCTGCGCCCGCCATGTGCGCTTGCTCGCGGAGGTTACGCATGGCCACGCGTGCGTTGGCGTGGACGGCATCGGCTGCAGCCATGGCGTTCCAGGTTTGCTTGCTGGTGCCGTAGACCGTAGTGGCAGCTGCAATGACGAGCAGACTTAAGGCCATGCCGATGAGTAACTCTGGCAAGGTGTAGCCACGCTCTGATGGGGTGAGCTCATTCAACGGACTCATCTGTCTGGCCTGAAGAACAAACGCCAGCAGCTCATTTGGGCAGGGCAAGGGGGTGAGCCAGAGGCTGTGTCGGTGCGGTAGGTTTCATTCGTATCGCGCCAAGCAATGACAATGCCCCACCAGCCGGATACATCGGGCAAGGCCAGGACAGCTGCATCACCTTCGGGCAGCTGGTTTTGCAGTGTTTGCTCTAGCTGCAACTTGTCCCATGCGGCTAACGCTTCGCGTGAACAAGCGGTGGCCGTGCAATCGAATGCCGCCGTGCTGGTGCTGCCCCATGTTTTGACGTAGAGAGAACGCTGCGGTGCGTTTAAGCGCATGCGTTCGGCCAAATCATCGGCCACGCCCATGGCGACGGAACGCATGAGTTGCTGGCGTTGCTGTGCCAAGGCTTGTTGGTGCATCCATAACAGGCCCAGCATCCCGAAGGCGAGCACGACTAAACCCACGAGGGCTTCCAGCAAAGCAATGCCAAGTTGCGGCCTCAGCTGCATGACTCGCCCGATTGCCAGCGCAAGCGGCTGGCGCTGCTCAAACACACAACGTTGGCAACGCTGAGCGTGCGTTGCCGCGATTTGATCACCCACCGATCACCCACCGTGCCAAGGTCGCCGCGGGGGCTGATGTCGAGTGGGTCTGATTTGGCAAAGGTCACTTGCAAAGGGGTTTGCACCTGTGAGGTGTGCAGCGCGGTTTGGCTTGTTTTTACAACCAACTGCCAGCCGCAGCTCCAATCGTTGTCGGCCGATGTGAGTCCCATGCAATCGCGCAAACGCGTCAGTTGCAAGGTTTCGCCGCGTTGCAGAGCTCGGACGCGAGCGGTTTGTAAATCGTTCATCAACTGGTCGCGTGTCGCTTCAACGCGACTGAGCTCTTGCAGCCGTTGCCAACTGGGAATGGCAAACGAAGAGATGATGCCAAGCATGCCCAAACACACCAAGAGCTCCACCAGTGTGAAGCCTTGTACGCGTGTGGTTCGAGGCGTTAAAAAACCTAGCAATTGCATGCTGCAAATGCTAGGTTTTGAAGGGGTGTCCGCGCTTGGCTGAGACTCGAAAACTACTTACGCACTTCGTCCACCAAGCTCTTGAAGTCGTCAATGTCTTCGAAGCTACGGTAAACGCTGGCAAAGCGGATGTAGGCGACTTTGTCGAGTTTTTTGAGTTCGCGCATGACGAGTTCGCCAATACGGGTGGAGGGGACTTCGCGTTGGCCCAAGCTGAGTAGTTTTTCTTCGATCCGTTCGATGGCGTTGTCCACTTGCTCTGTGCTCACGGGGCGTTTGCGCAAGGCCAGGCTCATGGAGTCCAATATTTTTTCGCGTTTGTACTCAATGCGGCGACCGTCTTTTTTGACGATGTTGGGAAAGCTGACGTCGGGGCGTTCGTAGGTGGTGTAGCGTTTTTCACAAGCACCACATTGGCGACGGCGGCGAATGGAGTCGCCGTCTTCGGACATACGGGTTTCGACGACTTGGGTTTCTAGGTGGCCGCAGAAGGGACATTTCATGTGCTGTTTTCTTTTTTGCTTTTTGGTTTGCTGTGCTTTTGCGTCCTTGTTTTGCTTCGCTCGCACATTTCAGTCGCAAGGGTTAGGCAGCAAAGTTGCGTAGCAACGAGCGAACCATTTCTAACTCAAACAGCGCGGGTTGTAGGTACGGCGGGCGATGATTTCTGGTACCCCAGCATGAAGAGCCCGCCGTACCTGCAACCCGTGCTTTATCCGGCGAGAACCCTTCACGAACGAAAAAACGAATAAAACACCGAAGACAAACAAAAACCCCCGACACAAAGGACGGGGGTTGAGGAAAGGTTACTTGTAAACAGGAAACTTAGCAGTCAGCGCATGCACCTTGGCACGCACCGCCGCAATGTTGGCTTCATCGTGTGGGTTGTCCAATACGTCAGCAATCAAGTTAGCCGTGATGCGGGCTTCTTCGTCTTTGAAACCACGCGTGGTCATCGCGGGAGTTCCAATGCGCACGCCGCTGGTGACGAATGGCTTCTCGGGGTCGTTGGGAATGGCGTTCTTGTTGATTGTCATGTGCGCAGCGCCCAAAGCAGCCTCGGCTTCTTTGCCCGTGATTTTCTTGGAACGCAAGTCCACCAACATGACGTGGCTTTGTGTGCCGCCGCTGACGATGCGCAGGCCACGCTCGGTCAAGGTGTCGGCCACAATCTTGGCGTTTTTCACCACTTGGGCTTGGTAGTCTTTGAACTCAGGCTGCATGGCTTCTTTGAACGCCACAGCTTTGGCCGCGATGACGTGCATCAAGGGGCCGCCTTGCAGGCCAGGGAAGATGGCGCTGTTGATGGCTTTTTCGTGCTCGGCTTTCATCAAGATGATGCCGCCGCGTGGGCCGCGCAAGCTCTTGTGGGTGGTGGAGGTCACCACGTCGGCGTGAGGCACGGGGTTGGGGTATTGGCCAGCAGCGATCAAGCCCGCGTAGTGGGCCATGTCGACCATGAAGATCGCGCCAACTTCCTTAGCGACCTTGGCAAAGCGTGCCCAGTCGATGTGCAAGCTGTAGGCAGACGCGCCGGCCACGATCAGCTTGGGCTTGTGTTCGCGGGCTTTGGCTTCCATGGCTTCGTAGTCGATGGCTTCTTGAGAGTCCAAGCCATACGACACGACGTTGAACCACTTGCCAGACATGTTCAGCGCCATGCCGTGGGTCAAGTGACCGCCTTCGGCCAAGCTCATGCCCATGATGGTGTCGCCGGGCTTCAAGAACGCGAGGAACACCGCTTCGTTGGCCGATGCGCCGCAATGGGGTTGTACGTTCGCAGCGTCTGCACCGAAAATTTGTTTGATGCGGTCAATGGCCAATTGCTCAGCCACGTCCACGTTTTCGCAGCCACCGTAGTAGCGCTTGCCGGGGTAGCCTTCAGCGTATTTGTTGGTGAGTTGCGAGCCTTGGGCTTGCATGACGGCTGGCGAAGCGTAGTTTTCGCTGGCGATCAGCTCAATGTGGTGCTCTTGACGGGCGTTTTCTGCCTGAATGGCGGCCCAAACTTCGGGGTCGGTTTGTTCGATCAAGATGTTGCGGTTGTACATACTGGCAGTCCTAGAAAAAGGTGGTGTTGTGGCTGCCCAGGCGAACGGCAAAACACCTCTATAGACAGAGGCTGCGCGCTTCCCAGTGGTCATACATCCACGTCAGCGGTTGGGGCAGATGCCTCACACGCCTATCGCCAGTTGCGCACGGCACAGAGTTTACCGTGGATCCTCGTCGTCTTTGCCGAAAGGGGTTAAGCGCTGGGCTTTTTCCCATAGGCTTTCTAGGCGCGCAGTGGCGGCCTCAGCTGCTGAGGACGGCGGTGGGGCGATCGGGACTTTCACGCCTTTGGCGACTTGTAGCAAACGGGTGTTTTCAGCCATGACTTTGCCAGCATAGCCTTGGTCATCCTTCATGTTGCCCGCACCCACATAAAGTTTGAGGCCACCTTCTAAGCTGCCTGCGCGGTTGATGCATTCTTTCAGCACATTCACACCCACGCGCACGTTGGCCACGGGGTCAAAAGCGGCCAAAGAGCCGCCAAAGCCTTGGTATTTCTGCTCGTGGACTTTGGTCATCACTTGCATCAGGCCCTGGGCTCCTACATTGCTTTGGGCAAAAGGGTTGAATCCTGATTCGACAGCCATGACGGCCAAGATAAGGGTGGGCTCGATTTGGTTGTCAGGGCCTAAGTCATAGGCTTCCGCCACCAAAGCACTCAAAGGCTCAGGCGCCACGCGGTACTTTTTACTCAGCCAGTAGGCCAAGTTGGCTTGTTGCTTGGGAAGATCTCGTGGGTCTGTGGCGGTTGCGCGATCCACCGCCTCGGCATCGGTGGCAATGCCCAGCTCGTCGTATTGGCGTTCTTGTAGCCAGCTGATGATTTTGGCCTCGGTCACCACGCGTAAGTCAGGGCGCACGCTCAACGCCACAACAAAAAAGAAAATAGACAAGCCCACCACGGCCAATCCGTTGTGAGAAATAGCAAAAAAACCTTGCGCCACATCTGTAGCAAAGGTTCGTAGACCTTGCTGTATTTTGGCGAACATAGGAATAGACATAAATTTATAAATAGGGAGTAAGCGAAAATTTTAAAGCCTCGGCGACAATCATGCCTAATTTACTGTGAGCTCTACTTGTGACTAATTCTTCTGACAAACCTCTCGATCTTGCTGCCTTAGACCATTTGACTGGCGGGGCCTTTACTGTTTCGACCTCTGCGGACCGTACCGCACGCCTGCGCGATTGGCTGGCAGGTCAGCCTACCTTGACCCAAGTTCAAGCGGTCTTTAACGAAATGAGCCATCGCGACAAGGGGGCTGCCAAAGTCCTGCGCGAGAAACTCGATGAGCTGCGTCGCAGCAAAGACCAAGATGCTTTGATTGTGGAGTGGACCGCCAAAGGTGAAGCCTTGCGTGATGCCCCTCGCATCCATTTGGGCGATGCCATGGGTTGGCAGCGCGATGCGGCCAAGGCCGGTGCGCCTCTGTCGCGCGAGCCTTTGGCTGGCTTGAAGACCGCCTTGACGGAGCGCGTCAAAGCCATTGAAGATTTGCAACATCAAACCCAAGTGCAGCGCGAAGCCGCTGTGCTGTTGGCTCAGCGCATTGAAGTGTTGTCTACCAAACCTTGGCAAGATGCTTTGGCCCAGCGCGAGGCCCTGCAAGCGGACTTGGACCGCTGGGTGGCGCAAGCCCAAACTTTGGCTGCCGATGCCCAATGGCCCAGCGTGGATGCGAAGTTTGCCCCCGCTTTGCAAACCAGCACCCAGCAAGTGCAAGCCGTTTGGACGGCTTTTTGCGAAGCCTTGACCTTGACGCAAGCTGCCGCTGCAGATGCCGTTGCGTCTTTGCCAGCCGTGCCTGCCTGGGCTGACCAAATCCGTGTGGCCCGTGGCGAAGTGTTGCCTCAGGCTGCGGCCCCAGCCAAAGCACCCAAGCCGCCTGCCGCTGCGGGTGTGTCGGGTGTAGACGCCACCCGCAAAGTCAAACCGACGGCTGACAAAGCCGTGGTGGACCAAAAGCGCCTAGAACTAGCCATGCAAGCCGAAGCCTTGTTCAAGCCAGCCCCTGTGGCCAAACCTGCCAAGGTCAAAGCACCAAAAGCCGATGAGGCCGCAGCCGTGCCAGACGCGCCTATGGTGGATGGTGTCATCGTGGAGGCGACGGCACCTGTCGCGCCAGTCGACGCGCCAATAGATGCGCCTGCTGCCGTCGAGCCAGCGCCCACCGCTCCCGCAAGTACCACCGAAGCGGCGGCTCCAGCCACACCCACTGAAGTGACCGCCCCAGCATCCGCTCCTGCCGCAGCCAAAGCCGAGGAGGTGGCGCGTGTGCCCGTCATGGGCGGTCGCAAGTTGCAAGAAACCTTGCGCAACTTGCGCGAGCAATGGAAAAAAATCGACAAAGAAGCCGCGCCCAACCCTGGGCTGTGGAAGCGTTTTGACAGCGCCTGTAACCGTGCCCACGAAGTGGTGGACGTTTGGCTTAAAGAGGCCCGCGCCCAAACGACCGCACACAAAGCCCAGCGCTTGGCTTTGATTGAAGAAGTCAAAGCTTGGACGGTTGCGCATGCCAATGGCCCTGACTGGAAAGGCGTGTCGCGCCAGTTGCATCAGTTCGCCCAACGCTGGCGCGAAAGCGGCCATCTGAGCGAAAAAATGTTTGCCGAGCTACAGCCGGTGTGGAAAGCTGCCATTCATGCGGCGCATGAGCCACTGGAAGTCATGCAAAAAGCCAGCTTGGCGCGTCGTCATGCCCTGATTGCCGAAGCCCAGGCCTTGGGGGCCGCTCCCATGTTGCGCGTGGACGCCGTCAAGGCCTTGCAACAGCGTTGGCAAGAAGAAGCACATGCGGTGGTGTTGGACCGCAAACAAGAACAAAAATTGTGGGATGCCTTCCGTCAGCCCATTGACGAAGCCTTTGCACGTAAATCGTCGGTGCGTGAGCAATCGCAAGCTGCGCTGACGCCGCACGACAAAGCGGTCTTGGATGCGGCCAAGGCCTTGGAGTCTGCAACAGCCAAAGGCGATGCGGCTCAAATTCGCGCTGCCATGCAACTGTTGGAGCAAATGGCCCGTGGCGAACCGGTGGTTGCGGCGGCTCCAGCGGCGGTGGCCCCCGTTGCTTCGCCTGAGGCAGCCAGCGAGCAAGCAACAGCAGAGGCTGCGCCCAGCGATGCCGCTGATACGCCGGCCACAGACGCGGCTAGTGAAACCACTTCTGAAGTTTCATCGAGCGAAGAAGCAACCGCTGACGAAGCGGCTGCCGAGCCCGTCGCCGAAGCTCCACCTGCCAAGCCTAAAGCTGCACCACGTCCCGTGGTGGCGGTGCGTGGTGATGATCGTCCAGGGCAAAAACGCACTGAAGTTGCGCCTGGCGCGCGTGGTCGCGATGGCAAACCAGGCGGCAAGTTTGGTGACAAGCCCAGTTTTGGCCGTGATGGCAAGCCTTCGCGTGAAGGTGGTCGCGAGGGCTTTGCCCCGCGCGGTCCTCGTTTAGGCGACGCGGCTTTCCGCGCCCAACGTCATGCGTTGGAGTCTGCGCAAGACGCTTTGCGCCGCTTGGCTGCACACGCCCATGGTGAAGTTTTGACCCAACTCATGCACGCCTGGGAAAAGCGCGATGCGGCGCAATTGCCGGCAGCGCAAGCCATTGGCAGCAAATTGTCGCCTGCACAACGTACGCAATGGGCGCAAGCTTTGTCGGCTCAGCCACAGGGCGAGGCGGTCACGCCATTGCTGCGTTTGGAAGTGGCGGCTGATTTGCCCACGCCCGCCGCGCAGATGGATGCACGTCGTGCTTTGCAGTTACAAATGCTCACGCGCCGCAACGACCCTTCGCCTCAAATGACTTGGGCGACAGATGCCGCCCAAGTTTTGGGTGGTGCGTATGACGAAGCGGCGGCGCGCCGTTTGCAGGCCGCATTGAAGGTGTTGCTGAAGCGCTAACTGTGCGCGTGGGCTTTCAGCCCATGCTCAATGGCAACCGAGACAGCCCATGCGCCGGGCTGTGGTTTTGTTCACGTAACCAGCTGATCACCTCAAGGCGAGGTGGCTGGGTGTCTGCCTGCCAATCGCTCAACACCCAGCGGCTCTTGCCGTGGCCTAAATTGTGATGGGCGGGTTTGTGGGTGTGGCCATGCAGCAGCACTTGCGTGTGGGTTGCCTCTAACCAAGCGATCGCGGCTTGGGTGTCCACATCGGCGTACACGGCCTGTGTTTGCTTTCGAGCTTCACTTTGGGTGCGGATGCTGCGGGCATCAGCTTGGCGTTGCGCCAAGGGCTTGGCTAAAAAAGCTGTTTGCCATTGCGGTTGACGCACCTGGGCACGAAATGCCAAGTAGTCATGGTCGTCCAAACACAGTGCGTCACCGTGGCTGAGCAAGAGGCGCGTGGGCCTTATGTCGCCAGCAGCCCCAAGGTCTAGCACGGTAGGGTCGCTCAGTCCCTGCATGCCCGTCAGAGTGAGCAGCTCAGCGCCAACCAAGAAGTCGCGATTGCCGCACATGAAATACACAGGGATACGTTGCGCGGTGGCTTTGAGTACGGCCATGCATTGCAGAGCGAAGGGGTCTTGGTTGTCATCGCCCACCCACACTTCAAACAAATCGCCCAAGATAAACAGGGCATCTGCCGGGGTGTGGGTCATGTGTTGGGCCCACGCCTTAAAGGTGGCGGGTTCGCCTGCATCGAGGTGCAGGTCTGAGATGAAGTCGATGCGCTGCCACGCGGGTTGTGCCCGCACACACGGTGTCTCGCTGGGCGCGGGTGGCAGATGCGTCATCCGTGATTACAGCGCGACGGCTTTTTCAATCACCACGTCTTCTTTGGGCACGTCGTCATGGAAGCCTTTGCGACCTGTTTTGACGGCGGCGATTTTGTCCACCACATCGTTGCCACTCACCACTTTGCCGAACACGGCGTAGCCCCAGCCTTGCATGCTGGGGGCTTTGTGGTTCAAAAAGTCGTTGTCCGCCACGTTGATGAAGAACTGGGCCGTGGCCGAGTGTGGGTCAGATGTGCGGGCCATCGCCAGCGTGTAGTGGTTGTTTTTCAGGCCGTTGTTGGCTTCGTTTTCAATGGGTTCGTCGCATTCTTTTTGCGTCATGCCTGGCTCGAAGCCGCCGCCTTGCACCATGAAGCCTGGAATCACGCGGTGAAAAATAGTTTTGTCGTAATGACCTTTGTTGACGTAGTGCAGGAAGTTCTCCGCGCATTTAGGCGCTTTTTCAGCATCGAGTTCGATGGTGATGACGCCGTGGTCCAAGATGTGCAGTTCGACTTGTGGGTTACTCATGGTGTGTTCCTTGATAGAAGAAAAAGATCTGCGCGTGCTTAAAGCACGGTGGCAGATTGAATGACGATGGGTGTGCGTGGCACATCCGAGGGGAATGGGCCGCCGAAGCCAGTCTGTACGCTTTTGATCTTGGTGATGGTCTCCATGCCCGAGATCACTTTGCCAAACACGGTGTAGCCGGGTTGTTGGGGGGAGGGGTCTAGAAAACCGTTGTCCACCACGTTGATGAAGAACTGAGCTGTGGCTGAGTTCGGCACATTGGTGCGCGCCATGGCAAGGGTGCCCACGGTGTTGCGCGGACCGCCTTTGGCCAAGGCTTCGCGGCCTTCGTGTTCAACAGGGGGGCGTGTGCGGCGTTCAATGTAGCGTTGGTCATAGCCACCGCCTTGCACCATGAAGTTGCCAATCACGCGGTGAAAAATGGTGCCTTCATAGTGTTTGTCGCGCACGTATTGCAAAAAATTGTCCACGGTTTTAGGGGCTTTGTCTGGGTAGACCTCAACCACAAACTCGCCCGCGTTGGTGACAAACTTCACGCGGGGCGCGTCTTGGGCGATAGCGGTTTGACTCAAGCCCATGAATGCAAAGCCTAAAAAAGCCAGTGCATGGAAAGCTCGGCGTGTGGTGTGTAGAAATGTCATGGTTTGCCTTGGGTGATTTCTAAAACAGGTGCTAAGCGTTCAATTTTCTGAGTGATTTCGTGCCTTTTTGGCTCTAGAGCCAAGGCGCGGGCATAGGACTGTCGTGCCATATTGACCAGCAAGTCACCCATGTTTTCGTGGGCGGCCGCGTAGCTGGGGTTGGCGCGCAAGGCAGCATCCAGTGATGCCTTGGCATTCGCGTAATCTCCCTTGGCAGCGTAGAGCACACCTAAGTTGTTGTGGGGTTCCGCAAGTTCTGGGTACTCTTGCGCGAGGCTTAAATAAACCTTCAGCGCCATATCGGGTTGGCCCAGTTGCTCGAAAATGAAACCTTGCCAAAACCGCATTTGGGGGTCACGCGGGTTCGTGGTCAAACCCTTGTTGACCAACAACAACGCTTGTGGGTATTTGGCTTGGCGTAGCAATTTGCGTACATCGTTGTGCGGCGTACTGATAACCGTCGGTACGCTGGACTGGCCAGGTTGCCATTCCAAGGCTTCAACGCTTTGGGGATGTGCTGCCAATGAGACTAACCCCAATGTCAAACCCAAGGCCCATGCGGCTGCCCGGCGAGTTCGCAGGAGGGGTTCGCTTACATGGGGCAGAGCCAAAAATTTGGCTGGGGAGGAGGCGTCAGGGTTTGTCATGTGCTTTGTATACTGGAGGCATTGTAAAACAGAGGGTCTGAACGACACTTTGGCTTTCACCTCATTACCGACCCTTTATTGCGGTCTCTGACCATTCACTCATGACGCTTCGCATTCACAACACGCTCACGCGTGCGCTGGAGAACTTTTCGCCCTTAGAACCTGGACATGTCCGCATGTATGTCTGCGGCATGACGGTGTACGACCTGTGCCATTTGGGCCACGCACGTTCGATGGTGGCGTTTGATGTGGTGCAGCGTTGGCTCAGGGCCAGCGGCTATCGCGTGACCTATGTCCGCAACATCACCGACATTGACGACAAAATCATCAAGCGCTCGTTGGAAAACGGCGAAACCGTGCGCGGCCTGACCGATCGCATGATTGACGCCTTGCACCAAGACGCCGACGCTTTGGGCATTGAACGCCCCACGCATGAGCCCCGTGCCATGGACTACGTGCCGCAAATGTTGACCATGATTGGCACTTTGCGGGACAAAGGTTTGGCCTACCAAGCCAGCAATGGCGATGTGAACTACGCCGTGCGCAAGTTTCCTGGCTACGGCAAGCTGTCTGGCAAGTCGCTCGATGAGTTGCAAGCTGGTGAGCGTGTGGCGGTGGACGATGGCAAGCAAGATCCGCTGGACTTTGTGCTTTGGAAGTCGGCCAAAGAAAGCGAGCCAGACGAAGTGAAGTGGGCCAGCCCCTTTGGCGCAGGGCGCCCTGGTTGGCACATTGAGTGCTCGGCCATGAGTTGTGAGATGTTGGG
>CANFZT010000013.1 GCA_947451565.1 Comamonadaceae bacterium | reverse complement strand
GCTGACGACAACCAACCTGCCGTGACCATCAAGGTCTACCAAGGCGAGCGCGAAATGGCGTCTGGCAACAAGAGCTTGGGCGAGTTCAACCTCGAAGGTATAGCACCTGCAGCCCGCGGCACACCTCAAATTGAAGTGTCATTTGACATCGATGCCAACGGCATCTTGCATGTCGGCGCCAAAGACAAAGCCACAGGCAAAGAAAACAAGATCACGATCAAGGCCAACTCGGGTTTGAGCGAAGACGAGATTCAGCAAATGGTGAAAGACGCCGAGTTGAACGCTGCTGAAGACAAGAAGAAACTTGAAATCGTGCAGTCCCGCAACCAAGCGGACGCAGCCGTTCACAGCGTGAAGAAGAGCTTGGGCGAGCACGGCGACAAGCTCGATGCGGGCGAAAAAGAAGCCATCGAAACCGCGATCAAAGCGGTGGAAGAAGCCCTGAAGGGCGAAGACAAAGCCGACATCGATGCCAAGACCGAAGCTTTGATGACTGCCTCACAAAAGCTGGGCGAAAAAGTCTACGCGGACATGCAAGCCGCCCAAGCGGCTGGCGGCGCAGCCGCTGGTGCTGAAGCGAAACCAGCCGACGACAACGTGGTCGACGCTGAAGTGAAAGAAGTCAAAAAAGGCTAATCTTTTTCCCTAGCTTTTCAGCTGAATTCGCCGCGTTTCGCCTGCCCAGGTGAACACGCGGCGAAGTCTTGAATAAGCCCCACAAAAAACGGCACTGACCACACCATGTCCAAACGCGATTTTTATGAAGTTCTCGGCGTCGCCAAAGGCGCGAGTGACGACGAGATCAAAAAGGCTTATCGCAAACTCGCGATGAAGCACCACCCCGACCGCAACCAAGGCGACAAAGCCAAGGAGGCGGAAGCGCAGTTCAAAGAGGTCAAAGAGGCCTACGAAATGCTGTCGGACCCAGAGAAGCGTGCAGCCTACGACCAGTACGGCCACGCAGGTGTCGACCCCAACATGCGCGGCGGACCTGGCGCAGGTGGCTTTGGCGGCGCAGGTTTTGGGGAAGCCTTTGGCGATATTTTTGGTGACATTTTTGGTCAACAACGCCGTGGCGCAGGTGGCCGTCAGGTCTACCGTGGCAACGACTTGAGTTATGCCATGGAAATCACGCTGGAAGAAGCCGCCAACGGAAAAGACGCCCAGCTCAAAATTCCCGGTTGGGACGATTGCGAAACATGCAGCGGGACAGGTGCCAAGCCCGGAACTTCGGTGAAAACGTGTACCACCTGTCACGGCAGTGGTCAGGTGCAAATGCGCCAAGGCTTTTTCAGCGTGCAGCAAACCTGCCCGCACTGCCGAGGATCCGGCAAGATCATTCCCGACCCTTGCACCAGCTGTCACGGCCAAGGCAAGATCAAAAAACAAAAAACACTCGAAGTCAAAATCCCTGCCGGCATCGACGACGGCATGCGCATTCGCAGCACCGGCAACGGCGAACCCGGCACCAATGGCGGCCCCCCCGGTGATTTGTTCATTGAGATTCGGGTCAAAAAACACGACATCTTCGAACGCGATGGTGACGACCTGCACTGCTCAGTGCCCATCAGCTTCACCACGGCTGCGTTGGGCGGCGAAATCCGTGTGCCCACGCTCGCGGGCGAAGCTGCGATTGACATCCCAGAAGGCACGCAAAACGACAAGCAATTCCGTTTGCGTGGCAAGGGCTTGAAGGGCATTCGCTCCAGCTTCCCCGGCGACTTGTATTGCCACATCTCGGTGGAGACACCCGTCAAGCTCACCGAGCATCAACGCAAGCTGCTCAAAGAACTGGACGAATCGCTGAAAAAAGGCGGTGCCAAACATTCACCTGTCGAAGGTGGGTGGGCTGACAAGCTCAAGCGCTTTTTCAACTAAAGCGCCACGGAGTATCGTCACGTAAAGAGGGGATACTTCGCCTATGAGCGTCAACATCACATTTTTGGGTGGAACCGGTACGGTCACCGGTTCTAAATACTTGGTCCAGCACGATGGCAAAAAATTGCTGGTCGACTGCGGCTTGTTTCAGGGCTACAAACCACTGCGCTTGCGCAACTGGAACCCCATGCCCATCCATGCCGCAGATATCGATGCGGTGCTGCTCACCCATGCGCACCTAGACCACAGCGGCTACTTGCCACTGCTGCACCGACAAGGCTTTCGTGGGCGCGTGCATGCGACACCTGCCACCTGTGACTTGTGTGCCATCTTGCTGCCAGACAGCGGCCATATCCAAGAAGAAGATGCCGCGTTCTTGAACCGCCACGGTTACTCGAAACACACACCTGCCCTGCCCCTTTACAGCAAACACGACGCTATCGTCAGCTTGAACTTGTTGCACCCTGAAGCCATGGGCAAAACCTTTTCACCCATCCCCGGATGGAAAGCCACGTTTTCTTCGGCGGGGCATATCTTGGGGGCAGCCAGCATCTTGCTCGAAGTGGCTGGCCGCCGCATTTTGTTCAGCGGCGATTTAGGGCGCCCAGATGACTTGGTCATGAATCCGCCCGACTTGCCACCTGATGCCGACACCGTCTTGATTGAATCCACCTACGGCAACCGCACCCATCCGCAAGATGATGTGCTGGCTGAGTTGGCACCTGCCTTGAAACGTGTGGCCTCACGCGGTGGCGTGGCCGTGGTGCCCGTGTTTGCGGTGGGTCGGGCACAGGCGTTGCTCTACGCCATTTCGCTCCTGAAAGCGCGAGGTGATATCCCGCGCAGCCTACCTATTTTCTTGGACAGCCCGATGGCGGTTCACACCACTGAATTGCTGCCGCGTCACCCAGACGCCCACCGCTTGGATGACCGGGCGCTGCACACGATGAAACACATCGCCACCATGGTGGAAACGCCAGAGCAGTCCAAAGCCTTGGCCAAGCGACACGGCCCCATGGTGATCCTGTCCGCCAGCGGCATGGCGACAGGGGGGCGCGTGCTGCACCACTTGGCGCACTACTTACCTGACCATCGAAATATGGTCATCCTCACCGGGTATCAAGCACCTGGCACACGGGGTGATACGCTGGCCAAAGGGGGGGGGACGGTACGCATTCACGGACAAGACGTGGCCGTGCAAGCTGAGGTGGTGCAACTGCAATCCTCCTCGGCCCATGCCGATGCTGCACAGCTGATCAACTGGCTCAAACACATGAAACATGCACCCAACCAAATCTATGTGGTGCATGGCGAGCTTGAAGCGGCAGATGCCATGCGCCAACGGATTGAACGCGAACTGAAATGGCGTGCCGTGGTGCCCGAGCACGGCAGCACATGGCCGACTTGAGCCACTTGAGACTGCCCTACTGATGCGCATCATGTTCTTAACCCCCCCGGTTCGTACCGCCCGATCGGCCACCACTTTGGTCATCGTGGCCAGCCTCTGGCTGTCGATTTTGGGCAATCTGGCACTTTGGAAAACCTTATTAGATGTCCCTGACCTGACCGGTTGGCACAGTGTCGCGTTTGGCGTGGCGTTTGCCTTGATCATTGCTTGCGTGGTAGCTAGCTTGCTGTCGCTCTTAGCTTGGCGCTTCACGCTCAAACCCGCCATCAGTTTGCTCTTGCTCTTAACGGCTTTCGCCACGCACTACATGCTGATGTACGGCATTGTGGTGGACACTCCCATGTTGGTGAATGTGTTGCAAACCGACACTCGTGAAGCGCGTGACCAACTGAGCTGGCAATTGCTGGGTACGGTGCTTGGCTTGGCAGTGCTGCCTCTGATTTGGCTGTGGCGACAACCGATGACGACACCGCCACTCATGCAACAAATGCTGCGCAATGGTGGCTTATTTGCAGGGGCGCTGATCCTGGCCTTTGGCACCACACAGTTGGTATTTCAAGACTTCTCCTCGCTCATGCGCAACTACACCGAGATGCGCTACCAAATTAACCCCCTCAACAGCGTGTATGCCGTACTAGACATGACGGTGATTCCAGCCGAACGCCCACGCGGGCCTATGCAAAGTTTGGCAGGGGACGCACGCATGGCACTGCATGCGGGAGGCCCCCCCAAACACCCGCCCCTGCTGGTGTTTGTGCTGGGCGAAACGGCACGCAGCCAAAGCTTCTCGCTCAACGGTTATCAACGCAACACCAACCCACGTTTAGCGTTAGAAAACGTCACCAGCTTCACCCAGGTCAGCGCCTGTGGCACCAGCACGGCGGAATCTCTGCCATGTATGTTCTCTCACCTCGGTCGTACCGATTTCGCCAAACGCAGCAACGAGTTTGAAAACATGCTTGATGTGCTGCAACACGCGGGCTACGCCGTGTTGTGGATGGACAACCAGTCGGGCTGTAAGGGCCAATGCGCGCGCACACCGTATGTGAACACCTCAGACTTGAAACTGCCCGAGTACTGCCAGGGGGATGAATGTCGTGACACCGTGATGCTCGCGCGTGTCGACGCCGAACTTGCCAAATTGCCAGCCGAACGCCGCGCACGCGGCACTGTGGTGGTGATGCACCAAATGGGCAGCCACGGGCCAGCCTACTTCAAACGCACGCCCGCCGAGTTCAAAAAATTCACGCCAGAGTGCACCGACACCTCTCTGTCACAGTGCGACCGTGCCCAAGTGATCAACGCCTACGACAACACGATTGTCTTCACCGATTACTTTTTGTCTCGCGTCATCGGCTGGTTAAAAACCCAAGAGAAAAACAGCACGCCGGCCATGCTTTACGTGTCCGATCACGGTGAGTCTTTGGGCGAAAAGAACATGTATTTGCATGGCCTGCCCTACAGTGTGGCGCCGCCTGAGCAAACCACCGTCCCCATGGTCACTTGGCTGTCGCCAGGGTTTGAACAGCTCAGCCGCGTGAGCACGCGTTGCTTGCAAGCCCAGCGCGACAAGCCCTTGTCACACGACAACTTGTTCCATTCGGTGTTGGGCTTGATGGCCGTGAAGACCAGCGTCTACCAGCGTGAACGTGATTTTTTCGCGGCCTGCGAAGGCCGTTGAAACCAGCCCATTTACAAGAAGCGGTCAAGCAGTTTGCGGGTGTGACGGTCGAGGGATGGCAAGTCGCGAATCAAAAATTGCACGCCATGGGCATCCGCCACGATCAGTCGGCTCGCGCTCAAGCGGCGAATGTCTTCCTCGCCTTTGAGCACCAACTGCGTAGGACCACGGCTGGTTTGCACGCGCCACACGCTGGGCGTGGAAAAGCTGTTGACACCCTCTAAACGCAAAATTTCGGGCATGAACTCGCGGCCTTGCAAGGCTTGTGAAACCATCTCACGCGCATGCGCGGGCAAGTCGTTCAGGTTTTCAACCCAAGCCAACTCTTTGCCTTCCGCACTCAAAATAGAAATGCATTGGTCAGGTGTAGCAATCGGGAACGCACGCACCACCACGGCGCCCACATGCTGTGTGCCATCGGCCAAGGTCACCACCAATTTGCCAAAGGAGTCAAAGGCCAACGTAAAAGCCATGGTCAACGCGGCGCTCATACAGACTCCTTCGTGGAAGCGCGCACCACGGCGTCTTCTGCATTTTTCGCTTGGGCTTCATACAGACGAAAGTACGCGCCCTGACGTGCCATGAGCGTGTCGTGGTCGCCCTCTTCCACCACCACGCCCTGCTCCATCACCACCAAGCGATCGGCTTTGTTGAGGGTGGACAAGCGGTGGGCAATGGCAATCGTGGTGCGGCCTTGCACCAAGTTGTCCAAAGCCTTTTGAATTTCTTGCTCGGTCTCGGTGTCCACCGAGGCAGTGGCTTCGTCCAAGATGAGGATACGTGGGTTGATCAGCAAGGCACGCGCAATGGAGATGCGTTGGCGTTCACCACCCGACAAACCTTGGCCGCGTTCACCCACCAACGAGTCGTAGCCTTGTGGCAACCGCAAGATGAACTCATGCGCATGGGCTGCACGGGCCGCCGCCACGATTTCTTCGCGTGTGGCGTCGGGTTTGCCGTAGGCAATGTTGTCGGCAATCGTGCCAAAGAACAAAAACGGTTCTTGCAAGACCATGCCGATGTGGCTGCGGAAGTCAGACAAGGCAATGTTGCGAATGTCGATGCCATCAAGCTTGATCGAGCCTTCGCTCAAATCATAGAAGCGACAGATCAAGTTGACCAAGGTGCTCTTACCAGAACCGCTTTGCCCCACCAATCCGATCATCTCGCCGGGGCGAATGTTCAGGTTCATGCCACGAATCACCGCACGGTTGCCATAGCGAAAGCCCGCATCTTGAATTTCAATGTGGCCCTGCAATGGCACCGGCAGCTTTTGAGGGTGCGTGGTTTCGGGCACGCTAGAAACGTGGTCCAAAATTTCAAAGATACGCTTGGCACCCGCCGCCGCTTTTTGGGTGTGCGAGACGATGCGGCTCATGGAATCCAGGCGTGTGTAGAAGCGACCGATGTAAGCCAAGAACGCGGCCAACACACCCACCGAAATTTGATTGTGCGAGACCAAGTAAATGCCAAAGCCCCACACCACCAGCAAACCCACTTCGGTCATCAGCGTGACCGTGGGCGAGAACAACGACCACACAAAGTTGATGCGGTCATTCACCGCCAAGTTGTGTTTGTTGGCGTCACGAAAGCGGTTGGCCTCGCGCGTCTCTTGGGCGAATGCTTTGACCACGCGAATGCCGGGAATGGTGTCGGCCAAGACGTTGGTCAGCTCTGACCACACGCGATCAATCTTCTCAAAGCCGGTACGCAGCTTGTCACGCACAGTGTGAATCAACCAAACGATGAACGGCAGCGGCAGCAAGGTGGCGGCGGCCAGCTTGGGGTCGATGCTGATGAGGATGGAGGCCGTCATCAAAATCATCAACACATCGGTCGCAAAGTCCAGCAAATGCAGGGACAAAAATACGCAAATGCGGTCGGTCTCGGCACCAATGCGGTTCATCAAATCGCCGGTGCGACGACCGCCAAAGTATTCGAGCGATAAGCGCATCAAGTGTTCGTAGGCGGTGGTACGCAAATCGGCACCAATGCGCTCTGACACCAAGGCCAAGATGTAGGTTTTGAGCCACCCCAAGCCCCACGCCAGCAAGGCGGCGCCCAGCAAACCGCCCAAATACATGAAAACCAAATCATGGTCGATGTCTTTGCCGTTTTGGAACGGAATCAGCACATCGTCCATCAATGGCATGGTCAGATACGGCGGGACCAAGGTGGCGGCCGTGGAAGCCAGCGTCAACAAAAAGCCGGCCAACAAACGCCATTGGTAGGGCTTGGCAAAGCGCCACAGACGAAACAAGCCCCAAGTAGATAGGGGCGCGTGCTGCTCTCGGCTGCACACGGGACATTCGTCACCCACGTTTTCGAGCTGCAATTTGCACTGAGGGCAACGTGCTTGGACCGATGTCGCCAACGATTTGCCATGGGTCAACACCTCCATGCGATCGGAGAACTTTTCTTGCAAGCGCATGGCCGTGACATTGTGGGTCAAGGTGAAGCGCCAGCTGGCGATGCGCTGTGTGGCATCCACCAAACTCAAAGTCCCCACACCGGCGTGGTCGGTATGGGTCATTTTCATGCCCGCAACGAGGGCCCAGCTGTTCCAAACGGGTACAGAAGCGGCTTCCTGGGCACCAAAAAGCACCCTCTGGTCTGTCACAATGAGTAGCCCTAGCGAAAAATGTAATTGGGCGTTCAGGTCAACCTCTAGCCAGGCTAGAACGTTTTCTTGAGCAGACAGTTGTGCAAAAGCTGAAGTTCGCCAGTCCTCGGGAAAGACAACTTTGGTGGAAGCCGATAAAGAAGAATTCATTATTGGAATGTTGCTGCTTTCAATCGATGCAAATCGATAGACGGCGATAAAAATAAAAGCAGGAGCCAGGACTTTGTTGCACCCCAGCACGTTGACGAATGATTGTATCGCCGCAGCCTCGGAGGTCGCTGTGACGACCTCGGTACTCCCCTCTGCCTCCGCTCCCCAACACCTCCGCTAAGTTATGGCCTTCAAAGACATTCAAATCCTGCGCATGAACTATTTGCGTGGGCCCAACATCTGGACTTACCGCCCCATCATCGAAGCGCTCATTGACTTGGGTGAGATGGAAGACCACCCCTCTAACAAAATCGATGGCTTCAACGACCGCATCAACGCTTGGCTGCCAGGCTTGGTCGAACACCATTGCGGCGTAGGCCATCGCGGCGGCTTCTTGACCCGCTTGGTAGGGGGCACTTGGATGGGCCACATCATGGAGCACGTCTCCATTGAGTTGCAGCTTTTGGCCGGTGCCCGTGCCGAGTTTGGCAAAGCCCGTGAAATCAGCAAACGCGGCATTTACAAAGTCGTGTTCCGCACCGAGCATGAAGAACTGGGCCGCGAAAGTTTCTTGGCCGCCCGTGAGCTGGTCATGGCCGCCGCCAACAACACACCCTTCGACATCGACGCCACCGTGGAGCGCCTGAAAAAAATTGCTGATCTGCGTTGCCTTGGCCCCAGCACGGCCTGCATCGTGGATGCGGCGGTCGAGCGCAAAACCCCTTTCATTCGACTGACCGAAGGCAACTTGGTGCAACTGGGCTATGGCTCGAAGCAGCGTCGCATTTGGACTGCCGAAACCGACCGCACCAGCGCGATTGCTGAGAGCATCTCTAGCGACAAAGATTTGACCAAACGCTTGCTCACGCAGTGCGGCATTCCTGTGCCAGAAGGCCAGATTGTCAAAACTGCCGACGAAGCTTGGGAAGCTGCACAAGACATCGGGCTGCCTGTGGTGGTCAAGCCTTTGGACGGCAACCGTGGCTGGGGCGTTTCTTTGGACGTGAACACTGAAGCAGGCGTCCGCCAAGCGTGGGTCGCAGCTGAAAAAGAAGGCAGCGAAGTATTGATTGAGCGCTACGTGCGCGGCGACGAACACCGTGTGTTGGTGGTGGGCGACCGCGTGGTGGCGGCCACCCGTGGCGAAACGGCTTGTATCACCGGCGACGGCACATCGACTGTGGAACAGTTGATTGACTCACAAATTAACACTGACCCACGTCGCGGCATTGCCGAAGGCTTCCCGCTTGACCTGATTCGTTTGCACACACCGCGCGGCGAAATGTCGCTGCTCGAAATTCAACGCCAAGGCCTAGAGCCCAGCAGCGTGCCTGCGAAAGGCCGCATTGTGGTGGTGCAACGCAACGGCAACCTCAACAACGATGTGACCGACTTGGTTCACCCCGAAGTCGCCGCTGTGGCCACTCTCGCCGCGCGCGTGATTGGTTTGGACATCGCCGGCATCGACATCGTGACGCAAGACATCTCGCGCCCCTTGGAAGAAACTCAAGGGGCCATCATTGAAGTCAACGCAGGCCCTGGCTTGCTGATGCACGTCAAGCCTGCGGTCGGTCAACCTCGCCCTGTGGGCAAGGCCATCGTCGAGCATTTGTTTGGACCCAACGAGTCTGGTCGCATTCCTGTGGTCGGCATTTCGGGTAGCCAACAAACCACCGAACTATCACAACTCGTGGCTTGGTTGCTGCACCTCTCAGGCAAACGCACGGGATTGGCTTGTAAAGACGGTTTGTTCATGGACCAGCACCGCTTAGGCAAATACGATGCACGCGGCTTCGAAGCCTCTGAGCGTTTGCTGATCAACCGCGCGCTGGATGCCGCGGTTTTTGAAACCACGCCCTCACTCATCTTGGACGAAGGCTTGGCGTACGACCGATGCTTGGTCGGTATCGTCACCAATATGCCGTCAACAGACGACATCTTGATTGAAAAGCACGACATCCAAACACCCGAGCAAATGCGTACTGTGGTTCGCACACAAGTCGACTTGGTGCTACCCGAAGGTGCCGCCGTGCTCAATGCCGACGAAGAAACCGTCACCACCTTGGCAGAGTTAAGCGATGGTGAAGTCGTGTACTACGCCAAAGACTCCGACAACCCCACCGTAAAGGCCCACTTGCAGCAAGGCGGTCGTGCGGTGTTCTGCAAAGACGGTCACGTCACCCTCGCGCGTGGTGACCAAGAAACGCAGTTGTTCCACCTTGACCTTGAATTGATTGCACGTTTACTCAAGGACGGGTTGCACATCTCTACCTTGCTGGCTGCCGTGGCAGCGGCTTGGTCATTGGACATTGCACCACTTCTGATTCGCGCTGGTTTAAAGAATTTCGGACAACAAAACCAACAAGTTGCCAAAGACGTTGCAAGGATGAATGGCTAATGGAAGTCTCTCGTATCCGCGCCCTGCGCGGCCCCAACCTCTGGACCCGTCACACTGCCGTGGAAGCCATGGCCACTTGTGACGCGGGTGAAGTCGACCTGAGCCAACACCCGGACTTTGAAAATCGGTTGCGCAACTTGTTTCCAGGCGTTGGCAACTTGCAGCCAACCGACCACAAAGTCAAGCTCAGCATGGCGCATGCATTGGAGGCGGCCACGCTGCATTTGCAAATTGAAGCGGGCTGTCCGGTCACCTTCAGCCGTACCACGGCTACCACCGACCACGGCTTGTTCCAAGTGGCGGTTGAGTACACCGAAGAGCAAGTGGGCATCATGGCCATCCAACTGGCCCATAAGTTGTGCCTTGCTGCCTTCAACAACACCAGCTTTGATGTAGACGCTGCCATTCACCAACTGCGTGAACTCGACGAAGACATCCGTTTGGGCCCATCCACAGGCTCCATCGTCAACGCAGCCATTGCGCGCGGCATTCCCTACCGTCGGTTAACTGAAGGTAGCTTGGTTCAGTTGGGCTGGGGCAGTAAACAACGCCGCATTCAAGCGGCAGAGATTGACTCCACCAGTGCTATTGCTGAATCCATCGCGCAAGACAAAGAGCTGACCAAGAAGCTGTTGCACGCGGCTGGTGTACCCGTGCCTTTAGGCCGCCCGGCCATCAGCCCTGAAGATGCTTGGGCTGCGGCACAAGAAATTGGCTTACCCGTGGTGGTCAAGCCACGCGACGGCAACCAAGGCAAAGGCATTTCTGTCAATGTCACCTCCGAAGAAGGCGTGAAAGCCGCTTACGTTGCGGCGCGCGCTTGCCGTGAAGAAGTGCTGGTCGAACGCTTTTTGCCTGGCAGCGATTACCGCTTGCTGGTCGTGGGCAACAAGCTCGTAGCTGCGGCACGCCGTGAACCACCCTTGGTCATTGGCAACGGCAAAAACACCGTGCGTGAACTGGTGGACATCGTCAACGCCGATCCGCGTCGTGGCGAAGGACATGCCACTTCGCTCACCAAAATTCGCTTTGACGATATCGCTATTGCACGTCTCAAAGAACAGGGATTTGAAGCCCACTCCGTGCCAGCCAAAGGCGCGCGCGTCATTCTGCGCAACAACGCCAACCTATCGACGGGCGGCACCGCCACCGACGTGACCGATGACGTTCACCCAGAAGTCGCCCTGCGAGCCATTGCCGCTGCACAAATGGTGGGCCTCGACATTTGCGGTGTCGACGTGGTGTGCGAGTCTGTGCTGCGTCCATTAGAAGAACAAAGCGGCGGCGTGGTCGAGGTCAACGCGGCCCCTGGCTTGCGCATGCACCTGAGCCCCTCCTTCGGCAAAGGCCGTGATGTGGGCGAGGCCGTCATGGCCACCATGTTCCCCGATGGCGGCGATGGCCGCATTCCCGTGATTGCCGTTACCGGAACCAACGGCAAAACCACTACCGTGCGTTTGACGTCTCACCTACTGCGCGCCAATGGCTTGCGCGTGGGCATGACCAACACCGATGGCGTGTACGTGAATGGCCGTCAAACCGACAGCGGCGATTGCAGCGGCCCACGCAGCGGTCGCAACGTCTTGGCTCACCCAGATGTAGATGCAGCCGTGCTCGAAACCGCACGCGGCGGTATGTTGCGTGAAGGCCTGGCCTTTGATCGCTGCCAAGTGGCCGTGGTGACCAACATCGGCATGGGCGACCACTTGGGACTGAACTACATCTCCACCGTCGAAGACCTCGCCGTGTTGAAACGTGTCATCGTGCAAAACGTGGCAGAGTCGGGCACGGCGGTGCTGAACGCCACAGACCCCATCGTGGCCGCCATGGCTGGCAACTGCCCAGGCCAAGTGACCTTCTTTGGGTTGGACTCACACCACCCTGTGATTGCTACGCACCGCGCCCAGGGCAAGCGTGTGCTGTTTGTAGAAGACGACCAAATTGTGGCCATGCAAGGCCACCACTCCGTGCGCATTCCTTTGTCAGAGATTCCCGTCACACGCAGCGGTGCCATTGGCTTTCAAATTGAAAACGCCATGGCATCTATTGGCGCGGCATGGGCTGTGGGCGTGCCTTGGCAAACCATCTGCAAAGGCTTGGCTACTTTCGTGAGCGACAGTAACGCGGTACCTGGACGCTTCAACGTGTTCGACTACAAAGGCGCCACCGTGATTGCCGACTACGGCCACAACCCAGACGCAATCAAGGCACTGGTGCAAGCCGTGACCAACCTGCCCGCACAGCGACGCAGTGTGGTGATCAGTGGTGCGGGCGACCGTCGTGACGAAGACATTCGTGAGCAAACGCGCATCATTGGGGAAGCGTTTGACGATGTGGTGTTGTACCAAGATGCGTGCCAACGTGGCCGCGTGGATGGCGAGGTACTCAAGCTATTGCGTCAAGGCTTGGACGGCGCGAAACGCACCACGCACATTGACGAGATTCACGGTGAGTTCTTGGCGATTGACCGCGCGATGGAGCGTTTGCAAAAAGGCGATTTGTGCTTGATCTTGATTGACCAAGTGGATGAGGCTTTGGCGCACATCACGCAACGGGTGAATTCAGCGGCTTTGGCTGGCTAAGTTTTCCCTGCTCCATGAAAAAGCCACTCTTTTGCTGAGTGGCTTTTTTGTTTTTGCTTCTGGTTTTCTATCGCTGATGCTGACGGGGCTGTGCGGCGACTGCCTCATGCTGGAGTACCAGAAATCGGCCGCCGCCGCACAGCCCCATCAGCATCTGAGTGTTTGCTGTCCGAGCTCGAAGCCAAGGCGAGCACAAAAAACTTAAAACAAACCTTTGTACTGCTCACGCAGCAAGTTCTTTTGTACTTTGCCCATGGTGTTGCGCGGCAACTCAGCCACGACAAAACACTTCTTCGGAATTTTGAAGTTGGCCAGTTGAGACTTGAGCGCTGCAATGATCGCCTCTGCATCTACCTTGGCGCCGGATTTTGCGATGACAACGGCCACGCCAACTTCACCAAAATCTGGATGCGGCACGCCAATCAGGGCGCTTTCTGCCACACCTGACATGTCGTTGATGTAACCCTCAATTTCGGCGGGGTACACGTTGTAGCCACCGCTGATGATGAGGTCTTTGCTACGGCCTACGATGACCACGTAGCCACGTTCGTCTACTTTGCCCACGTCGCCGGTTTTGAAATAGCCATCCGCTGTGAACTCCTCTTTGGTTTTCTCGGGCATGCGCCAATAGCCACCAAACACGTTGGGGCCTTTGACCTGGATGCCACCAATTTCACCCACAGGCAAGGCTTTGCCTTCGTCGTCTTGCACGCGCAAGGATACCCCGGGCAAGGGAAAGCCCACGGTACCGCCACGGCGCTCGGTTTGCCCAGGGTAGCGCGCATCTGAGGCGTAAGGGTTGGAGGTGAGCATGACGGTTTCGCTCATGCCGTAGCGCTCGAGAATGGCTTGGCCTGTACGCTCTTGCCACGCGTTGAAAGTTTCTAACAGCAAAGGGGCGGAGCCTGCCACAAACAGACGCATATTCGACGCTTGCGCTTTCGTAAGGCTTGGCTCCGCCAACATGCGCACATAGAGCGTAGGTACGCCCATGAACACAGTGGCCTCTGGCATTTTGGCAATGACGAGTTTGGGGTCAAACTTGGACAACCAAATCATCTTGCTGCCATTGAGCAAGGCCCCGTGGATCGCCACGAACAAGCCGTGCACATGGAAGATGGGCAAGGCATGAATCAGCACATCGCCTGGCTTCCAACCCCAGTAGTCTTTCAAGATTTGCGCGTTGCTGAGCATGTTGCCGTGCGAGAGCATGGCGCCTTTGCTGCGGCCGGTGGTGCCGCTGGTGTACAAAATTGCAGCCAAGTCGTCGGCTTTGTTTTGTACGACGTGGTGCTGGTCTGAGCAATGTGCGGCGCGCTCTAACAAGCTGCCGGTGCGGTTGTCGTCCAAGGTGAACACGTTTTGCGTGCCGGCCTTGAAGGCAATTTTGCTGATCCAACCAAAGTTCTTGCTGCTGCACACCACCACGGCGGGTTCGGCATTGCCAACGAAGTACTCAATTTCGGCAGCTTGATAGGCCGTGTTCAGCGGCAAGAACACATAGCCAGCACGCAAGGTGGCGAGGTAAAGCATCACGGCTTCAACTGACTTCTCCACTTGCACTGCGACACGGGCACCTTTGGGGATGTGCAAGGAGTCGAGCAGATTGGCCATCATGGCGCTGGCACGCTCAAGGTCTGACCAGCTGTAGAACAAGCCATCGTCTGTTTCGATAGCGGTTGCGTTTAAGTCTTTAGGAAACGCGGCGCGCAAGGCCGCATAGAGGTTGTGATTCATCGTCTGTCTTCAATTAATCAAGTTTGGCGCCAGAAGCTTTGACCACCGCCGCCCATTTTTTAATTTCACCCGACACAAAACTACCAAACTGTGCACCTGTCACATTTGGAAACTCTGCACCGCTATTGCCCCAACTGGTCTTGATGTCATCCGACATCGCCGCTTTGCGCACCTCTTCAATGATGCGCGCTTGCACATCGGCTGGCGTCCCCTTGGGCGCCCATAAGCCATACCAAGTGGTCACGTTGTAATCGGGCAAGCCCAACTCAGCGGCACAAGGCACATCGGGGAACGATGGGTTGCGCTTGTTACCTGACACCATGAGGGCTTTGATACGACCGCCCTTGATGTGCTGCGCCGAAGAACCTAGACCGTCAAACATCATGTCAACATTGCCGGCAATCAAGTCTTGCAAGGCAGGGCCAGCACCGCGATAAGGAATGTGGGTGATGAAGGTTTTGCTTTGCAGCTTGAAGAGCTCACCTGCCAAATGATGGGACGTCCCCCCTCCCGCTGACCCATAGTTGAATTTGCCTGGGTTGTTACGCACCATCTGTAGAAAGGCTTTGAAATCACCTGGTACGTTTTTCGGATTCACCACCAACACATGCGGCACACTGGCCACCATGGCGATGGGCACAAAGTCTCGCTCTAAGTCGTAATCCAGCTTGGGATACATCGCTGGCGCGATGGAGTGATGCACTGCGCCCATGAACAAGGTGTAACCATCAGGCGCCGCCTTGGCAGCAACACTGGCACCCAAGTTTCCCCCAGCACCGCCACGGTTATCGATGACCAAGGTTTTACCCGACTGCTTAGAAAATTGCGCAGAAAACGGACGCGCAAACGCATCGGTACCGCCACCTGCAGGAAACGGAACGACCAGCGTCACAGGTTTGGTTGGCCATGTACTCTGCGCTTGCACACCGACACTGAAAGCCGCACTTGCCGCAGCCGTCAGGGCCAACCACTGTCGGCGCGTGGGTGCTGTTTTGAACTGTTTCATGTTTGTCTCCTAGATGGGTTTTAGTTCACTGACTCATTTGAAATACATATCTTGCACATCGCTGGAGGCAGGCGCAATGCCTTTTTCCAACATCTGGCGGTGTTTGTCTAAACGCTTGAGGTCGTAGAGGTAATTCACCATCAAGCCATGCGATTGCTTGAGACCTTTGGCAGAGGGGTCCGCAAACCAATTGATACGTTCGATGCGGGCACCATTGCCTAAGTGAAAACGACCAACGGGGTCGAGGACTTGTTCGCCCTGCTTCGCTTGCCCCAAGTAATGCGCCCCTGCGCGTGTCAAAAATTGACGCAACGGCGATTTGGCCGATAAAGCGCCCAACACTTGGGACGACTCAAGGGCGGCCAACACATGGCTGGCGGTGGGTGGCTCAAAGCTAATTTCGCGACCCAAGGCGGACAATTCTTTGTCACTGAGTTGCGCCAGTAACTCTGCTGCATTTTTGGACAACCAAGGGCGTAAGCCAGGAATGGGCGACAAGGTGGCAAAGGTTTTGAGTTTGGGAAATTCGCCGCGCAAGGTTTCGACAACGCGCTTGATGAGCGAGTCACCAAAGCTCACCCCCTTCAAGCCGCCTTGCGTGTTGCTGATGGAGTAAAAAATGGCGACCGTGGACTTTTGCAAATCTTCGGGTGCGGCTGACTCATCGAGCAGCGGCATGATGTTGTCAGCCATCTCGTTGAGTAAAGCCACCTCCACAAAAATCAAAGGCTCATTGGGCAAGCTGGGGTGGAAGAAGCCGTAGCAACGGCGGTCGCTGTCTAAGCGGTTTTTCAAATCTGCCCAGCTACGAATGTCATGCACCGCTTCGTACTTGATGAGTTTTTCAATCAATGATGCAGGCGAATCCCAGCTGATTGAACGCAGCTCTAAGAACGCCACATCAAACCATGTGGAGAACAAATTTTCCAACTCTGCATCCAGTGCCAACAAGCGCTTGTTGCCTTTGAGGTGGGGCAGCAACTCAGCGCGCAAATCCACCAAAAACCGCATCCCTCCCGACGAGGCCGCAAACCGCTGCAACAAGCGTGTCCGGGGTGACACCAACGCACGACGCAAGCGAATTTCGGCAGGCCCTTCATCCACCGAGCCTAAGGCCGCGTCGTAGTCGTCACGCGCAGCGCGCACCTTCACGGCGTCTGGGCCAAATTGTTCGCTGATGAGCAGCCACAAATCTTGACGCTCGGCGGCTTCGGCTTTGGCATACCAATCGGCCAAGGCTTTGGCGCGACGACCGCCCTCCACTTCACTCACGCGTGGATCCACCACCGCCTGCAACAGGGTGAGGGTGCGACGCAAAGAGCGGGGCGATAGGGCCTCTTTCTTTTGACGCAAGGTGGCATCCAATCGTTCGCGCGTGGAACGGTCTTCAGGCGCGGGAGCCTCTCCAGCGGCAGGCCCCGAGTTACGCAGCAAGTTGAGTTTGCTGCTGAGCCAAGTTGTCGCGTTCATCCCATCCCTCTTTCTGGCTTTAAGCCGTCAACACACTTCGTTTGGCAGACGCTAACTCGCGCAAGGCCTCACGTTGCTGCAACAAATGGTCACGCATGGCGGCGTCTGCCCCTGCGGCATCGCCCGCTTTGAGTGCTGCAAACACGGCCAAATGTTCTTTCAAACTTTGCTTCAAGCGTCCGGGTGCATGCAGCTGCTGTAAGCGTGCGAGCTTCAAAATTTTGCGTAAATCAGCAATGGTTTGCGCGAGCCACTTGTTGTTGGCCAACTGAATGATGGCTTCGTGAATGGCAAAGTTGGCGTCGTAGTAATCGTTGATGCGCCCCGCATCTGCATGCTGTTGCAAACGCTGGTGCCAAACGTCTAGCGCCTGCACATCCGCGGGCGTCGCGCGCTGGGTGGCATCAAAGGCACAACGCCCTTCGAGCAAAGCGATGACTGGGAAAATATCGTCAAGGTCTTGTTCAGTGACCTCGTTCACAAAACAACCCCGACGGGGCTCGTGACGCACCAACCCTTCAGCGGTCAGCACTTTGAGCGCTTCGCGCAAGGGCGTGCGAGAGATGGACCACAACTCGCACAAGGTCACTTCATCAATGAAACTACCTGGCCAAAGTTGGCCATCAAAGATGTAGTTACGCAGCTGGGAAGCCACATCGACGTGCAAGGAGCTGGGAAGCGTGCGCATGGAGTTTGGGTGCTGCCGAGTTTTCTGTAATTACACGTAATTATGAAGTCCAAGTCATGTCAAAAGCATCCCAATTTGCAGGGAGTTTCCCTCAAGGGGCTAACCCTTAAAAATTAAATCGGGTGCTTGTGACGTATGGCCTGCAGCCACAAGGCAACACCAACCAACACCATAGGGACACACAACCACTGCCCCATGCTCATGCCCAATGCGAGTAAGCCGAGGTGCGCATCGGGCTCCCGGAAGTATTCCGCCATGAAGCGCAAGCTGCCGTAGCCAATCATGAACACGCCTGACACGGCGCCTATGGCGCGTGGCTTGCGGGCGTAGAGCCACAAGACCACGAACAACAAAATGCCTTCACCTAGGAACTGGTAAATCTGTGAAGGATGGCGTGGAATAAGGCTGCCACTGCCTGGAAAAACCATGGCCCAAGGCAGAGAAGGATCTGCCGCCCTGCCCCACAACTCACCATTGATGAAGTTGCCCACGCGTCCTGCGGCCAAGCCCGTCGGCACACAAGGCGCAATGAAATCGGTGACCCACAACCAAGGGCGGTGGCGTTGCAATGCAAACACAGCCGTGGCCACAAATACCCCCAACATGCCGCCATGAAAACTCATGCCGCCTTGCCAAACTGCAAACACTTCGAGGGGATGTGCAAAGTAATAAACAGGGTTGTAAAAGACGCAATAGCCGATGCGCCCGCCCAAGACCACGCCCATCACACCGTAAAACAAAATGTCTTCAATGTCTTGCTTGGACCAAGCGCCCAGTGCGACTTGGCCCGCGTAGGGTTCGTGCTTTAAGCGCAAGCGTGCCAAGCCGACGAATAAGGCAAAGGCAGCCAAGTAGGTCAAGCCATACCAATGAATGGCAATTGGCCCCAGCGCCAGGGCGACTGGGTCAATTTGGGGATGCATCAGCACAGCGGCTTGGCCCAGGTCTTAATCGAGCAAGGACAAATCGCGCACAGCACCTTTGTCAGCAGACGTAGCCAGCAAAGCGTAGGCTTTGAGTGCAGCCGAAATTTTGCGTGGACGTGGCAGCACAGGCTTCCAACCGAGCTTGTCTTGTTCCACACGGCGCTTAGCCAATTCGTCGTCGCTCACCAACACGTTGATGCTGCGGTTAGGAATATCGATGCGAATGCGGTCGCCGTTCTTGACCAAACCAATCGTGCCACCCGCAGCAGCCTCAGGCGAACAGTGACCAATGGACAAGCCTGATGTGCCGCCAGAAAAACGGCCATCGGTCAGTAAGGCACATGCCTTGCCCAAGCCTTTGGACTTGATGTAGCTGGTGGGATACAACATTTCTTGCATGCCGGGGCCACCTTTGGGGCCTTCGTAGCGCACCACCACGATGTCACCCGCTTTGACCTGATCGTTCAAGATGTGTTCCACGGCTTCGTCTTGCGACTCCACCACATGAGCTGGTCCTTCAAACACCAACAGGCTGTCGTCCACGCCTGCGGTTTTGACCACACAACCATCCAAAGCGATGTTGCCTGTCAAGACAGCCAAACCACCTTGCTGGCTGAAGGCGTTGTCTACCGAACGAATGCAACCTTCGGCACGATCTGTATCTAGGCTAGGCCAACGCGTGTTTTGGCTGAACGCTACTTGGGTAGGAATGCCAGCAGGGCCAGCCATGTAAAACTTTTTCACAGCGTCGCTGGGGTTACGTGCAATGTCCCACTCGTCCAACACCTCTTTCATGGTCTTGCCCAGCACAGTGCCCACATCGGTGTGCAGCTTGCCTGCGCGATCGAGTTCACCCAAGATGCCCATGATGCCGCCTGCGCGGTGCACGTCTTCGATGTGGTACTTATTGGTGTTGGGTGCGACCTTGCACAGCTGGGGCACGATCTTGGACATGCGGTCAATGTCAGCCATGGTGAATTCAATCTCGGCCTCTTGGGCAATTGCCAAGATGTGCAGAATCGTGTTGGTCGAGCCGCCCATGGCGATGTCCAGCGCAATCGCGTTTTCAAACGCTTTGAAACCCATGGAACGTGGCAACACAGACGCATCGTCGTGCTCGTAATAGCGCTTGCACAACTCCACAATCGTACGACCTGCTTGCTTGAACAACTGCTCGCGGTCAGCATGGGTAGCCACCACGGTGCCGTTGCCGGGCAAGGCCAGGCCCAAAGCCTCGGCCAAACAGTTCATCGAGTTCGCGGTAAACATACCCGAGCATGAACCGCAGGTGGGGCAAGCAGAACGCTCAACTTCAGCCAAATCAGCATCGCTCACCTTGTCGTCAGCGGCCATCACCATGGCGTCAATCAAGTCGAGTTTTTTAAACTCCATCACTTGTGTTTGTGGATTGGCCAATCGCACCTTGCCCGCTTCCATGGGGCCACCCGACACAAAGATGACGGGGATGTTCAAGCGCATGGCAGCCATCAGCATGCCAGGGGTGATCTTGTCGCAGTTAGAGATGCACACGATGGCATCCGCACAGTGGGCGTTGACCATGTACTCCACCGAGTCCGCAATGATGTCGCGGCTCGGCAGTGAATAAAGCATGCCGTCATGGCCCATGGCAATGCCATCGTCCACGGCGATGGTGTTGAACTCTTTGGCCACACCGCCCGCAGCTTCAATCTCGCGAGCTACCAATTGGCCCAAGTCTTTCAAATGCACATGGCCAGGCACAAACTGCGTGAACGAGTTGGCAATGGCGATGATGGGCTTTTGAAAATCGTCGTCCTTCATGCCTGTGGCACGCCACAACGAACGGGCACCCGCCATGTTGCGGCCGGCGGTGGAGGTCTTGGAACGATAAGCAGGCATGTGTGGGCTCCGGTCAATCAAACAACTAAAAGTGGGATTGAATTATGGCCCACGGCCAAACAGCCTTATGTCTCGCAAGTGCATCCCCTCAGCCCGATGTGTAAAAAATAAGTACTGCCCACATGCACGCTAAACTGGCTTAGCATTTGATCAACTTTGAAGAGGCATTGCCATGCACAAGCAACTCTTAATGCTCGCGACCCTTGTTGTTTCTATGGTGTCCATGCCAGCGTGGGCCGACTTGGCGTTAGCCACCGCTAAGAATTGCATGGCCTGCCATGCACCCGACAAAAAACTGGTGGGGCCAGCCTACAAAGACGTAGCCGCCAAATACGTAGGGGATAAAACGGCAGTGGAAAAATTAGCCACCAAAATTCAAAAAGGTGGCGCTGGCGTTTGGGGCCCTGTGCCCATGCCTGCCAACACCCAAGTGAGCGACGCAGACGCCAAAAAATTAGCGGCTTGGGTGCTGACCATCAAATAAACCGCAGCCACGCGCTGCAAGCATTTCGACAGGGGCTTTGAGTAAACTCAGCCGCTGTTTTTACTTCTTGCCTTTTTCAGGACTCCATCCATGACCACGATCCGCCAAAACGACTTGATTGAATCGGTCGCTGCCGCTCTGCAATACATCAGCTACTACCATCCAGCCGACTTCATCAGCCACCTGGCCAGCGCTTACCAGCGGGAGCAAAGCCCTGCAGCCAAGGATGCCATTGCTCAAATTTTGACCAACAGCAAGATGAGCGCCTTTGGCCACCGCCCAATTTGCCAAGACACCGGCATCGTCAACGTCTTCTTGAAAATCGGTATGGACGTGCGTTGGGAAGGTTTTAGCGGCAGTTTAGAAGACGCGATCAACGAAGGCGTGCGCCGTGGCTACAACCACCCAGACAACATGCTGCGCGCCTCCGTGGTAGATGACCCGCAGTTCGCACGCAAGAACACCAAGGACAACACGCCTGCTGTGATCTTCATGCAAGTTGTGCCCGGCGACAAAGTGGACGTGACCGTAGCTGCCAAAGGCGGCGGCAGCGAGAACAAGTCCAAGATGTACATGCTCAACCCCAGCGACAGCGTGGTGGATTGGGTGCTCAAAACTGTGCCCACCATGGGCGCGGGCTGGTGCCCGCCCGGCATGCTGGGCATTGGCATTGGCGGCACCGCTGAAAAAGCCGTGCTCATGGCCAAAGAAAGCTTGATGGACGACCTCGACATGTACCAATTGCTGGAAAAATCCAGCAAGGGTGACAAGCTCAGCCAAGTCGAAGAACTGCGTTTGGAGCTGTACCACAAGGTCAACGCCCTCGGGATTGGCGCGCAAGGCTTGGGCGGCTTGACCACCGTGCTCGACGTGAAGATCAAGATGTACCCCACGCACGCGGCTAGCAAGCCGATTGCGATGATTCCTAACTGTGCAGCCACACGCCACGCCCACTTTGTGATGGACGGCTCAGGCCCTGTGTTCTTGGAAGCCCCATCACTGGACCTGTGGCCCGATGTCAACTGGACCCCAGACACGCAAAAGAGCAAGCGCGTAGACCTCAACACCCTCACCAAAGAAGAAGTGGCAAGCTGGAAACCTGGCCAAACCATTTTGCTCAATGGCAAGATGCTCACGGGTCGTGATGCCGCACACAAGCGCATCCAAGACATGCTGGCCAAAGGCGAGAAGTTGCCCGTGGACTTCACCAACCGCGTGATTTACTACGTCGGACCTGTTGATCCTGTGGGCGACGAAGTGGTAGGCCCAGCCGGCCCAACCACTGCGACCCGTATGGACAAGTTCACCGAGATGATGCTGTCGCAAACTGGCTTGATTTCGATGGTCGGCAAGGCCGAGCGCGGCCCAACTGCCATTGAAGCCATCAAAAAGCACAAGTCAGCCTATTTGATGGCAGTGGGTGGCGCGGCCTACCTTGTGTCTAAAGCCATCAAACACGCCAAAGTGGTGGGCTTTGCTGACCTCGGCATGGAAGCCATTTACGAATTCGATGTGGTCGACATGCCCGTGACGGTGGCTGTGGACTCAGGTGGCACCAGCGCCCACATCACCGGTCCAGCCGAATGGGAAAAGCGCATCGCGACGGGTGAGTTCAAAGGGATTGGCATCAAATCTAGCTAAAACCTAGACCCATCAAAAAGGCCGACACGCTTTGCAGGGTGTCGGCCTTTGTTGTTGGGAATTTCGAAAACGATTTAATGCAAATGGCGTGGTTTACGCCCACCGTGACCACCACCGTGACCACCATTCGGCCCACGCGGCGGACGACCCAAATCAAGTGAATTGACCAAATTGTCAAAACGCTCAGAAAACAGTTTGTCGATTTCGTTCACCACGCCGCCCAGTTGGGCCCCGTCAAAGTGTCGCTCCATCAGGTGAATGACGTCATTGACCAGCATGTCACGTTGCGCCTGCATGATGTCTGCCGGTGTCGGCCCCACAAACAACATGATGAAGTCATCACGCGAGTCTTGACCGCGCGCTTCGTCTTCATCGTCAAAATCATTGTCGTAAAACGTGACTTCAATAGGCGCACCAGCAGCGGTTAACTCGTTCAAGCTCATGCACATTTCGTCTAAGCTTTGGCGAAAGTCGTCGTCACCGGGAACTGTCCAGCACATCTGCAAAGTGCGCTCTTCTGGATTGAAGCGAATTCCTGGTTCTTCTGGGTATGAACTGGTGGCGCCGTCTTCTAACGAGGTGGCGCCGGCGTATTGCCACAAAGGCCGCAGCGCGTCTTGCAGCTGCTCCAAGCCAACCTCTGACTGGAGAGGGATCAGTCCGTGCACATGAATTTCATACGCGGCGTTGTAGCGTGCCATGACGAAACTCCTTCCTTGTGCCTATTGATTGGTGCCCGAGACCGGAATCGAACCGGTACGCCCCTTACGGAAGCGAGAGATTTTAAGTCTCTTGTGTCTACCAATTTCACCACTCGGGCAGTGTCTTAGTGAGGATGAATTTTACGTCAGACACTCTGACGACTTGGCCCACATATGCATCGATTTCAGATATTTTTTAGTCTATATTTACATAACTTTTTTAAAAGCTGAACTCAAACCCTTAAGCGAATGAGCAACCTAAAGGAAACTTGTCATGACCCAACGCGCCACCGCCCAGTTTTTACTCGCTGCCGCCCTAGGCTTTTGCCTTAGTGCATCTCAAGCTGCAGACAAAAAGGAAACGCAAGATCCTGTGGTGAAAAAGTCAGACTCAGGCATTTGCCATGACAAATCAAGCCCCTCGTTTGGCAATACCAAGAAATTCACCGCTTTCGCCTCGATGGACGAATGCACGAAAAGTGGAGGTCGTGCCCCAGCAGGTCAGCCCGCTGCGCCCTCGGAGCCCGTTAAAAAATCAGAAACTGGCATTTGCCACGACAAGAGCAGTGCCAGCTACGAACGCACGAAGAAGTTCACCGAGTTCAAAACTCTGGACGAATGCGTCAAGAGCGGCGGCACACTGCCAAAGAAATAAGCACTGACCCAGCAGCAAAGGCCTCAAAGGCCTGAGCTGTTGTGAGCTACTTCGTCAAAAATCTTTTGGCGAATTTCGTTTTTGCGGCGCAATTGCGAACGCTTATTAGAAGGTACGTCTTGCTCTGATCGTGCCACCCATTGAATGGGTAAATTCCAATGCACCTCAGACAGCGCCCCCGTGGTGCCCATTTCTTGCCACAAGGCGTCATAGCTCTGCCCCACCCGCTGGGACAAACTGCGATATCCCGAATATACGTGGGCCACGTCAGACACGCCCACCATACCCACCAGCTGCCAGCCTGAGGCTAAACCTTGCAAGGCTGTCATCAAGATGTTTTGTGGACGGGTACGCTCCATTTTTTGAGTCACAATTTTTATTTCTTGATTCAAAAACCGCTGTCCCTGCATGTTGCCAATGGCCATGACAAAACCAGGCGCCGAGATGCTCACCATGCTTGAAGGCAAGATACTAAAGGCCGCGCGCATGACCGCTGCGCCATTGAGTTTCAGGTGCAACTCAAACTCACCCTCTCGCCCCAAGCCACGACCAGGCTCAAGTTCAACCGTGATATCCCCCTCAGGGTAACTTTGCTTAAAGAAGGTGTACGCGCCGCGCTTATAAAAATCAACCACGACCTGTGCAGAGTGACGCGCCATCAACCACTCAAAATGCGCCAGCATGGCATGGGTTCGTGCCTCAGCACTTAAACCGCCCCAGAGATAAGGGCGCATAGGCCGCAACATCACAGGCAATTCGGTACGCGTGAGTTCAGCCAAGCCATGCTCTAAAAAGAAATCATGAATGCGTCGCAAATGTGCTTCACACCACCAATACCGCAAACCAAATTTCAACCGACGCTTGGCCGTCTGCAACCATCCACCAGAACCGTTGTCGGTTAGGCGAAATAACTCTTGCGGGGTGGGTGCATCCAAACTTCTGTGGGTCATGGTGTTGCTTCGATAGATACAAAAAAGCCCCTGCAACAGATGTTTCAGGGGCTCTTTGAAATTGGAGCGGGAAACGAGGCTCGAACTCGCGACCTCAACCTTGGCAAGGTTGCGCTCTACCAACTGAGCTATTCCCGCGTGGAGTGTTTAATTCCGAAAGCAGAATTCTAATCGAAAATTCACCCGGTT
>CANFZT010000012.1 GCA_947451565.1 Comamonadaceae bacterium | reverse complement strand
TGTTCGGTGGCCAGCACATCTGGAAAGCTGTGCCCGTCATTCTGGAAACCCTGCAAAACGCAGGCCGCTTGATGGCCACACAAACCATCACGCACAGCTACCCCCATTGCTGGCGTCACAAAACGCCTGTCATCTACCGCGCGGCCGCGCAGTGGTTCATCCGCATGGATGCGTTTGACAGCACCACCGAAAAAACCACGGGTAAGTTCATCACCGACAAGTCAGCCAAGTCGCTGCGCGAACTCGCGTTGCACGCGATTGATGAGACGCACTTCTACCCAGAAAACGGCCGTGCACGTTTGCGCGACATGATTGCCAACCGCCCCGACTGGTGCATCTCGCGCCAACGCTCTTGGGGTGTGCCAGTGCCGTTCTTCTTGCACAAAGACAGCGGCGAGTTGCACCCACGCACCATGGCCATCATGGACCAAGCGGCCGACATCGTGGAACAAGGCGGCATCGAAGCGTGGAGCCGAGTGACGGTGGAAGACATCCTCAACCAACCCGGCGACGACGCAGCCAGCTACACCAAGAGCACCGACATCTTGGAGGTGTGGTTTGACTCAGGTTCCACTTTCCAACATGTGCTGCGCGGCAGTCACAAAGACGCTTACGACCGCGCACCGCACCACGACCAAGGCCCTGAAGCCGACTTGTACTTAGAAGGCCACGACCAACACCGTGGTTGGTTCCACAGCTCGTTGCTGCTCGGCTGTGCCTTGTACGACCGCGCGCCCTACAAAGGCCTGCTGACCCACGGCTTTGCCACCGACGGCCAAGGCCGCAAGATGAGCAAGAGCTTGGGCAACACCGTGGCACCGCAAGAAGTGAGCGACAAGATGGGCGCCGAAATCGTGCGCTTGTGGGTGGCCAGCACCGACTACTCGGGCGACTTGAATATCGACGACAAAATCTTGGCCCGCGTGGTCGACGCGTACCGCCGCATCCGCAACACGTTGCGCTTCTTGCTGGCCAACGTGAGCGACTTTGACCCAGCCAAAGACGCCGTGGCGTTTGATGACTTGTTGGAAATCGACAAGTACGCGCTGTCGCGCGCTGCGCAAGTGCAAACTGAAATTCGCGCGCACTTCGATGCGTATGAGTTCCACCCCGTGGTGTCCAAGTTGCAGCTGTACTGCTCTGAAGATTTGGGCGCGTTCTATTTGGACGTGCTCAAAGACCGCCTGTACACCACAGCACCTAAGTCACTCGCACGTCGCAGCGCACAAACCGCGTTGCACCAAATCACCCACGCTTTTGTGCGCTGGATGGCTCCGTTCCTCAGCTTCACTGCTGAAGAAGCGTGGGCGACGTTTGGCAAGTCGGAGTCGATCTTCTTGGAGACATTCACTGATCTCGGCGCAAGCAATGCGGCGTTGATGGACAAGTGGCATGCCGTGCAACAAGTGCGAGAAATCGCCAACAAAGAAATCGAAAACAAACGCACCGAAGGTTTGGTGGGGGCATCGCTGCAAGCCGAGCTGGTCATTCACTGCAATGGTGCAGCCTATGACGCACTGGCTTCGTTGGGTGACGACTTGAAGTTTGTGTTCATCACCTCCAAGGTGGCGCTCGTCAAAGGCGAAGGCTTGACGGTGGACGTCAAAGCCAGCGAAGCCACGAAGTGCGAACGCTGCTGGCACTACAGCGATGACGTGGGCCACAACCCCGCTCACCCTACGCTGTGCGGCCGTTGCGACAGCAACTTGCATGGCGGCGGTGAAGTGCGTCATTTCGCTTAACGCCCGCGCATCAGCACACCCCCATGGCACGCCACACTTTCATTCGCAACACACCTCCGTTTTGGGTGTGGCTGAGCATTGCCGCTGTGGTGTTGCTGGCTGACCAGTTCACAAAAATTTTGATCATCAGCACGTATTCATTGGGTGAGGGGTTCCCCGTCACCCGCTTTTTCAACATCGTGCGTGTACACAACGAAGGTGCTGCGTTTTCGTTCCTCGCCACGGCGGGTGGGTGGCAGCGTTGGTTCTTCACCGGCCTTGGTGTGGTGGCCACCATCGCGATGGTATGGATGCTCAAAAAGCACCCAGGCCAAAAGCTGTTTGGCTTTGCCATCGCTTGCATCTTGGGCGGAGCCATTGGCAACGTGATTGACCGCGTGCTGTACGGCTACGTCGTGGACTTTCTCGATTTTTATTACGCGGGCATTCATTTCCCCGCGTTCAACATTGCCGACAGCGGCATCACGGTAGGCGCAGCTTTGCTCATCTTGGATGAAGTGCTGCGCGTGCGTCGCGGCAACTAAATATGCAAATACTTCCCCCAAAAACAGTTGGCGTTGCCGAACTGAACACTGCCATTGCGCACAAAGGCTACGGCATGCTGAGTGCCGCCAGCGTGGCCGAATGGGCAGGATGTAATTTGAGCGAGCTGCAAGCCCTGTCACCCGACTGGAACGACATGCCGCCCGACAACTACCTCAAAGACGGTGGCCGCTACCGCCGCCGCCTGCACAGCAGCTTTGTGTTTGAGCACAACACACTTAGCCAAGTGCCACATCGTGCGCATTGGCAGTCCCTCGACTACAACGCACTGCACGGCGGCATGGAGCGTTGGTTTGAACCTATGCACGAAGCCACTGTCGCCACACCAGCATGGGCCAAGTTGCTCACCGCACTGGCCAACACAGCAAGCCAAGTACGCGGCACACCTCACACCAAGTGGTGCATCGAAGCACATCAGTTCCGCATCGACACCACCGACGGCATTGGCCGTCCCACACCCGAAGGCGCGCATCGCGATGGCGTGGATTTTGTGGCGGTGTTCATGGTCAACCGCACCGACATCAAAGGCGGCGAGACTCGCGTGTTTGAAGCCAACGGCCCACAAGGCGAACGCTTCACGCTGAGCGAGCCTTGGTCTTTGATGCTGCTAGACGACACCCGTGTAATTCACGAAAGCACGCCCATTCAGCCTTTGGCTAAGGGCGGCCATCGCGATACGCTGGTGCTCACCTGCCGCGCAGACAAATTTCAGGACGCCGAACCCCGCGCCTGAAACGCCTGCCCTGTCATCACAAAGTGATGATGGTGCAACCCGTGGTCTTACGGGCTTCCAAGTCGCGATGCGCTTGGGCAATGTCGGCCAAGGGGTAAGTTTGGTCGATGTGAATCTTCACCTTACCGCTGGTCACCGCTTCGAACAGATCGTCCGCCATTTCCTGCGTGCTTTCGCGCGTGACGATGTGGCTGAACAGCGTTTGGCGCGTGAGGTAAATCGAACCTTTGGGGCCCAAGATGCCGGGGGCAATCGGATCTGGCGAGCCAGAGGCATTGCCAAAGCTGGCCATCAAACCGAATGGGGCCAAACAATCCAGCGATTTATCCCAAGTGTCTTTACCCACTGAGTCGTACACCACTTTCACACCTTTGCCGCCTGTGATTTCTTTCACACGAGCCAAGAAGTCTTCCGTGTTGTAGTTGATGACATGCGCTGCGCCATTGGCTTTGGCCAGTGCGCACTTGGTATCGCTGCCTGCTGTGCCAATCAGTTGGTAACCCAAAGCCTTGGCCCATTGGCAAGCAATCAGGCCCACACCGCCAGCGGCTGCGTGGAACAAGATGAAATCGCCCTTGTGCAAGCCGCCTTGGGGCAAGGTGCGCTTCAACAGATACTGCGCCGTCAAACCTTTGAGCATCATGGCTGCGCCGGTTTCAAACGAAATGGCGTCAGGCAATTTACACACGCACTTGGCGGGCATCACACGCTCTTCGCAGTAACTGCCCGGTGGCTGACTGGCGTAAGCCGCGCGATCGCCCACTTTCAAATGGGTCACGCCCTCGCCCACGGCTTCGATGATGCCGGAGGCTTCCATGCCCAATTGCAAAGGCATGGGCAAGGTGTACAAGCCACTGCGTTGGTACACATCAATGAAGTTCAAGCCAATGGCTTTGTGGCGAATGCGAATCTCGCCAGCGCCTGGTTGACCCACGGTCACGTCAACGAGCTTGAGCTCTTCGGGGCCGCCGTTTTTTTCGATGATGACTGCTTTGGTCATGAGAGATGCTCCAGATGTAGGTAATTTTTAAGGCCTTGAATCCTGCCACGAAATAAGTGACAGGGCTGTCACATGGGTTATCCCATCCCTCGGGTAAAGTCTTGCCCCTATGTCTGTTGCTTCTCATGCCCTCACGCCGCGTAATGCGGCGCTTTTGTTGATACCACCGCTACTTTGGGCGGGTAATACCGTCGTGGGTCGCATGATTGCGGAGCTGATCCCTCCGCTCACCCTCAACTTCTTTCGCTGGGGCTTGGCCTTCGTGCTGCTGCTGCCGCTCACCCACCGGATGTTGCGCGGCACCAGCCCCTTGTGGGCACACTGGAAACGCTTTGCTTTGCTGGGCTTGTTAGGTGTGGGCGGCTATAACAGCCTGCTCTACATGGCCTTGCAGACGTCCACCCCCATCAATGTGACTCTGGTGGGTTCTAGCATGCCCATGTTCATGTTGCTGATCGGTGCGCTATTTTTCAAGCAAACGGTGCGCAAACGCCAAATGGTGGGGGCCTTGCTGTCTATCCTGGGCGTGCTGATGGTGCTGTGTCGCGGTGACTGGCAAGCCCTCGCCAAGGTACACCTCGTCTTGGGCGATGTGTTTGTGCTGATGGCCAGTGCCTGCTGGTCTTGGTACAGCTGGCTGCTGTCACGAACCCAAGAACCCGCTGAGGCACGCAGCAACTGGGCCAATTTTCTGATGGCACAAATGGTGTTTGGCTTGTTTTGGTCTGCCAGTTTCAGTGGCGCAGAGTGGTCGGGCTTCACCGGTTTAAGTGATGCGCACATCAGCTGGGGCTGGCCGTTGGCAGCCGCACTGGTGTACGTGACCGTAGGCCCATCGCTCTTGGCTTACCGCTGTTGGAGCCTGGGCGTGCAACGCGTGGGCCCCAATGTGGCCGGTTTTTTTGTGAACCTGATTCCCGTGTTCACCGCCACTTTGTCCGCTCTGGTGTTGGGTGAAATGCCGCAGCTCTATCACGGCGCGGCATTTGCACTCATCATCGGTGGCATTGTGGTGTCATCGCGCCGATGATTTAAAACGTGCCTGCGTAAGCGCCGCCATCGGTCAAGATGTTTTGTCCCGTCATATAGCTGGCTTGCGCGGAACACAAGAATGCACAGGTGTCGCCAAACTCTTGTGGGTTGCCAAAGCGTTGAGCAGGAATGGTCTTCTTACGGGCCTGCGCCAAAGCATCCACCGATTGACCAGTTTTCTCAGAGGCACCTTTCATCGTGGCCTTGAGACGATCGGTGTCATAGGCACCGGGTAACAGGTTATTGATGGTCACGTTGTGCGCTGCCAATTTAGCGCTGCGTGCCACACCCGCCACAAAACCAGTCAAACCAGAACGTGCGCCGTTGGACAAACCCAAGATGTCGATGGGTGCTTTCACCGCGCTAGACGTGATGTTAATGATGCGGCCAAAACCTCGCGCGGCCATGCCGTCCACCGTGGCTTTGATCAGCTCAATGGGGGTGAGCATGTTGGCATCCACCGCCTTGATCCAAGTCTCGCGGTCCCATGTCCGGAAATCACCGGGAGGTGGACCGCCTGCATTGGTCACCACGATGTCAAAGTTTTTTCCTGGGCCACCCGCCACCGACCAAATCGCTTCACGGCCTTCGGGGGTGGTGATGTCCGCAGCCACCGCAAGAATGGTTGTGCCCCACTTGCGCAGCTCTGTGGCCGCCAGCTCCAGCGCCTCAGCGCCGCGAGCCACGATGACCACATTCACACCCTCACGCGCCAACGATTGTGCGCAGCCAAAACCCAAGCCCTTGCTGGCGCCACCCACCAATGCCCACTTACCTTTGATACCTAAATCCATGATTTACCTCGTCCCATACTTAGAAACAATAAACACACCGCTCAACACCAGTAGGGTACCTGCCCCAATCCATATGTTCAGCGGCTCATTCAACACCCATACGCCCAAGGCGATGGTCGCCATGGGGCCAATCATGCCTGTTTGCGCTGTCAATGCAGCACCAATCCGCTCAATGGCCATCATCACCATCAGGACAGGGGCCACCGTGCAAGCCAACGCGTTGAGCAAAGCCAACCCAAGCACCGCCACAGGCACTTGGGCTGCAGAAATCGGGCGCAGCAACACAAACTGAAGAATGCAACACACACAGGCCACACTGGTTGCCCAGCCTACCAAGCGCAACGCGCCTATGCGGTTCACCATCTGGCCACTGAAGATCAGATACACGGCATACGTGATGGCGCTTGCAAAAATCAAACCACTCCCCAACGCCACATCAGCACCTGACAGCGTGAGCTCATGCGCGAAGACCAGCAACACACCGCTGTAGCTCACGCCCATCGCCACCATGCGAATGGGCTGAACAGGTTTTTTATACAAGACCCACCCCAGCAACACCACCAGTGTAGGGTTGAGGTACAGAATGAGCCGCTCTAAGCTAGCTGTGATGTATTGCAGACCCAAGAAGTCAAGATAGCTCGACAGGTAGTAGCCCACAAAACCGAGGCCTGCGATGCTCAACACGTCGCGACGCGTCAACGGGTTGGCACGCGCAATGGCTTGACGCTCGGCCCACAAACCCATCGCAATGAAAAACGGCAGCGCAAACAACATGCGATACATGATGACCGTGACCGCATCGACCCCATACACATAAGACAGCTTGACGATGATGGCTTTGCCACTGAACGCAATCGCACCGACGGCGGCAAGAAGAAGACCGGACAGCGCCGGACGTTGTGAATGGGGCATTGAGAAAAAGAGGGGGTATGCACTGTAGAAAACCCGAGTTTATGTGAGGCTTTCGAACAAGCATGTCACAAACGCTCGGTACCATTGGGGGATATGTCCTCCCTCGAACTCACCCTGCTGTATTTGTGCGCTGCCGTGGTCAGCGTGGTGGGTTGCCGACTGCTGCATTTACCCGCCATGTTGGGCTATTTGTTTGCAGGTGTGGTGATTGGCCCCAACGCCTTGGCGCTGGCCAACGACTCAGCGGCGGTCGAACACTTGGCCGAATTTGGCGTGGTGTTTTTGATGTTCGTCATCGGGCTGGAGTTCAACCTGCCCAAGCTCATGCGCATGCGCAAACTGGTGTTCGGTTTGGGACTGGGGCAAGTGGTGCTCACGCTCATTGGCGCTTTGCTCTTCAACCTCGCTGTCGGCTTTGCACTCAAAGAACTCGGTTACATCTGGCGCTTGAGCTGGCAGGCTGCCTTGGCGCTGGGGAGTGCCCTCGCGATGTCGAGCACCGCCATTGTGGTCAAACTCATGGCCGACCGTGTGGAGCTAGAGTCCCCACACGGCCAACGTGTGATGGGCGTGCTGCTGTTTCAAGATTTGGCCGTGGTGCCGCTGCTGGTGCTCATCCCAGCGCTGGCCGACATGGGTGAACACAACCTGTGGAAAGTACTGTCCATCGCCATGCTCAAAGCCGCAGTACTGGTGGGTTTGTTGCTGTGGGGCGGGCAACGCGTGATGCGCAGTTGGCTACAACTGGTGGCACGCCGCAAGAGCGACGAGTTGTTCATGCTCAACCTGTTGTTCATGACCTTAGGTCTCGCATGGCTCACCGAGCTGGCGGGTTTGTCGCTGGCCATGGGCGCGTTCTTGGCAGGCATGCTGATTGCCGAAACCGATTTCAAACACAAGGTGGAGGCCGACATTCGTCCCTTCCACGATGTGCTGCTGGGCTTGTTTTTCATCACTATTGGCATGAAGCTCGATTGGGAAGTGCTGATCGACAGCTGGGGCTGGGTGTTGTTGTTATCGCTCGTGCCCTTGTTCCTCAAAGCGGGTCTGGTGTTTGTATTGGCCCGCATCACGGGTGCGCCTGCGGGTGTGAGCCTGCGTACCTCGCTTTACTTGGCACAAGCGGGCGAGTTCGGATTTGTGTTGTTGACACTTGGGCTGCAAAACGCACTCATCCCCGCCGCTTGGATGAGCCCCATCTTGGCGTCGATGGTGTTGTCAATGATTGCCACACCGTTTTTGGTGATGAACGCAGACCGCATCGTCAACCGACTCATCAGCAACGACTGGCTGCTGCAATCGCTGGCCCTCACCGGCATGGCACAACGCTCACTCAAAATTGAAAACCACGTCATCGTGTGCGGCTACGGACGCAGCGGCCACAACTTAGCTGACTTGCTGACGTTGGAGAACATTCCTTACGTGGCGCTCGATTCTGACCCCGACCAAGTGCAAATGGGTCGCGACCATGGCCACCATGTCGAATTGGGTGATGCCACACGTTTCTCAAGCCTCATGTCCGCAGGCTTGGTGCGTGCCGCTGCGGTAGCCGTCACCTATCCCGACTTACCCTCGGCCTTGAAGGTGTTGGCATGGGTCAAAGAACACGCGCCCAATGTGCCCGTGATTGTGCGTACCCACGACGACGAGCACCTCGAAGACCTGCGTGCTGCAGGCGCTGCTGAAGTGGTACCCGAAGTGATTGAAGGCAGCCTCATGCTCGCCAGCCAAACCTTGGCCCACATTGGCATTCCCCTCAAACGCGTGATTCGCTTGGTCCAAGGCCAACGTATGACGCGCTATGCGCTCATGCGTGATGCCCTAAAACACAAAGAAGGCTTAGGGGATATTGAGCCGCGCTGATTTGGCTAAAAAATCTCGCCACAAGCGCAACAGCGCTTTGACCTCAGCCAAAGTGAATCGGCCTTCGGGTTGGTTCCAGTAAGCGGCATCTTCTGGTCCAACATGACTTGGGTTGAACTGCACGTCCTGCATTTGCAGGTCGACTTGGAATGCATCGCCATCGGCAAACCATTCTTGACGAGTGCCATCTTCTATCTGAACCATCGCATGCAACACCTCATCACAACGCGACACCTCGGCCATGTCGCTGGTGAGCCAGCTGCACACAAACTGATTCAACGGATGGCGATGGTCTACCGCGCCACTGTCGTCACCCACCCACTCGCACGCAGGGTAGCGCACGGGCTGTGCAGCCGTGCCGGGCACAGGGGCTTGTTCTTCAGTGAAGCAACGCAGTGGCATGGCGTGGCAACGTGTGGTCAACGACGTTTGCTGTACACGGGATACGCCGTGACGCGCGGCTCTAGATAACCTTCCACGCGCACACCAGCGGGCGTGAGTGCGCTCCACTTATCACCGCGAATGGTTTTGGTGGGGCTAAACCAGGCGGCATTGACTTCGCTCACCACTTGCTCTGCCGTCCAGTCTTTGGGAAACATGGTGTTGGGCATGGGGTTGCCGTTGCGGTCGGTTTTGGTGAGCCATTGGCCAGGGTGCTGCGGATCTGCCATTTGCACTTGAGCACGGTACACGCCTGTGGCGTCAGGGACGGACGCTGTGCCCTCGATCACGCGCACATCGCCATGGAGCAAGGTGTGGCCGCCGGTAGGTTCACCGGTGTGGCGTTTGTAGTCCGCACCGATGATGTGTTTGAAATCAATAGGCGAGTTGCTGGCAGGCAACGTCGCCTCGGCCGTGCGTGTCGTTGGAGGTACAGCCTCTTGAGTGGCGGCAACATGTTTGCTTTGCTCATGCGGTGTGACATGCGTGGAACTGTGTGGCGCCTTGTATGACAAGAACACCGACAGCGCAACGACCACCACAGCCAATAAAAGACGACTCAACTTATTCACCCATCACCTCACCTTCGCGCCGTGGGTCAGCACCGCTCACCCATAACATTTGTCCATGTTTGTTTTGTTTCACCACGGCTTGCAGGCCACTGGTCAACGCTTGCTCGCGCACCTCGTGGCCACGTTCGCGCAAGGCCGCAAGGGTAGCAGGTGCAAAGCGGCCCGCTTCTAAGACCAGCGGTCCACCCACGCTGCCAAAGTTGGGCAGCGCTATGGCTTGTTGCGGGCTCAAGCCCCAGTTCAACACCCCCACCAAAGTTTTGCTGGTGAAGTGGATGATCATCGCGCCGCCGGGGCTGCCCACACTCATGACCAACTGGCCCGTGGCTTTGTCAAACACCAGAGTGGGCGACATGGACGAGCGCGGGCGCTTGTTGGCTTGCACGCGGTTGGCCACTGCGCGACCTTGTGCATCACGCGGGACAAAGCTGAAGTCGGTCAGCTCGTTGTTGAGCAAAAAGCCTTTCACCATTTGGCGCGAACCAAATGCGTCTTCGATGGTGGTGGTCATGGCCAGTGCGTTACCCCACCCATCGACGATGCTGATGTGCGAGGTGCCGAACTCGGGCTGTGCCGCCATAGGCGCAAAGCTGCTGCGCTGCGCACGCACGGGTGTGCCAGGCAGCGCTTGTGGCATGGCTGTGGGGCGAATGAGCTTGGCGCGCTCACGCAGATACGCGGGGGCCAGCAAACTTTGCCATTCACCGCTGGGAGCAGGCACAAAGTCGGGATCGGCTACATACAGGGCGCGGTCAGCAAAAGCGAGGCGCGAGGCCTCTGTGTACAGGTGTAACCAGCGTGGGTCGGGTGTGCCGTCCGCCGTCTCGGTGGGTGACGACATCAACGACGCAGGCGTGTGTTGCAACATACCCAATATTTGCCCTATGGCGATCGCACCCGAGCTGGGGGGTGGGAAACCGCACACGCGATACACCCGACTCACCGCGGCATGGTCAAAGCACACGGGTGTGCGCTCTTTGGCTTGGTAGTTTGCCAAGTCACTCAGTGCCAAACGGCCGGGGTTGCTGGGGTGCTGCTGCACTTTGCGCACCACGGCCTCGGCCACCTCGCCTTGGTAAAACGCTTGCACACCCTCAACAGCGATGCGTTGCAACACAGCCGCTAGCTCGGGGTTGCGCAACACATGGCCGATTGCGTGCGGCTCGCCGCTGGCTTGGTAAAAGTAAGCGCGCGCTGCGGGATCGAGACGCAAATACGCATCGGCTTTGAGCTGCGCGTGCAAACGCGGACTCATGGCAAAGCCTTGATGGGCCAAGGCGATGGCTGGCGCAAACAAGCTGGCCCACGGGAGCTTGCCGTGTTGTGCATGGGCTTGCGCCAACATGCGCAACACACCGGGTGCCCCCACCGAGCGGCCACCCACCACAGCCGTATGAAACGCAAGTGGTTGGCCATCGGCATTGAGCAACAGGTCTTCTGTGGCTGCCGCAGGCGCAGTTTCGCGGCCATCAAAGGCCTGCACCTTGACATTCGGCTGAGCGCCCTCACCCGCCATGCTGTGCAACAAAAACGCACCCCCGCCAAGGCCGCTGGATTGCGGCTCCACCAGGCCCAGCACCATTTGCACGGCGATGGCCGCATCGACCGCCGAGCCCCCTGCTTTGAGCACATCAAAGCCTGCTTGCGTAGCCAAAGGGTGGGCAGCAGCCACTGCAAACTTCTGCGTCACCACATCGGCTTTGCGTGTGAAGCCAGTGGCCATTTCGGGTTGCAGGGGGGCGCTGCTCACCGCGCTGGGCGCCCAGCCGTTCGGCGGCACCGCACATGCGGCCAACAGGGCCAACACCGCAGCTAACACACCGAGGCGTTGCCAACTCACGTCATCTTGCTTACGCACGCCTTAAAAGCCTGCAACCAAACCATCGCGCCGCGCATCGCTGGCAGCGACGTAGCCTTCGACTTTGGGGTTACCTGCACGCCAGATGAATTGACCGGCCCCAAAGTCTTGGTAGCTGTCGTTGATGACTCCAACCTCATGCCCACGCGCTTGCAAACCGTTGGCCGTGTCGTGGTTCAGCGAGGCCTCCACATTGATTTCTAACCCTGCGTTGTAACGCCAGCGTGGCGCATCGCACGCGGCTTGCGGATTTTGGCCGTAGTCCAACATGCGCACCAGTGTTTGCATATGACCTTGTGGCTGCATGTTGGCCCCCATCACACCGTAGCTCATCACTGGCTGACCGTCTTTGCTGAGGAAGGCTGGGATGATGGTGTGAAACGGCCGCTTACCAGGCGCCACCAAATTGGCGGGGTTCAAACCTTGTGCATTCAAGCTGAAACCATGGCCCCGGTTTTGCAGACTGATGCCAAAGTTGGGCTCCACACAACCCGAGCCAAAGCCCATGTAGTTGCTTTGGATGAAGCTCACCATCATGCCGTTTTCATCGGCCGTGCTGAGGTAAATCGTGCCGCCCTTCACAGGGTTGCCAGCCCCAAAGTCTTGAGCACGGTTCATATCGATCAATCGCGCACGGCTTTTGAGATAAGACGGGTCTAGCATTTGCTCAGGCGTGACGTCCATCGCGTTGGGATCGGCCACGTAACGATAGACATCGGCAAACGCCAACTTCATCGCTTCGATTTGCAGATGCTGCGAATCCACGCCATCCACCTTCAAACTGGCGATGTCGAAGTTCTCCAGAATACCCAAAGCGATCAGCGCGGCAATGCCCTGACCATTGGGTGGAATTTCGTGCAGCGTGTAACCACGGTAGTTTTGTGCAAGCGGCGTGACCCACTCGGCCTGGTAATTGGCAAAGTCACGGGCAGTGATGCTGCCACCGTGTTCAGCGGAAAATCGTTCAATCGCCTGCGCAATTTCACCCCCATAAAACGCTTGACCCTTGCTTTTCGCAATGGCGCGCAAACCTTTGGCAGCAGCGGGAAATATGAACAGCTCCCCCACCTTAGGCGCACGCCCCCAAGGCAGAAAGTTTTGGGCAAAGCCCGGTTGCTGGCCCAGCTCGGGCGTGGCAGCGGCCCACTTTTGTTGCACAACCACGGGCAACAAATAGCCTCGCTCCGCAATTTCAATGGCCGGCTGCAACAAGTCTTCAAACGGCAACTTGCCAAAGCGTTCGCTCATCGCCACCCACGAAGCCACCGCACCGGGCACGGTGACTGAATCCATGCCGCGCTTAGGCGGGGTCTGGGCATCGTCACCATATTTGCGCTTGAAATACTCAGGTGTCCAAGTTTGTGGGGCATGCCCCGAAGCGTTCAGGCCATGCAGCTGTTGACCATCCCACAAAATACAAAACGCATCCGAACCTAAGCCGCAGCTCACGGGTTCGGTCAGGGTGATGGCCGCCGCTGCCGCGATGGCAGCATCCACCGCATTGCCACCTTGCCACAACATGCGCAGGCCCGCTTGGGCCGCGAGCGGGTGCGACGTGGACACCACGTTGCGCGCAAACACGGGCAAGCGCGTGGAGGTATAGGGGTTAGAAAAATCGAAATTCATTTTTTAAAAACCTTGTTGTGCAAACGGCGCATTGACAACCAAACGATCAAGCCAACAAAAGGCAAGGCAAACGCGGCAGTGACGTCGGAAGAAAAAGGCCAGCCTAGCTTTTCAGCGCCTTTGGCAAGGTAGCTGACCAAGCCTGTGAAGTAATACGTGATCGCCGCAACCGACAAGCCTTCCACGGTCGATTGCAGTTTGAGTTGCAAGTCTTGGCGTTGGTTCATGGTGGTGAGCAAGGCTTGGCTGCTTTGTTGCTGCTCAAAGTCGACCCGTGTGCGTAACAAATTGCTCATGCGTGACACGCGCTCTGACAAAGCTGTTTGCCGACGCGATGCCCAATCACAGGTGCTGCGCGCAGGCGACAAACGGCGCTCCATGAACTCAGCAATGGTTTGCATGCCAGGCATGCGCGACTCGGCAATGTCACGGATGCGGCGATCGACCAACTCAAAGTACGCCCGCGTGGCCGAGAACCGCGAATGGGTGGCGGCATACTGCCCTTCGACTTCGCCAGCCAGGCGCGTCAAGCGGTCTAACAAGCCCGCTTCATCGGCACGCTTGGCATGGCGGATGGCATTGGCTAGCTCGGCCAGTTCACGTTCGGCATCGGCCAGCACATGCGAAGCGTCGCGCGCAGCAGGCACGCCTAGCAAGGCGGCCATGCGGTAGGTCTCAATTTCTAACAATTGCTGCACTAAGCGGCCTTGGCGACGTGGCGTGAGCGAGCCTGTCAACAAAACGATGCGTGAAAACCCATCGGGGTGCAATTGAAAATCGGTGTAAACCTCGCCATGGCCTTCGGCCACAGTGGAGGCCACCAAGGTGTCTTCGTGCAGCACTTTGGGCATGTCGGCATGGATATTCTGGGTGGACGAAGGCAGCAACCACAGGTGCAAGCGCGCCAAACATTCACCGGGCAATTGCGACAGCCACTTTTGCGGCACGCCTTGAATGGCGGTCAGTGGCTCACTGTGCGAAAACACATCGGCCTCTGCCGCACGCATGAAAGTCCACGAGACAAACTCGGTGTGTAGCTCCCAACGCAAACGAAACGCACCCAAGTCCATGCGCACATGGTTGGTGTGTACGTCTGGCGCAGGAAGATGATGGTCGCGCAACAACTGCGCCAAGTGCTCACGACTGGCTTGTGCGCTGGCACGCTCCACCCACATCACCACACGCGAAATGGCCAAAGGCGCTTGCATAGGTTCTGGCGGACGTGCATGCACCTCGTTATGTAGCGCCAGTCGTTGCGGATGGTCCATCGTCACAGCCTTTCAAAGAACACTCATTCTGACGCAAATATAAAGGACCGCCAATGAAAAACGGCACCCGAAGGTGCCGTTTGAAGGTGAAACAGTTTGAACTGAATCAATCTTCCACGAAGGCTTCTTCGCGTTTGGACTTGATCGATGGCAACAGCACAATCACCAAGAGCAGCGCAGCTGCAGCCAACAGGCCGGCAGAGAGAGGACGTGTACCAAACACGGTCCAGTCACCACGCGACAGCAACAGCGCGCGACGCAAGTTCTCTTCCATCATGGGGCCCAAGATGAAGCCGAGCAACAAAGGCGCTGGTTCTACACCCAACTTGACGAAGGTATAACCCACGAAGCCAAAGGCCGCGACCATCCAGATGTCAAAAGTGTTGTTGTTGGTCGAGTACACACCAATCGCACAGAACAGCACGATGGCGGGGAACAAGAAGCGGTAAGGCACAGACAACAACTTGATCCACATGCCGATCAAAGGCAAGTTCAAGATCACGAGCATCAAGTTGCCGATCCACATCGAGGCAATCAGACCCCAGAACAACTCGGGGTTGCTGGTCATCACCTGTGGGCCGGGCTGGATGTTGTGAATGGTCATCGCACCCACCATCAAAGCCATCACCGCGTTGGGTGGGATACCCAAGGTGAGCAACGGAATGAAGGAGGTTTGTGCGCCGGCGTTGTTGGCCGACTCAGGCGCCGCCACACCGCGGATATTGCCTTGACCGAATGGCACTTCGCCTGGACGCAGCTTGGTTTTCTTCTCGATGGTGTAGGCCGCAAACGCCGCCAACAACGCACCGCCACCGGGCAACACACCCAGCAACGAACCCAAGGCTGTCCCGCGAATCACCGCAGGCAACATGTTCTTGAAGTCTTCCTTGGTGGGGAACAAACCTTCCACCTTGGCTGTGAACACTTCACGTTCGTCTTCGGGTTGCGACAAGTTTGAAATGATCTCGCCATAACCAAACACGCCCATCGCCACCACCACGAAGCCCACACCGTCGGTGAGTTCGGGGATGTCAAAGCTGAAACGTGCCACGCCAGAGTTGACGTCGGTACCGATCAAGCCCATCAACAGGCCCAACACGATCATGGCAATCGCTTTGAGCAAAGAGCCTGAAGCCAACACCACCGCGCCGACCAAGCCCAAGATCATGAGCGAGAAGTATTCGGCAGGGCCAAACTTGAACGCGAGTTCTGTCAAAGGAGGCGCGAAGGCCGCCAAGATCAAGGTACCCACCGAACCGGCGAAGAACGAGCCCAAGCCAGCAGCGGCCAACGCGGGGCCCGCACGGCCTTTGCGGGCCATTTGGTAGCCGTCAATGGTGGTGACCACCGACGACGACTCACCGGGCAAGTTCACCAAAATCGCAGTGGTGGAACCACCGTATTGGGCACCGTAGTAAATACCAGCCAACATGATCAGCGCCGACACAGGGGGCAGCGCGTAAGTGGCGGGTAACAGCATGGCGATGGTGGCGACGGGACCAATGCCTGGCAACACGCCAATCAGCGTGCCCAAGATACAACCGACCAAGGCGTACATGAGGTTGATAGGCGTGAACGCCACACCAAAACCCAATGAGAGGTTTGCAATCAAATCCATTTTTTATTTCTCCCGGCTCAACCAGTGATGAAGGTGGGCCACACGGGCATCTGCAATTTCAGCAGCACGATGAAAGCCAAGTAGCTACCGACTGACAAGATGGTGGCCAAGATGAGCACGTCTCTCAAGACAAACGAATCACCGGCTTTGCTAGCAATGATGACCAAGGCGTAGATCGCCGCGATCAAGCCCATGGCTGGGATACCAAGGCTGGGCAAGCCAGCCAACAAGATACCGAACACCACGTTGGCACCCAACACGAAGACGATAGGTTTCCAAGCAAACTTGCCGACAGGCTCGCCATCTTCAGTGTGCTCGACCAACGAATAAAACGTGATGAAGGCACCTAGCACGGCCAAGAAGATGCCCAGCAGCATGGGGAAGTAGCCAGGGCCCATGCGAGCACCCGTACCAATCGTGTAATTGGTTGCGCCCCAAGCGAAACCGCCGCCGACCAATGTGAACATCAGGCCGGAGAAAAAGTCTTTTTGACTTTTGATCATTTGTTCTCCTCTATCCAAAAGCAAATATGCGCTGAATTATGGAGGTGGGGTGGGGCCTTTCCCGATGTGGGTTACACCTATTTTTTATGACCCAAAAATCAGGGGTAAACCCTGATCTTATAAGGCTTGCAACGGCTTAAACACACGCAACCATTTGGTCGCTGGCAAGGGCCAACGCGCTTGAATAGCCTCAGCACGCGCCATCAATTCGGCACGCTTTGGATGGCTAGGCGTGCGCTGTGCCAGCACCACCGTGTTGCCCTCGCGGGTGGGCTTGAAAGCCCACAGGGCATCTTCGCCAAAAGCCTTGGCCATCTTTTCGACGCTTTGCGCAAAGCTGGAACTGCGGCCAAACAAATTGACCGTCATGCAGCCCTCGTCGGTCAAGAGCTGACGGCAGTCGGCATAAAACTCGGCGCTGTCGAGCACGGGTGACGCCGCTTCGTGGTCGTACAGGTCCACTTGCAAGGCATCAATCTGGCCCCGCCAGTGGTCGTGCTTGGCCACCTCGGCAGCGTCGCCCAACACCACTTGCAGCTTGGCGCTGTCGGCGGGCAGTTTGAACCAAAGACGACACGCGGCCACCACTTGCGGGTTGAGTTCAATGGCCGTGGTTTTCATGCGCAAGTGTTTAAACGAAAACTTGGTGAGCGAGGCAGCGCCTAGTCCCAACTGCATGGCGTGCAGCTTGCCCACTTTGTCGATGTCTGCAAACAAGAGCCACGCCATCATGCGCTGCACGTATTCCAGGTCGATGTCAAAAGGTTTGTCGATGTTCATCGAGCCTTGCACCCAAGGCGTACCAAGGTGCAGGTAGCGGGTATCACCATAGTCGGAGAAATTGACTTCTGGGAGTTCGAGTTTTTTTTTGGTTGCCATGGTGTTGCTTGTGATTTTTAGTCCGCCATACCTTCGACCACAAAGCGCACGCGCTTGTTGCCTTGCCATTCATCCGCCTCTAGGCGAAACGCCAGATGCGCGATGGCGGGAAGTGGGTCCACGCGGCCAAACCAAATGCCATCCACGGGCTCACCGTGGTGGCGCAGTTTGAGAGCCAAATGTTTTTCGCCCACCAAACGCTGGCCCAGCACCTCGATCTTTTCGCTGAAGGTAGGTGGCGCAAAGCCTTGACCCCACACCTCCCGCGCCAAGGTATCGGCCAACTCGGGGCGTCGGTATTCGGGCAGCAAAGGGCCATCGGTTTCTAAGCGGCGTTGCAAGGTGGCTTCATCGAGCCACTCTTGCGCGACTTGTTGCAGCGCTTCTTCAAAGGTAGCAAGGTTGTCTTCTTCCAAGGTACAACCTGCTGCCATGGCGTGACCACCAAAACGCAGCAACACACCGGGGTGACGCTTGGCCACGAGGTCGAGTGCATCGCGCAAATGAAACCCAGGAATGGAGCGGCCCGAACCTTTGAGCTCGTGTTCCTTGCCTGCCGCTTGACTGGGCGCAAACACAAAGGTCGGGCGGTGGTGCAAGTCTTTGAGCTTGGCCGCCACGATGCCCACCACGCCTTCGTGAAAGTCGGGGTCGAACACGCACAGGGCCGAAGGCGCTTCTTCTTCAGGGTCAAACATTTCTTGCGCCAGCTCTAAGGCTTGTTGGCGCATGTCGCCTTCAATCTCGCGGCGTTCGCGGTTGATGCGATCAAGCTGCGTGGCCAGCTCGGTGGCGCGGCCCGCGTCGTCCGTCGTCAAACATTCAATGCCCAGCGTCATGTCAGACAAACGACCAGCCGCGTTGATACGCGGGCCCACTGCAAAACCGAAATCTTGCGAGGTGCATTTCTCGCTGGTGCGGCCGGCTGCTGCAAACAAAGCGGTCATGCCCGCAGGCATTTGGCCCTTGCGCACACGCGCCAAACCTTGGGCCACCAAACGGCGGTTGTTGGCGTCGAGCTTGACCACATCTGCCACTGTGCCCAACGCGACGAGTGGCAACAAGGTGTCAAGCTTGGGCTGCTGTTCAGCCGTGAAAACCCCCCGCTTGCGCAGCTCCGCACGCAAGACCAGCAACACATAAAACATCACGCCGACCCCCGCAAGCGATTTGCTCTCAAAGGTGCAGCCGGGTTGGTTGGGGTTCACGATGGCATCCGCTTCGGGCAACACAGCCGCAGGCAAATGGTGATCGGTGACGAGCACTTGCAAGCCCAGCTTGCGAGCCGTGGCCACGCCTTCCACGCTGGCAATACCGTTGTCCACCGTGATCAACACATCAGCGCCACTGGCTTTGACGCGCTCGGCAATCGGCGGTGTGAGGCCATAGCCATCGACCACACGGTCGGGCACGATGTAACTCACCTGCTTGGCACCCAGCAAGCGCAGGCCACGCAGGGCCACGGCGCAGGCGGTAGCGCCATCGCAGTCATAGTCGGCCACGATGCAGAGTTTTTTGTTGGCCGCCATGGCGTCGGCCAACAACACGGCAGCGGTTTCAATGCCCTTCAGTCCGTTCGGGCCTGTGGGCGGCAGCAGTTGCGCCAGCGAGGCATCGAGCGTGGCGGCCTCTTGAATACCGCGTGCGGCATACAGGCGTGCCAACAGCGGATGCACCCCCGCTTGCTCAAGCGCCCAAATGCTGCGCGGTGGCATGTCGCGTGCGATGAATTGCATAGGCTTAGTCTTTCAGCGGCGCAACGGCCAACACGGTGTCTAAAGAAGTCGGGGCCAAGTGTGTGCGCAGGCGTTGCCACAAAGATGGCTTGGCGCTGTCGTACACATGAAACTCATGCTCACCGCACAACACCAAGCGTTGCGGCGTGCCTGCGGCCACGCGCGCCAACATGGGCGCAATGACCTGCGCATCCACCTGCTGCCACGCGTCAAGCCAACCGATGAGATCTTGCTGCAAAGCGCTTTGGCGCAGGGTGTGAACCACGACAGGCTCTTGGCGTGTGGGCTGTGCCTCAGGCAAAGCGCCCGTGCCGTGGATCCAAAACGAATTGATGGTCAGGCTGCGCCCCTCGTTGACGGGGTGGGTGTAGAGCAACATTTGCATTTCGTTTTGCAAGCGGCGCAGCAATTTTGCGGCGGGGCTGAGTTGCTCAGAAGTACCTTGGCTGCCCACCAACCACGGGTCGATGTTGCGGCCAATCACACGGTCTAGCGACGCAGTGGGCAAGGCCGCCAACAGCGGCGATTGCGCCAGCCACTGGCCTGGTTTGTAGGGGTGCAAAACAATGCCATCTTCTGCAAAAAAACTTTGCATCGCTTGGAACAGTGTTGCGTCTGTGGCGTCGTCGAGTTGCAAATAGGCGGGGTCGCCCAGCGTCACTTGGCCGTTGCTCACATGCCAATTGCAGAGGGTGATGAAAGCCCAAGCACTTGGCTGTGCAGGGGCTTGATGCGCATCGTCTATTTGGGCAGGCGTCACGGTCAGGCCGTGCTCGGCCGCCGCACGCACCGCCCAAGGCAAGCAGCCATCGGTCACCGGCCAACCCACCGCTTGCGCCCATGCACGCTCGTGCGGGGGTGAAAGTGTGGCCAGCAAAGGTGCTTGCACGGCATCCACCTGCACATCCACCCGACGGGCTTGCGACAGCCATGCGCGCAAATGGGGCAACTCGGCTTTGGCCAACACCGATGCCTCTTGGCCGTGGGTGGTCCACAGCGAAAAGGGAATCAAGCTTGTGTCACGCACAAGATCGAACGGCACAGAGGTCAGCACAGAAGTCATAGCCTTGATTGTCCGTGATGCCGCACGAGGCATTGAGAAGGGGGTCATGTCCCTACGAGATAATCCAGCCCACATGCAACCGACCTCCTCCAAACTCCCCTACGAACTGCTCATTGGTTGGCGTTACACACGCGCAGGCCGTGTGGCGGGCCGCAACGGTTTCATTTCGTTCATCTCGGGCGTGTCCATGTTGGGCATTGCGCTAGGTGTGGCTGCACTCATCATTGTGTTGAGCGTGATGAACGGGTTTCAAAAGGAAGTGCGCGACCGCATGTTGGCCGTGGTGTCACACATCGAACTGCTCGCCCCCGGCGGCGAAGGCTTTGCCGATGTGAATGCCCTGATGGCTCAAGCCAAACAAAACACCGAAGTGTTAGCTGCTGCGCCCTTCGTGGCACAACAAGCCCTGATGGCGCGTGGCGAAGACATGCGCGGCGCGATGGTGCGCGGCATTGACCCGGAACCAGAAACGCAGGTCAGCGACTTCACCTTGCAAATCCCGCCTGACGTGCGCGCGACCTTGCAGCCGGGCAGTTTCAATGTGGTCTTGGGCAGCGAGCTGGCCATGGCCATGGGCGTGCGTGTGGGCGACCTCATCACCCTCATCGCGCCTGGCGGACAAGTCACGCCAGCAGGGGTCATGCCACGCCTGAAGCAACTGCATGTGTCTGGCGTGTTTGACTCAGGCCATTACGAATACGACGCCTCGCTCGCGCTGTTGCACATGGAAGACGCACAACGCATCTTCCGCCTCGAAGCCCCCACCGGCGTGCGTCTGAAAATCAAAGACAGCCAGCAAGCGCGCAGCGTGGCCTATGACTTAGCCGTCAAGCTTGGCCCCGAGGTCATCGTGCGTGACTGGACGCGCCAAAACCGCACCTGGTTTGCCGCCGTGCAAGTGGAAAAGCGCATGATGTTCATCATCCTCACCCTCATCGTGGCGGTGGCGGCGTTCAACCTGGTGACCACGCTGGTCATGACCGTGACCGACAAACGCGCCGACATTGCCATTTTGCGCACGCTGGGTGCGAGCCCCAAAAGCATCATGGCGATCTTTGTGGTGCAAGGCGCCACGGTGGGCGTGCTGGGCACGCTGGGTGGTTTGCTGCTGGGTCTTTCGGTGGCGTTCAACATTGACGTCATCGTGCCCGCCATTGAACATTTGTTGGGCGCGAGCTTTTTGCCCCGCGATATTTACCTCATCAGCCGCATGCCCAGCGACCCACAAGCGGCGGACATTTGGCCCATCGCCCTCATCTCGTTGGTGCTGGCTTTCTTGGCCACCATTTACCCCAGTTGGCGCGCCAGCCGCGTCAACCCTGCTCAAGCCTTGCGCTACGAATGAGGCTTGTTATGTCACTCACCCCCGTTCTCACCGCTCATCACATCAGCCGCCGCTTCACCGAAGGGTCATTGGATGTGACCGTGCTGCAAAACGTCGATCTCTCAGTGAATGCTGGCGAAACACTGGCCATCGTTGGCTCCTCGGGCTCGGGCAAAAGCACCTTGCTGCATGTGCTGGGGGGCTTGGATGCGCCGAGCGCTGGCAACGTGTCGTTGATGGGCCAGCCACTGGCGGGCTTAAGTGCCGAGGCTTTGGGCGATTTGCGTAACCAACACCTGGGCTTTGTTTATCAGTTCCATCACCTGTTACCAGAGTTCAGCGCACTCGACAACGTCGCCATGCCCCTGTGGATTCGCCGCATGGACCGTGCCGCTGCTAGCGCCCAAGCGAAAGCCATGCTCGAAGCGGTTGGTTTGGGGCCTCGCATGCACCACCGCCCTGCCGAGCTTTCGGGTGGGGAACGCCAACGCGTGGCCATTGCCCGAGCTTTGGTGACGCGCCCAGCCTGCGTACTGGCCGACGAGCCAACGGGCAACCTAGACCGCCATACCGCAGACAACGTGTTCGCGCTCATGTTGCAATTGGCACACGAGCACAACACCGCATTTGTGTTGGTCACCCACGACAACACGTTGGCTGCACGCTGTGATCGCCAACTGCACCTGAACGCAGGTGTGCTGCAAACGCTTGAATAAGTAGGCCCTGTCAGGTCAAGCCGCCCTTATTCGAATGACCCGTTGAATCAACCGTTGAATAAACGGCCACGAGCGTTTTGAGTAATGGCCGCTACACAGGGGTGCGAAATGCGGCGTTCCACCGACACTGCAAAAAACTCCTCAACCAGGTCATCACTGCGGCCGATGACTTCGACGCCGTATTGCGCCACCGTTTCTTTTTCTAAGATGCCGGGCGACATAAACACACCGCGTCCTTCGCGACCAAACGCCGTCATCAGTGCGCCGTCATCAAACTCACCCACCACCCGTGGCTGAATTTTGTGGCGCACCAACCAGCCTTCTAACTGCTGACGTACCGACGACGAGGAGCCTTGAATCAACATGGGCGCATCATGCAAGCACTGTGGAAATGGCCCTTTTAACGAAGCCCGCAGTTCAGGCGTGCAAAAAAAGCTCATCGGTGTCGTACCCAAGGCATGGTTAAAGGCCTTCACACTGATGCGCTTAGAGAGGGGTTCGTCCGCAATCACCAAATCCAAGCGGTGCAAAGCCAACTGCGCCAGCAAGTCAGGAAATTTACCCTCACTGCCAATTAAGCGGACGGGTTCAGCAATCGACAAGGCCGGCTCGAGCAAGCGGTAAGCCACCGACTTGGCCACCGAATCTGCCACCCCCACCCGAAACTCCAAAGTACGCACGCCGGCCTCTGTGTTGGCCATAGCAGCTTGCAGCTCTGAGCCCAAAGCAAAAATGTCGTCGGCATAGCTCAGCGCCTTGCGTCCGTCTTCAGTCAATTCCAGCTGACGACCGCTCTTGCGAAACAGCTGCCGCCCTAGGCTTTCTTCTAGCAATTTGATTTGTCCAGACAGCGTTTGCGGCGTTGTGTGTAACTGCTCGCCTGCGCGCATCACGCCACCGGCGCGGGCTGTGACCCAGAAGTAGTACAAGTGTTTGAAATTCATCCGGCTATTACACTTCGTTTTTTTCGAATAAATAAAACAATAAATACGAATTTACACGAAGTAATTTTCTGCTTAAAGTTCGCTTTGTGTTGGCACGCAGCCAGCCACAAAACCGAGAGGAGCCTTCTATGCGTTTGAGTACCAAAAGTCGTTTTGCTGTCACCGCCATGATCGACATGGGGTTGCGCCAGCACCAAGGTCCTGTGTCGTTGGCGGCCATCAGCCAACGTCAACACATCTCCATTTCCTACCTCGAACAGCTGTTTAGCAAAATGCGCCAACACGGATTGGTCGACAGCACACGCGGTCCTGGTGGCGGCTACACCCTGAACCGCGATGCCAACCACATCAGCGTGGCCGACATCATCAATGCGGTCAACAGCCCGGACGGCAAAGAACAAATTTCCACGGATGCCGAACAAAACGGCTACGTATCCACCGAAGAGCTGTGGTCAAACCTGAACCAAAAAATGGAAGACCACATGCAGTCCATCAGCTTGCACAGCTTGATTGCAGACCAACTCTCAAAAGGCATGAACTTGCCCACAAACAACTCCCCCAGACGTGGCGTGTTTACCCAAAAGCCAACGTCTTCGGTGACAACGAAGGCCCCTAATTCTGTGTTTGCATTGGGAAAACACTTGATCAATAGCCATTGACGATGTGGCTGGACACACATTGCCATCTGGACGCGGCCGAGTTTGAAGCCGACCGCGCCGCCGTGCACTTACGTGCCCGTGCCGCAGGTGTGATGTGCTGTGTGATTCCCGCCGTAGAAGCCACCAACTTTGAGACGGTACGTCTACTGGCCCACACCCAGCAAGACGCCTATGCCTTGGGCATTCACCCCCTCTATACCCCGCAAGCTAGCGCCACAGACTTGGCGCAACTCGACGCGGCACTTCACGCCCACCGCCATGACCCACGCTTGGTAGCGGTCGGGGAAATAGGCCTCGATGGCTTTGTAGCCAAGCTCAACACGCCCGAAGCCTTGGCCAAACAACAGAAGTTTTACAAAGCCCAGCTCAAACTCGCGCAACAACACGAACTGCCCGTCATCTTGCATGTGCGTCGCAGCGCTGACTTGCTGCTCAAAGGCTTGCGTGACACACCCGTGGTGGGCGGCATTGCCCATGCGTTCAATGGCAGCCTGCAACAAGCGCAAGCGTTCATCGCACGGGGCTTCAAGCTCGGTTTTGGCGGTGCACTCACTTACGACCGTGCCTTGCAGTTGCGCCGCTTGGCCACAGAGCTGCCGCTCTCGGCCCTCGTGCTGGAAACCGATGCGCCTGACATACCGCCGCATTGGCTCTACACCACCGCCGACCAACGCACCGCTGGCCAACCCCAAGGCCGCAACGAACCTGCCGAGCTGCCACGCATCGCCCAAGTGCTGGCTGATTTGCGCGGCATCCCTCTAGACGCGCTGGCCCAAGCCACCAGCGCCAATGCACGCCAAGCCTTGCCACGCCTACAATGAGGGCGTGACTTCATCCATCCTCAACGCTGACCTGCACTGCCACTCCGTGGTCTCGGATGGCACGCTCACACCTGAGCAATTGGCCACTCGCGCCAAGGCCAATGGTGTCGAACTCTGGGCCTTGACGGACCACGACGAAGTGGGCGGCCAAGACCGCGCACTCGCCGCAGCGCACGCCAATGGCATGAAATACCTCACAGGCGTGGAAATCTCCATCACCTTCGCCAATAAAACCGTGCACATCGTGGGCTTAGGTTTTGATGCGCACAACGAACAGCTCAAACAAGGGCTGCGCCAAACACGCGGTGGCCGTGGTGAGCGTGCCCAAGAAATGTCTGAAGGCCTCGCGAAAGTGGGCATCCACGGTGCCTACGAAGGCGCCCTCAAATACGCGGGCAACCACGAGCTGATTTCGCGCACCCACTTCGCACGCTTCCTGGTCGAAACTGGTGCGTGCCAAGACACCAACGAGGTGTTTCGCCGCTTTTTGACCGAAGGCAACCCCGGCTTTGTGCCGCACCGCTGGGCCTCGCTCAAAGATGCGGTGCAGTGGATCGTGCAAGCCAACGGAATGGCCGTCATTGCACACCCCGCGCGCTATGGCTTCACCCCCAACGAAGAATTTGCACTCTTCACCGAATTCAAAAACCACGGCGGCCAAGGCATCGAGGTGGTAACCGGCAGCCACACACCTGCCGAGTACGTGACCTATGCCGACATGGCCCAAGAGTTTGGCCTCTTCGCCTCGCGCGGCAGCGATTTCCATAGCCCCAATGAAAGCCGCATCGACCTAGGCACCCTGCCTTGGCTCTCTGGTCAACTCACCCCTGTGTGGGAAGCGCTCGCGCATCGCATTCAATAATGGCTCAGTTTCTTCAAGTTCACCCCGACAACCCCCAACCCCGTCTGCTCAAACAAGCCGTACAACTGCTTGAGCGCGGCGGCATTGTGGCTGTGCCCACCGATTCCAGCTACGCCTTGGTTTGCCACTTGGACGACAAAACCGCGGTCGAGCACATGCGCCGTATTCGCCAAGTCGATGACAAGCACCACCTCACCTTGATGTGCCGTGATTTGTCCGAACTGGCCAACTACGCTCGCGTGGACAACCGCCAATACCGCTTGCTCAAAGCCGCTACGCCTGGGGCTTACACCTTCATTTTGGAAGCCACCAAAGAAGTGCCCCGTCGCGTCAGCCACCCGCAACGCAAAACCATTGGCCTGCGCGTGCCGCTGAACAAAACCCTGCTCGACCTGTTGGCGCTACATGGTGCGCCCCTGCTGGCCACCACCCTCATTGCCCCTGGCGAAACCGACCCCATGAACGATGCCGAAGAAATTCGCGACCGTTTTGAGCACGAACTGGCCGCGGTGATTGACGCTGGCGCTTGCCCGCTTGAACCCACCACCGTGGTAGATCTCAC
>CANFZT010000011.1 GCA_947451565.1 Comamonadaceae bacterium | reverse complement strand
CCGGCGTGCATGCCCACGTTACGCGTCATGCCTTCGAGCTTTTGCGCCAACTCCAACAAGGTTTTGACTTCATCTTCTTTGGCCAAACGCTCGGCCAAGATGGGCTCGACCTCAATTGCGCCCGCGATGGTGATGTGCTGTCCCGGCTTGTTGGGAATCAAGCCGCTGATGCCCTTGCAGAAGGTGTAGCTCATGTCGAGCACACGGCCCACGTCACCAATGGCAGCACGAGCCGCCATGGTGCCGAAGGTGGCAATTTGCGACACGGCATCGCGGCCGTATTTGTCTTTCACATAGTCAATCACGCGGTCGCGATTGGTTTGGCAAAAGTCAATGTCAAAGTCGGGCATGGAGACCCGTTCTGGGTTCAAGAAACGCTCAAACAGCAAGTTGTATTGCAGCGGGTCAAGGTCGGTAATCTTGAGGGCATACGCCACCAATGAGCCTGCACCTGAACCACGCCCCGGCCCCACAGGACAACCGTTGGCTTTGGCCCATTGAATGAAGTCGCCCACGATCAAGAAGTAACCGGGAAAGCCCATGTTCAAAATCGTGGTCAGCTCAAACTCCAAGCGCTCCACATAACGTGGTCGCTCTTCATCGCGCTTGGCCTCGACGGGGTACAGATGGCGCAAGCGCTCTTCCAAGCCCTCGTGCGAGACGTGACGGAAATAGTCCTCCACTGACATCACGACGCCGTTCACCGGCGGGATGGGGAAGTTGGGCAGTTGCGGCTTGCCCAACACCAAGGTCAAGTTGCAACGCTTGGCAATCTCAACCGTGTTGGCAAGGGCACTGGGCACATCGGCAAACAGCTCGCACATTTGCGCGGACGATTTGAAATACTGCTCACGCGTGAACTTGCGCACACGGCGTTGGTTGCCCAAAATTTCGCCTTCGGCAATACACACACGCGCTTCGTGCGCTTCGTAGTCATCGGGTTGGGTGAACTGCACAGGGTGCGTGGCCACCACGGGCAAGCTCAGGCGCGCCGCCAGTTGCACCGCCGCAGACACATGGATTTCGTCATCCGCACGGCCAGCACGTTGCAGCTCAATATAAAAACGATGCGGGAAGATACCTGCTAACTGCAAAGCCACTTCGCCTGCACGCGTGGTATCGCCTTGCACCAAGGCCTGGCCCACTGCGCCCGCTTGGGCACCCGACAGAGCGATCAGACCTTGCGACAACTCTTGCAGCCATTGCAGCTTGATCACGGCCACGGCCTTGTGCACGTTTTGCGTCCAGCCACGGCTGATCAGCTCGCACAAGTTCAAGTAGCCCTGATGGTTTTGCACCAACAACACCATGCGTGAGGTCAGTGCGGCGTCTTGCGTGAGGCTCTCTAGGTAAATCTCGGCACCGATGACGGGCTTGACGCCCTTGCCACGTGTTTCTTTATAGAACTTGATGGCGCCATACAGGTTGTTGATGTCTGTGATGGCCAGCGCGGGTTGCTGGTCGGCTGCCGCTGCTTTCACCACCTCATCGATGCGGTTGGTCCCGTCAACGACAGAAAATTCGGAGTGAAGGCGCAAATGAACAAACATGCTGCAGATTGTAGGGACACCCCGTTACTTAGAATGGGAGGGTGAACCCAATCCTGAATATTTCTTGCTACAAATTCGTCGCCCTGCCCGACGCTCAAGACTTGCGCCAGCCTTGCTTGGACAACGCCTTGTCGCGCCAGCTCAAGGGCACCATCTTGATAGCAGAAGAAGGCATTAATTTTTTCTTGGCAGGCAGTGCCGAGGATGTGCGCAGCTATGTCGACTGGCTGCGCACCGATGCGCGATTTACCGACGTGGCTCCCAAAGAAAGCTGGTCTGACACACAGCCATTTCGCAAAATGTTGGTGAAGGTGAAAAACGAAATCATCCGCATGAACCACCCCAGCATTCGACCTGCTGAAGGTCGCGCACCCGCTGTCACACCCGAGACTGCCAAGCGATGGCTAGACCAAGGTCATGACGATGAAGGCCGTCCTGTGGTCACTTTAGACACGCGCAATCAGTTTGAAGTGGATGCGGGTACTTTTAAAAACACCATCAACTGGGGCATCACCAAGTTCACCGAGTTTCCAGATGCGGTGCAAGCGCACTTGGACGAGCTGAAAGACAAAACCGTCATCAGCTTTTGCACTGGCGGCATTCGCTGCGAGAAGGCCGCCATTTACATGCGCAACACGGGCCTGCCGCATGTGTACCAACTCGAAGGCGGCATCCTCAAGTACTTTGAAGAAGTGGGCAGCGACCACTATGACGGCGGCTGCTTTGTGTTTGACGAGCGCCGTGCTGTCGGCGCCGACTTGAGTGCCACGGGCTTGACGCCAGAGGGCACCTTCCCGCTCACTCCTGTAACAACATCAACACCTCAGACTTAAATTCTCGGGTGTACAACGTACCAGCAACCAAGATGGTGCTGAACACAAACATGGTGGGTGAAAAAAACCACCCCAGTGCAGCAAACGAAAAGTAGTAGGCGCGCAAACCACCATTGAAAGTTTCAGCGGCCAAGCCTGTCATCGCCGCAGCACGATCGGCGTAATGCATGCGGTTCTCAGCGGTGTCACTTTCAAAACTGGTCGCGGGTGGCATGGCCCCAATCAATAGCGCCACAAAGGTGTACTGACGCATCGACCACGAGAAGCGAAAGAACGAGTACACAAAAATAACCACCAACACCAAGATCTTGAATTCAAACACCAGGATCGGCGTTTGCTCGGCAAAAGGAATTTCACGCACCAGCTCGGCGGCTTTGTCGGTGGTGCCTAACAAGGCAAACAAACCACCCAAAATCAAAATGGTGGTGGAGCAAAAAAATGCTGGTGTGGCAGACAAGGTTTGCGTGATGATGCCATCCAACATGCGCGGGTCACGGGCTGTGGTTTGCAACATCCACAAATGACGGTAGCGGTTGGTCATGGCCAAGATCGAGTGGTGGTGCTCGCTGCTGTATTTTGCAAACGCAGCGTAGCCCATCCAAACCAAGACAAAAAATCCGAGTGCGAACCAGTCGGCCCAAGGCAGCAGTTGAATGATTTTCATAGCTTGATACTACCCAAAGAAAAAGGGCAGCTCTGACGAACTGCCCTTTTATTTCACTACCCGCTAACAGCAGGTTTGTGATGTTTATCCATGCAACTTGGCAGCCACAGCCGCCACGCGCTCGCCATAGGCTTTGGCGGTGTCCAAGTCACCTTGAGGAATGTCAGCCGCTGGGCTGGTAGGCCCCACCTGAGCCATCACGCCAGAGTTTGAACCGATCCGGTTGATGTTGCCGTCGTTCATGGCAGGCTGACCGACCCACACCATGCCTTGTTGCATGGCCAAAGTCATGAAGTACTGGATGGTCGACAGTTTGTCACCGCTGGGGCTAGCGGAAATGGTGAAGCCACCCGCCACTTTGTCTTTCCAAGCACTGACGAACCACTGTTTGGAGGTGGCGTCAGCAAATTTCTTGAACTGCCATGAAGCCATGCCCATGTAAGTGGGTGAACCGAAGATGATGGCATCAGCGGCATTCACGGTTTCCCATTCGGCGTCGGTGATGTTGCCATCTGCATCAATCGCGACGAGGGTGGCATTCGCCCCTTCGGCCACGAATTGGGCAACGCGTTGTGTGTGGCCATAGCCTGAGTGGTAAACGACGACGGTTTTAGTCATGTTGAATTCCTAGTGAGGTTGAAGAAACGTAAATGAAAAAGCGGCAGCAGCGCCCACCGCAGGCAAAGGCAAACCAACGGAGGCGATGTAGCCCACCGTGCCTTCAAAACCAGACAGTTTTGACAAGCCTGCTGGTAAGAAAAGTGCGGCCAATGAGGTTGAGTGCGTTGTTCATGAACATATTCCATTTGAGATGAAATCAGGGGGCCAAGTCAAACACCAACACCTCGGCATCCTGGCCGTGGGTCAAGTGCAAAGTCGCTTCGTTGTCCAACAATGCGGCGTCGCCCGCAGCCAGCGCCACGCCGTTGACTTGCAAGGCACCGCGAATCAAGTGCACATAGGCTTTGCGGCCAAGAGCCATCGCCAATGTGGTGGCTTCATCGCCATCAAACAAGCCGGCATACAAGGCAGCATCGGCGTGAATTTTGACCACGCCGCCTTCTGGCGCCGCAATGCGACTGAGAGCACCGCGCTTAGAGGCCGGCGGCACTTGTTGTTGTTCATAGCTGGCAGGAATGCCGCGCACATTGGGTTCAATCCAAATTTGAAAGAAGTGCGTGGTCTCATTAGGCGCATGGTTGAACTCGCTGTGCTGTACCCCGCTGCCAGCGCTCATGCGCTGCACATCGCCCGGCGGAATGCCTTTGATGTTGCCCATGCTGTCTTTGTGAGCCAAGTTGCCGCTCAACACGTAGCTGATGATTTCCATGTCGCGGTGACCGTGTGTACCAAAGCCTGTGCCCGGCGCAATCCGGTCTTCGTTGATCACGCGCAAATTGCCCCAGCCCATGAACTCGGGGTTGTAATAATTGGCGAACGAAAAGCTGTGGAATGACTTGAGCCAGCCGTGATCGGCGTAACCTCGGTCTTGGGATTTGCGAATGGTCAACATGGCGTGTTCTCCTATGACCTGAACTTTAGGCCTTCGCCCCACTTTTGCCATGCATAGCATTTGATGGCATCATTCAAATTATTTGAATGATCAACACCTCATTGCATGACTTCTCCCCGTGACGTCCTCACCCCCGATTCGCTGTCCATGCTGCACGCCATTGCAAAAGCTGGCAGCTTTGCTGCCGCAGCCCGAGCACTAGGTTTGGTGCCCAGCGCCCTGACCTACCGCGTACGTCAGATCGAAGACGCACTGGATGTGCTGCTGTTTGATCGCAGCTCAAGACAGGCCAAGCTGACAGCCGCAGGCCATGAGCTGTTGCGCGAAGGTGCGCGGCTGCTGGCCGATATGGATGCGATTGCCAACCGCGTGAAGCGCGTGGCCACGGGCTGGGAGAGCCAATTCACCATTGCGGTGGATGGCATCATCGACCGCACCACGGTGATGGAGCTGTGCGAAGCCTTCATGGCCTTGAATGCGCCCACGCGATTGAAGCTGCGAGACGAAACCCTCACCGGCACGCTCGAAGCCTTGACCAGCGGTCAAGCCGATTTGGCATTAGGCATTGCCGGCTCATTCAGTGAAAGCGGCACAGCTTCTGGCATTCACAGCCACACGCTGGGACCCATGCGTTTTGTGTTCGCCATGGCACCACACCACCCATTGGCACAAGCCCCCGAACCGTTGACCGACTCCCTGATTGGCCAACACCGTGCCGTGGCCGTAGCCGACTCGGTGCAACGCGGCGCGGGTGTCACCATTGGTTTACTGCCAGGTCAAGATGTGTTCACTGTGTCAAATATGCACAGCAAAATTGAAGCGCAGGTGCGCGGCCTCGGTGTCGGCTTTGTGCCCGAGTTGATGGTGCAGCCCTTGATCGACCGAGGTGTTTTGGTCGTGCGCGAGGTGGACCGCCCCCAACGCGTGGCCCAACTCAGTTACGCTTGGCGCATCCCCGACGGCAGCGAGGGCGAGCGCGGTGGGCGCGCTTTGCAGTGGTGGCTCAAACAACTCAAAAGCACCACCACACGTTCGGCACTATTGGTGAACCCCCGACCCAAATTAGCTCTTCAGAAGGTGTAGAGTGCAACCATGACATTAAACATCGCCATCATCGGAGCCGGCATTGCTGGCATCACCGCCGCCCGCACTTTGGCCCAAGCAGGCCACCATGTGCATGTGTTTGAAAAGAGCCGAGGCGCAGGCGGACGCATGTCCACCCGCCTGAGCAACTTCGGCACCTTTGACCACGGCACCCAATACTTCACCGTACGCGACCCACGCTTCTCGCTGGCTTTGCAGGCCGTACCCGGTACTGCCGACATTTGTCGCCCTTGGAGTGCCAACGCCGTGCGTGTGCTCGACCCATTGGGCCACGTGTTTGAAGCCGCACGCGCCACCAAAGACGCACACTTTGTGGCTAAACCCGGCATGAACGCCTTGGTGCGCCACTGGGCCGAACCACTGGGCAAAGCCGTCACCTACAACACACAAGTCAACCGCTTAGAGCGCGGCGCCAAAGGCTTGTGGACGGTACACGCCGTCAACAGCACCTCAGGCAAAGAAGTGGCACAAAAGCACACCGGTTTTGACCATGTGTTGCTCGCCATTCCTTCGGTGCAAGCCGAGAACTTACTCAAAGCGTCGGGCAAAGAAGCCGCCAACACCCAATGGTTCAAAGCCATGGACGCCGTCGACGTGGCCCCTTGCTGGACCATGATGGTGGCCTTCCCCAATGCCACACAGCCCAACCTGCACATCGGCCCACAGTGGAACGCAGCCCGCAGCATTCACCACCGCATTGCGTGGTTGGCACGCGAGTCGTCCAAGCCCGGTCGCGGCAAAGTGGAACGCTGGACGGTGCAGGCCAGCGCCGCGTGGTCTGCCGAGCACATCCCCGACACCGAAGCTCGTGTCAAAGCCAAACTCTTGCGTGCGTTTGCCGAACTCACAGGCATCCGCGCCGAACCAGCCCACGTAGAAACGCACCGCTGGCTCTACGCCAAAACCATCACGCCCTTGGGCGTGTCACACCAGTACAACCCAGCCAATGGCTTGGGCACCTGTGGCGACTGGCACTTGGGTCACCGCGTGGAAGACGCGTTTGTCTCTGGCCTTGAACTCGCCTTGGCAGTTTGCCAATCCGCCAAGCGTTTGTAATTGCCGTACATCGGTCGATTCGCTCCCTCCCCCACGGGCCCGCTGCATGCGGGCTCGCTCGTTGCGGCCTTAGCAAGTTGGCTAGACGCTCGTGCACACGGTGGCCAATGGCTGGTGCGCATCGAAGACGTGGACACGCCGCGCTGCATACCGGGCGCTGACCCACTCATCCTGCAACAGCTCGCCACATGTGGGCTCATACCCGACGCACCTGTGATGTGGCAATCACAACGCAGCGACGCCTACCAAACGGCGCTCGACACCTTGATTGCCAAAGACTGGGCCTACCCCTGCGGTTGCTCACGCAAAGAGATTGAAGACGCACAAGCCTTGATGGGCCGCACGCGTGAGCGCCACATAGCCGCTGTCTACCTAGGCACATGCCGACATGGACTGAATGGCAAAACTGCTCGCGCTTGGCGACTTAACGTGCAACGCGTCATCGAAGATTTAAAACTTGCCACGCCTCTTGCATGGCATGACCGTTTGCTCGGGCCACAAGAACAGGATGTAGCGAAAGACGTGGGCGACTTTGTGCTTCGCCGCGCAGACGGCCTATGGGCTTACCAACTCGCCGTGGTGGTAGATGATGCCGCGCAAGGCACCACCCACATAGTGCGGGGCGCAGACCTGACTGACAACACTGCGCGACAAATCGTGTTGCAACATGCGTTGGACTTACCCACGCCAAGCTACATGCACACACCGCTGGTGTTGGGTGAGAACGGAGAAAAGCTCAGCAAACAAAACGGCGCAACTGTGTTGGATGTGAGCCAACCACTGCTGGCACTGCAAAACGCTGCACATGCATTAGGCCTGCCCAAGTTCAGCGATGGCGCGTCGATAGAGCAAGCGCTAACCGAGTGTGCAAAAGCATGGAAAGAGATAAGCAGTCCAGTCCCGCGATAATCATGGGCTATTCAAAGATTCGCTTGCCATGACAGCTAATACGCCCACCACCCCTGACGCTACAAAAACCGACGCCCCTTTCATGCGCGTCATCAAAACCTATGTGCTGCGCGCAGGCCGCATGGGTTCGGGCCAAGTGAGGGCGTTCGATCAATTTGGGCCACAGTTTTTGGTGCCCTACACGCCTGAGCGTTTGGATGTGGCCGCCGCATTTGGTCGCACTGCGCCGTTGATTTTGGAAATCGGTTTTGGCATGGGTGACGCCACCGCCAAGATTGCGCACACGCGGCCTGACGACAACTTTTTGTGCTGTGAGGTTCACGCACCTGGCGTAGGAGCGCTGCTCAAACGCTGCGGTGAAGAAAGCATTGGCAACATCCGGATCGTGCAGCATGACGCGGTGGAGGTGATGGACCACATGCTGGGCGAAAACAGCTTGGATGGTGTACACATCTTCTTCCCCGACCCTTGGCACAAAAGCCGTCACCACAAGCGTCGCTTGATTCAAAGCGCCTTTGTGAACCGCTTGGCCCAGCACATCAAACCCGGCGGCTACCTGCACTTGGCCACCGATTGGGAGCCGTATGCAGAGCAAATGATGCAAGTGGTGTCTGCCGAACCCTTGCTGAAAAATACGGCTACCGACGCCAGCGGCTTTGCCGAAAAACCCGCCTACCGCCCGCTCACCAAGTTTGAAAACCGCGGCTTGAAGCTCGGCCACGGTGTGTGGGACTTGGTTTTCACCAAGGTCTAAGGCAACACATGCGCATTCCCACGCGCAACGGCGTAGGCCCAAGCCGCGTGTCACTGCCACTTGGCCCTTGGGCCACGGTGCTGGATTTTTTGCTAGAACGTATGCCCGACATCTCGCGCGACGAATGGCTCCAACGCTTTGGCGCAGGCTTGGTGCTCAACGAATCGGCCCAGCCCGTCGCGGCCACACAGGCCTACACACCGCACACCAAGCTCTACTACTACCGCCACATCGCCAACGAGCCGGTGCTGCCCGCAAAAGCCAGTGTCTTGTTTGAAGACGAGCACTTGATCGTGGCGGACAAACCGCACTTCATGCCCGTCACGCCTGCGGGCCGCTATGTGCAACAGAGCTTGTTGGTGCAGCTCAAGCACCTCACGGGCAATGACGACCTCGTGCCCCTGCACCGCATCGACCGTGAAACCGCTGGCTTGGTGATGTTTGGCAAACGTCTGCAAGACCGCGATGCCTACCACGCACTGTTTCGCGACAAAGAAATGCACAAGGTTTACGAGGCAGTAGCGGCGTACAACCCTACGCTTGAGCTGCCACGCGTGCGCATCAGCCGCTTGCAGCCGGATGCGCTTTTTTTCAGAACACAAGAAGTCGCAGGGGAGCCCAACAGCGAAACCCGCATCAGCCTACTCAAAACAGAAGGCACGCGAGCGCTATACCAGCTAGAGCCCATCAGTGGCAAACGCCACCAACTGCGCGTGCACATGATGGCACTGGGTTTACCGCTCGAAGGTGACCAGTTTTATCCCTCGGTGTTGCGCGGGCCGGATGCAGATGAAGACTTCAGCAATCCGTTGCAGCTGTTGGCCAAAAGCGTGCGTTTTACTGATCCAGTCACAGGTCAGGACCGAGAGTTTCACAGCGCAATGCGTTTAAGCATCGCGCTCTAAAGCTCAAAGCAAAGAAGCGTCAGGCAAGCCCAACGCTTCAAGCACTTTAGGCCTTGATTTCGCGTGCCGTGATTTGGTACTTGAACGTGTCAGGCGCGTAAGAGTCTGCGCGGCCATCCACCGTCTCAGCCACGGGGTACATCAAGAAGCCCAAACGGTCTTCTTGGCTGCCGGGCAACGCCACATCGTGTGCCGTGTTCCAGCCCATCCAGTTACCTTCCCAACCGCCAAACAAGCGGTTGTACACGGGCTGCACCACGGCGTTGTCGGTGCGCTTGATCCACTCTGGGGTTTCTAAGCGCATCACTTTGGCCACATCTGCTGGGTCCATCGCCACCCAACCATGGGCTTGCAAATACACCTCAGCGCGGCAGTGTTGTGCACCTTTCAAGCTGGCTGGGTTGCCCGACAACTCTTTGTAGCCAAAGGCCGAAGGCATCAAGCGAATGCCATACACGTCGCGTGCAGGCACGCCTACCGAGCGGCACAGGCCCACAAACAAAGCATTGATGTCGGCGCACTTGCCGCCCAAGTTGCCTGTTTCCAACATGGTTTTGATGTCGCCTTCGCCGCAACCGCGTGTCTTGGGTTCGCGCCATGCGTTGGCCACGACCCAGTCGTAAATGGCGCGTGCTTTTTGTGCGTCGGTCTTTGCACCTTGCGTAGCTTTGAGCGCCGTGGTGCGCACGATGCCGTCGGTAGGCAACAGTTTGGTGGCGCGGGTGTAGTGGTGCAAAGTGCCAGCGTCTTCGCGGGTGAACGCGTGAGATGAAGGCTTGATGATGTCGACAAAGCGGCTTTGCGTTTGCACGCGGCTGGTCACCTCGACAAATGGGGTCACGCCTGTAGCGAACTCGGTGTAGAGCATGCGTGCACCTTCGGTGCCATCGCTCACCATACGAGAGGTGCCATTGCTGCTGAAATTACTTTCCAGCGAACGTTGCCAATCGGAATTGATGCTGGGAACAGGCAACCACACGCGTGAGGCTACACCTTTGACATCGGCCAAGTCCACACGGGTGGTGATTTCAAACGTGCGCCATTGGCCCGCTTGTGGTTCGAAACGGCGAGCCGCTTGAGGAGATGTTTGGGCCAAAGCAAAGCTAGGCACACCACTAAGGGCACACACAGCTGCAGCCCCCTTGAGAAGGGAACGACGCACAAGAGTCATGAAAGAGAGCTCCGAATAATGAGTGAGACCTGTCGGCACATACAAAGCACATAAGCAAGATGAAACATCTCGCAGCACCCATGTCCCGAAGGCAGGTCACCTCGCGCAAAGTGCGCAGGGCATGTCAATTATCGCTTGGGGGCGGCGGCCTTTGACGGCGGCTGAGCGGGTGAAGCGTTTTGACGTAGTTCAGTCAACCACGCGTTGGCCTGCGATCCGCTCCAGTCCACATCGCCCACCACGCGCCAACGGGCTTGGCCGTTGGGCGCGATGAGGATGGTGGTGGGATACACCGTCACGCCCCAGCGTTTGGCCAGCTCGCCTTTGGCGTCAGAGATCACTGGAAACGTCATGCCCGTGCTTTGTATGTAACGCGCAGCGCGTGCGGCGGGCTCGCGCACGTTGATGGTGAGCACCACAGTTTGGTGGTCGCTGATGTCGTGCAGGGTTTGTAGCGTGGGCAATTCGTCTTTGCATGGCGCGCACCAAGTGGCCCAAAAGTTAAGGACTACCACTTTGCCTGACAGCTCTGCGGTGTTCCATGCTTTGCCTTGCAAATCGACCGCCTCAATGGCGGGCGTGGGCGTTTTGGCGGGCCATGCTGTTTTGTCAAACTGAGCCCAAGCGCCAGAGGCACACAAACCTTGAAATAACACGCCCCATACAACCGCAACAAAAAGGCCCAACACCTGTTGGGCCTTTGTTTGTACAACGCTGTGCACTGCGTGGATCGCTAAATGCATGTGTGCGCCTGCGCGCATCAAATGCGCTCAGATACCCAAGCTTGCACGCTGGCCAATGCCTTGGGCAAAGCTGCGGCATCGGTGCCACCGGCCATCGCCATGTCGGGCTTGCCACCGCCTTTGCCGCCGACTTGCTGGGCCACAAAGTTGGCCATCTCGCCTGCTTTGACTTTGCCCACGTTGTCCGCGGTCACGCCTGCGGCGATGTTGACTTTCTCACCGTCCACAGCGGCCAGCACGATGACGGCAGACTTCATCTTGTCTTTGAGCTTGTCCATGGTGTCGCGCAAAGTTTTGGCGTCTGCGCCTTCGAGCTTGGCCACCAAGAGCTTGGTGCCTTTGATGTCCAGCGCTTGCGTCAGCAACTCATCGCTTTGCGCGGCAGCCACTTTGCCTTTGAGGGCCGACACTTCTTTTTCGAGCGCTTTGACTTGGTCTAACACTTGGGCCAAACGAGCATTCAGCTCGGTCGGTGGTGCTTTGAGTGCGCCAGCGGCTTGCGCCACGCTGTCTTCAAGCGATTGCAAATAAGCCAAGGCATTGGCACCTGTCACCGCTTCAATGCGGCGCACGCCCGCAGCCACGCCGCCTTCTGCCACCACTTTGAACAAACCAATATCACCTGTGGCTTTGACGTGCGTGCCGCCGCACAACTCACGGCTAGAGCCAATGTCAAGCACGCGCACGGTCTCGCCGTACTTCTCGCCGAACAACATCATGGCCCCGGTCTTCTGCGCCGACTCAATATCCATCACACGCGCTTGTGCCGCAGCGTTGGCCAAAATTTCAGCGTTGACCTTGGCTTCGATCTCGCGAATTTGCGCATCGGTCACGGGTGCGTTGTGCGCAAAGTCAAAGCGTGTGCGCTCAGCATTCACCAAGCTGCCTTTTTGTTGCACATGGTCGCCCAGCACTTCACGCAAGGCTTTGTGCATCAAGTGGGTGGCCGAGTGGTTGCGCACGGTAGCGGCGCGTACCTGCACGTCCACTTGGGCGTCCACATGGTCGCCCACGGCCAAGGTACCTTGGGTCAACGTGCCGTGATGGCCATACACATCGGCCTTGATCTTCAAGGTGTCTTCCACTGCAAAGCTGGCAGAACCACTGACCAACACACCTGCGTCGCCCACTTGGCCGCCGCTCTCGGCGTAGAACGGTGTGGTGTCTAACACCACCACGCCCGTTTGGCCGTGCTTGAGCTCGGCCACAGAGTTGCCATCCAAGTAAACCGCCACCACTTTGGAGGTGGCTTTGAGGTCGTCATAGCCCACAAACGTATTGCCTGCGCCGGTGTACTCCAATGCTTTGTCCATCTTGAACTTGCCTGCGGCACGGGCTTGGCTCTTTTGTTTTTCCATCGCGGCAGCAAAGCCTGCTTCGTCCACGCTCAAGCCACGCTCGCGGCACACGTCAGCCGACAAGTCGAGTGGGAAGCCATAGGTGTCGTGCAGCTTGAACGCCACTTCGCCGGGCAACACTTTCGCGCCGCCTTGCAATGCTGCATCCAAAATTTGCATGCCCACTTCGAGGGTTTCGAAGAAACGTTCTTCTTCCGCCTTCAACACCGACGCAATGCGCTCGGCCTGTGATGCCATGTTGGGGTAGGCATCGCCCATGAGTTTGACGAGGTCTGGCACGAGCTTATGGAAGAAAGGTTTTTTCTGGCCCAACAAGTACCCGTGGCGAATGGCGCGGCGGATGATGCGGCGTTGCACATAGCCACGGCCTTCGTTGCTGGGCACCACGCCGTCGCTCACCAAGAACGAGGTGGCGCGAATGTGGTCGGCAATCACGCGTAAGCTCTTGTGGCCCAAGTCTTGGCAGCCGGTTTCGCGTGACGCGGCTTTGATGAGGGCATCAAAGATGTCGATTTCGTAGTTGCTGTGGACGTGTTGCAAGATGGCGGCCAAGCGCTCCAAGCCCATGCCTGTGTCCACACACGGTGCGGGCAAGCGGGTGACTGCGCCTGTCTCGTCCATGTTGAACTGCATGAACACGTTGTTCCAAATTTCGATGAAGCGGTCGCCGTCTTCGTCGGGGCTGCCGGGCGGGCCGCCCGGGATGTGGTCGCCGTGGTCGTAAAAGATTTCAGAGCAAGGGCCGCAGGGGCCTGTGTCAGCCATCATCCAGAAGTTGTCGCTCTTGTAGCGGCCCCCTTTGTTGTCGCCAATGCGAATCACGCGTTCGGGGGGCAGGCCAATTTCTTTCGTCCAAATGTCGTAGGCTTCGTCGTCTTCTTGGTAGACGGTGGCCAGCAAACGGTCCGCTGGCAGCTTGTAGACCTCGGTCAACAACTCCCACGCCCATTTAAGCGACTCGCGTTTGAAGTAATCACCAAACGACCAGTTGCCCAGCATTTCAAAGAAGGTGTGGTGACGTGCGGTGTAGCCCACGTTTTCCAAGTCGTTGTGTTTACCACCAGCGCGCAAACACGCTTGCACCGAGGCGGCGCGCACATAAGAGCGCTTGTCTTCGCCCAAGAACACGTCTTTGAACTGGACCATACCCGAGTTGGTAAACATCAAAGTGGGGTCGTTACCCGGCACCAAGGGGCTAGAGGCCACGACGGTGTGGCCTTTGGACTCGAAGAAGTCCAGAAAAGTTTTGCGAATGTCAGCGACGGTGAATTTGGGTGTAGTCATCCTTAAATTATAGGTTTCGGTGTCACCCCAGAGTCATCACGGGCACAGGGCCAGCGGTATGCTCAACAGATTGAATATGGAGACCCTCATGGACATGAAGACAGCGCCCCTTTCTTTGCTCAACGACCCCAGCCTGCTCAAGACCGATGCCTTGATCAATGGCCATTGGGTCAAAGGTACCAGCCGCTTTGATGTGCATGACCCCGCGACAGGCAAAAAATTGGCCGATGTGGCCAACCTCACCGCCAAAGACGCCGAAGCCGCCCTTGAGGCTGCCAACGCGGCATGGCCCGCTTGGCGCAACAAAACAGGCAAAGAGCGCAGCATCATCTTGCGCAAGTGGTTTGACCTGCTCATGGCCAACCAAGAAGACCTCGGTCGCCTCATGACGGCAGAGCAAGGCAAGCCGTTTCCTGAGGCCAAAGGGGAAGTGGCCTATGGCGCGAGCTTTGTGGAGTGGTTTGCGGAAGAAGCCAAGCGTGTCAATGGCGAAACCCTGCCCCAGTTCGACAACAACCGCCGCTTGATGGTGCTCAAACAACCCATCGGCGTGTGTGCCGCCATCACCCCCTGGAACTTCCCACTGGCCATGATCACCCGCAAAGTAGCACCGGCGTTGGCTGCCGGGTGCCCCGTGGTCATCAAACCCGCCGAACTCACCCCCCTCACCGCTTTGGCCGCGGCTGAACTGGCCATCCGCGCAGGCATCCCTGCGGGCGTGGTGAACATCATCACAGCCGACAGCGACAACAGCATTGCCATTGGCAAAGTGTTTTGCAGCAGCGACATCGTGCGTCACATCAGCTTTACCGGATCCACCGAAGTGGGCCGCATCTTGATGGCGCAGTCGGCGCCCAGCATCAAAAAGCTGGCCTTGGAGCTGGGCGGCAACGCCCCCTTCATCGTGTTTGACGATGCCGATATCGACAGCGCTGTGGAAGGCGCGATGGCCAGCAAATACCGCAACGCAGGCCAAACTTGCGTGTGCGCCAACCGCATTTACGTGCAAGACGCGGTATACGACGAGTTTGTACAAAAGTTTTCAGCCAAAGTCAAAACCCTGAAGGTGGGCAACGGCTTTGACGAGGACGTGGTGCAAGGCCCGCTGATTGAAGACGCCGCGGTGCAAAAAGTAGAACGCCATGTGCAAGATGCCATCCAAAAAGGCGGCAAAGTCATGGTGGGCGGCCACAAGCTAGACGGTCAGTTCTTTGAGCCCACGGTCATTGCCGACGCCCGCGCCGACATGCTGTGTGCGCGTGAAGAAACCTTTGGCCCCTTCGCCCCTGTGTTTCGCTTTCACAAAGACCAAGAAGCGATTGATGCCGCCAACAACACCGAGTTCGGCTTAGCCAGCTACTTCTACAGCCGCGACATTGGGCGCATCTACCGCGTCAGTGAAGCGCTGGAATATGGCATGGTGGGCATTAACGTCGGCATCATCGCCACCGAGCATGTGCCGTTTGGCGGGGTAAAGCAATCAGGCTTGGGCCGCGAAGGCTCCAGTCACGGCATGGACGAGTACCTTGAGATGAAATATCTCTGTTTGGGCGACATTCTTAAATAACTACAAAACCTTTATATAGGTGGGGGATACGTGGTTTTACGATTTTTTTAACAAAGTCGGTATATACAATACGTATCTTGCTTACCTATGCAAGAAAAGGCATATCTATCATGGAATCCAAACAAATCTATCTGCGCTTTCTTAACCTCATTCATGCATTGGATGGCGGAGCGAACGCGCCTGCGATGGACTTGGATGCCAAGAAACTGTTGGAAGTGATCGCTGTGCGTCACGGCCAAGAAAAGCCTTTGACAGTGACCGATGCCATGGCTCTGGACACAATTGCATCGCCCGCCACCATTCATCGCAAATTGGACCAGTTGCGTGAACTGGGCATGATTGATACGGTGTTTGAAGGCAAAAACCGTCGCACAAAATACTTGGTGCCCACACAATCAGCTCAAAACTACTTTGACCAAGTCGGTCAAGTGATGCAGCAAGCGCTCGCACAAGCATAAAACTGCGCGGTGATCATCCCCAAACAAGCATCCCTAGCGGATGCAATTGATCACGCCTTCCGCGCCTACAATCTGAGCTAATGCGGGTGTCGTTCAATGGTAGGACTCTTGCTTCCCAAGCAAATAACGTGGGTTCGATTCCCATCACCCGCTCCAATTAAAAAAGCCGCTCAACAGAGCGGCTTTTTCGTTAGTTCAGCGCTGAATTAAATCAAGGTCACGCCTGTCTTGCTTTGCAGGAACTCGCGGGTCACGCCGGGTGCCAGCTCAATGACTTTCAAGCCCTCAGGCACCACGTCCATCACAGCCAAGTCCGTGATGATGCGATCCACCACGCCCACGCCTGTCAAGGGCAAGGTGCAGTCTTTCAGGATTTTCAAATCTTCGGTGCCGTCTTTTTTCTTGGCCACATGTTCCATCAAGATGATCACGCGCTTGACGCCGGCCACCAAGTCCATCGCGCCGCCCATGCCTTTGATCATCTTGCCAGGAATCATCCAGTTGGCTAAGTCGCCCTTCTCGCTCACTTGCATCGCGCCCAGAATGGAGAGGTTGATCTTGCCGCCGCGAATCATGGCAAACGATTGGTCGCTGCCAAAAATCGCCGAGCCTTTGATGGTGGTCACCGTTTGTTTGCCTGCGTTGATGAGGTCGGCATCGACTTCATCTTCGTAAGGAAACGGACCAATGCCGAGCATGCCATTTTCGCTTTGCAGCCAAACCTCTACATGGTCAGGCACATGGTTAGCCACCAGCGTGGGAATGCCAATACCGAGGTTCACATAAAAACCGTCTTGCAGTTCGCTTGCCGCGCGTGCGGCCATTTCGTCTTGAGTCCAAGCCATGTCTATTCCTTATTTACGGTCACGGGTGGTGCGCTTTTCAATGCGCTTCTCGGGCGTGGGGTTGTGCACGATGCGGTGCACATAAATGCCGGGCAGGTGAATGTCATCTGGGGCCAATTCGCCCGTGGCCACAATGCGCTCGACTTCCACCACACAAATCTTGCCAGCCGTAGCTGCCGCGGGGTTGAAGTTACGGGCCGTCATGTTGAAGCGCAAGTTGCCGGAGCGGTCTGCCACATCGGCTTTGATGAGCGAGATTTCGGGCACCAGTGAACGCTCCATCACATACGTCTCGCCATCGAAATCGCGCAGCTCTTTGCCCTCCGCCACTAAGGTGCCCACACCGGTTTTGGTGAAAAAGGCGGGAATGCCAGCGCCGCCTGCACGTAGCTTTTCAGCCAAGGTGCCTTGCGGTGTAAATTCCAACTCCAGCTCGCCAGACAGGTATTGGCGTTCGAACTCTTTGTTCTCGCCCACATAGCTGGAAATCATTTTTTTGATTTGGCGGGTTTCAAGCAACTTGCCCAAACCAAAACCGTCCACGCCCGCATTGTTAGAAATCACGGTCAAGTCCTTCACGCCCGTGTCGCGCAAGGCGTCAATCAAGGCTTCGGGAATGCCACACAAGCCAAAACCGCCCACAGCCATCAACTGGCCATCGGCCACGATGTCTTTGAGCGCTTCAGCGGCAGAGGGGAAAACTTTGTTCAAGGGATGCTCCAGTCAAAGTACAACAGAATGGAGCTACGATACTACGTATTGAGATACGTAGTTTTTCGTAAGCACAGACCCCCTAGGCCACCTACATGATTGATTACCGCCAAGCCTTTGACCTTGCTCCTGTGGGCCTTGTGCTGTCACGCAACCGCACCATGGTGGACTGCAACCAACACGTGTGTGACATGTTTGGCGCGACGCGCGAGCAGTTGATTGGGCAATCGTTTCAGGTGCTCTACCCCAGCGCGGATGAGTACGAGCGCACAGGCGCACGCATCAAACTCAGTCTCAATGCCAAGGGCCTGTATGCTGATGATCGGCTGATGAAACGCATTGACGGCCGTCTCAAAGGCGAGCCGTTTTGGTGTCATGTGACAGGCCGCGCTTTGAATCTTGAGTCGCCGCACGAAGCGGGCATTTGGAGCTTTGAAGACCTCAGCGCCACCCGCCCTGTGCGTGCGGAGCTAACGGCACGAGAACGCGAAGTGGCTGCGTTTTTGATGGAAGGCATGACGTCCAAAGAAATTGGCAAAGCACTGGGCATCAGCCACCGCACGGTGGAAATTTATCGGGCAAAGCTGATGCGCAAATACAAAGCGTCCACCACCGCCGACTTGGTGCACAAACTGGTGGTGGGTTGAACCGTTTATTTCGGTGCATCCACCACTTCAGCCGCAGCCCTGAATCCTTCCACTGCAGCAGGTACACCGCAATAAACGGCCGCGTGCAACAGCACCTCTTGAATTTCTTCTTGGGTCGCGCCGTTGTTCAGTGCGCCACGCACGTGGCCTTTGAGCTCGTGAGATTTACCCAAAGCAGTGAGCATGGCCACGGTGATGAGGCTGCGAGTTTTCAAATCCAAGCCTTCACGCTGCCACGTGTCGCCCCACGCGGCGCGGGTGATGTGGTGCTGCATGGGTAAGGTGAAGTCTGTGACGCCTGCAAATGCTTTGTCGACAAAGGGCTGGCCCATCACTTGGGTGCGTTTGGCTAAACCGTTTTGAAAGGCAGCATCGGTGGGGTGGGCATGTGGGTTTGTCATGTAGGTTCCTCAAGTGCAATCAAGTCAGAAATAAGCCCAAGGATAATCGCCCGGGCCCACCACACACTCGGAGAACTCGCATGAATCGCTACCCTCACCCCGAACTCAATGACTTGCCCAACGACATTCGGGCCAAAATTTTGGAAGTGCAAGAAAAAGCTGGATTTGTGCCCAATGTGTTCTTGGGTTTAGCCCGTCGCCCTGCCGAATGGCGCGCCTTTTTTGCGTACCACGATGCGTTGATGGTGCCGGAGTCTGTGGGGCGCGAGAGCAACCTCACCAAAGGTGACCGCGAAATGATCGTGACCACCACCAGCGCAGCCAACCACTGCTTGTATTGCGTGGTGGCACACGGCGCAATTTTGCGCATCTACGAGAAAAAACCACTGGTGGCCGACCAAGTGGCAGTGAACTACCGCAAAGCCGACATCACCCCACGCCAACGCGCGATGCTCGACTTCGCCATGAAGGTGTGCCTGCACAGCGACTTGATTGACGAGACAGACTTCGCCCCCTTGCATGCGCATGGTTTCAATGACGAAGACATTTGGGACATTGCAGCCATTACCGCCTTTTTTGGTTTGAGCAATCGCATCGCCAGTTTCAGCAGCATGATGCCCAACCCAGAGTTTTACTTGATGGGTCGCGTGCCCAAACAAAAATAAATGCAATGCCGTAGCGGATGTGGCGCGTGTTGCATCGCGCCCTCCATCACCAGCCCTCTACCCGGCATGCCGCAGGGCAAACCGGCTGGCGTGCCTTGCGTGCAGTTGCTGCCTGACATGCGCTGTGCGGTATTTGGTCAAACTGAAAGACCCGCTTTTTGTGGTGGCTTGCAGCCCTCGGCTGACATGTGTGGCGCTGATCGCAACGCCGCATTGCTGTGGCTCACACGGCTCGATGCAGCCACTGCGCCACCAGCCCATTAAAGCGTGACGATCTCGCGCAACCAGTCAGGTAAATCCACCGCTTTTTTCTTGGGGAAATCTACCCAAATGGTGGTGGCACCGCCTGCGGCGTAAATCACACCTGGATTTGCGGCTTGCTCCATCGTCGCCCATGTCTCAAACGTGGTGCGTCCCGGGTCGCTGGCATACATCTTCACCAATACATCGCCCGGGTATTCGAGTTGTTTGTAAAAATTGCAAAACGCATTCACGATCACAGGGCCTTCACCCTTGGGGCCGGGCGCTGCATCGAACTGGTGTAACCAATCGACACGCGCAATTTCGAGGTAGCGAAAGTAAATCGTGTTGTTGATGTGGCCCATCGCATCCATGTCGCCCCAGCGCATAGGAATGGTGCATTCGTACACCAGTTTTTTCTTTTCTGGAATCTCGTATCTCATAGTGCAAACCCGTCGTCGGCCGAAATGATGGCGCCGTTGATGAAAGAACTCTCAGCGCTCGCGAGCAGCACCAGCAAAGCATCTAAATCTTGCGGATGGCCCACACGCTTACGCGGCAGCATGCTCACCAACTTTTGGCCCGCCTCTGTGCTCCAAATGTGCTCATTCATTTCGGTGCTGATGTAGCCGGGACAAATCGCATTGACGTTGATCCCAAAACGTCCCCACTCCAAGGCCAAGGCCTTGGTCATTTGAATCACCGCAGCTTTGCTCATGGCATAAGGCGCAATTTGCGGCAAGGCTTTCAAGCCCACCACGGAGGCAATGTTGATGATGCGCCCGCCCGTGTAGGTCCCGGGCGCTGCGCCCTTGGCGCGGGCCAACATGCGCTTGCCTACTTCTTGGGCCACAAAAAACGAGCCCTTCACGTTGGTGTTGAAGGTGAAGTCAAAGTCTTGTTCAGTCACGTCTTGCACGCGTTGTGTGGTGCTGACGCCTGAGTTGTTTACCAAGATGTCAATGCTGCCAACCTCGGTCTCCACATGGGCCACAGCGGATTTGATGCTGGCTAAGGTGGTCACATCCAAGCTCACCACATGGGCATCGCCCCCTTCAGATTGCAGCTCGGCGCGAAGCTCTTTGAGCTTTTCCATGCGTCGGCTGGCCAACACCACGGCAGCGCCTGCGCGCGACAAGGTTTTGGCAAATTGCGCTCCCAAGCCACTGGATGCACCGGTGACCAAGGCCACACGGCCCGACAAATCCATGCTGTATGCCATGTACGCCTCCTGAATGTTGAGTTATTTCATTATGACAAGGACATCTATGACTGCCCCTAAAATCTGTCTCACCTCTGACAACAGACCGAGACATACAACAAATGACACAAGAAGAAATCCTCGCCCAGTTCGGCCCACGCGAAGCCATGGAATACGACGTGGTCGTGATTGGCGGCGGGCCAGGTGGTTTGGCCACAGCCATCCGTATCAAACAACTCGCCGTTGAAAAAGGCAACGACGTGTCAGTGGTGGTGCTGGAAAAAGGCTCAGAGCCTGGCGCACACATCTTGTCGGGCGCGGTGATGGACCCCAAGGCCATGAACGAGCTCATCCCCAACTGGAAAGAACTCGGCTGCCCGCTGAACCAAGAAGTGACGGGCGACGATGTGTTGTTCCTCAGCGAAACAGGCGCTCAACGCACCCCCGATTGGCTGCTGCCACGCAACTTCCACAACGATGGCTGCTACGTGGTGTCACTCAGCAACGTGGTGAAGTGGATGGCGGCACACGCTGAATCGATTGGCGTAGAAATCTTTCCTGGCTTCACGGCGGCTGAAGTGCTTTACAACGACGATGGCAGCGTCAAAGGCGTGGCCACCGGCAACCTCGGCGTGGGCAAAGACGGTGAACCCACCGACAACTTCCAACTCGGCATGGAGTTGCACGCCAAGTACACCATCTTCGCCGAAGGCGCACGCGGTCACTTGGGCAAGCAAGTCATTGCCAAGTACAACTTGGCTGAGGGTCGTAACCCACAAAGCTATGCCATCGGTATCAAAGAGTTGTGGGAAGTAGACCCATCCAAAGCTAAACCCGGTTTGGTGGTCCACACTTCTGGCTGGCCCATGCAAGACGATGCGTTTGGCGGCGGCTTTTTGTATCACCTCGAAGACAACAAAGTCACCCTCGGTTTTGTGCTCGGCCTCGACTACAAAAACCCATGGCTCAGCCCCTTCGAAGAAATGCAACGCTGGAAAACACACCCAGCCATTGCAGCCCACCTTGAAGGCGCCAAGCGCATTGGCTACGGCGCACGCGCCATCAACAACGGCACGCCTCAAGCGTTGCCCAAAACCGTGTTCCCCGGCGGCGCACTGATTGGTTGCGACGCGGGCTACTTGAACGCCGCCCGCATCAAAGGCAGCCACGCCGCCATCAAGAGCGGCATGTTGGCAGCGGATGCGGCCTACGAAGCCGTGTCTGCGGGTCGCGCCAATGATGAACTGAGCGCCTACCCTGCTGCGTTTGAGAAGAGCTGGCTCAGCAAAGAACTCAACCAATACCGCAACTTCAAACTGTGGTTCAAAAAAGGCATGTTGGTGGGTACCGTGATGACCGGCATCGAGCAATGGCTGCTGCCAAAACTCGGCATCGACACACCGCCTTGGACCCTGCACGGCCACAAGCCCGACCATGTGAGCTTGGAGCCTGCCGCACAACACGCCCAAATTCACTACCCCAAGCCAGACGGCAAGCTCACGTTTGACCGCTTGAGCAGCGTGTTCATCAGCAACACCAACCACGAAGAAAACCAACCTGCGCACTTGACACTCAAAGACGCGTCTGTGCCCGTCAACATCAACCTCGCCACCTACGCAGGCCCCGAGAGCCGCTATTGCCCGGCCGGTGTGTACGAGTACGTGAAGAACGAAGACAACACTGACCGCTTGCAAATCAACGCGCAAAACTGTGTCCACTGCAAAACCTGCGACATCAAAGACCCCACACAAAATATCGTGTGGGTCACGCCTGAAGGCGGTGGCGGCCCCAACTACAGCGGTATGTAAACACCATGAACAAATATCACGCAGAACACACCTGGGTTCGCCTTGAAGGCGACACCGCTTGGGTGGGTATCACCCAACACGCCCAAGACACCTTGGGCGACATCGTGTTTATTGACTTCGCAGAAGTTGGCAAAACCTTTGCACAAGGCACCGTGGCTGGTGTGGTTGAGTCGGTCAAAGCCGCAGCCGATGTACACATGCCCGCGAGTGTGGAAATTTTGGAAACCAATGAAGCCCTGCGCGCCGACCCCTCGCTGGCCAACAGCGACCCTGAGGGTGCGGGTTGGTTTTATCGGGTCAAGCTCAGCAACGCGGCTGAGTTGGATGGGCTGATGGATGCGGCGGCTTATCAGGCTGTTACGGGTTAATCCTAAAACTGCATCAAAGCAAAAAGGCTGCTCATTGAGCAGCCTTTTTCGCTGGTGAATACACCTTACCGACGCTAATGCAGAAATAGCGAAAACAGCTGATTCTTGAAGTGAATACCCAACCGTGCAAACGCCCTGTTTCGATAGGTTTTAACTGTCGCCAACGACAAACCTAAATCAACAGCAACACCGTCTTGTGTCATCCCTGTGAGCAGCCGCGCGCACACTTCCAACTCACGGTCTGTCAGTGTTGAATTCAATGTTCTGAGCTTATCAACCCAATGATGCACATCTCGCACGGATACCGCAGTCTGTAGTCCAGACAGCGCAATTTGCTTTTGAACCAACGTGAGCAGTACGGGTGCCAAAGAGGCCAAGTCTGACAAATGTGCATCTGTGAAGGGGCGCTGATGCACATGCCGATAAAAGTTAATTGCAAAAACAGATGCTGCTTCTTGCTGAATCACAGACAGCCGCTCCTTCATGCCGTGTGGCTCGTACACCAGCGCCTTGTGCTGCGCGGGGATTTCTTTGTCGGTGATGTGGCACAGCATGGCGTTGCCACTCTCTATCACTGGGGCGGCCAAAGTCTGGTCGTTCTTTTGCGGGCCCGACAAATAGGCGTTCCAGCAGGCTTGGGTCGTGTCGCGCACGCCCCAACTTGCGGACATGAAACGCGTTGGCACGCACTGGCGTCCTGTTCTGTAAATCGAGTATGACGCCGCAGGTACAACATCTTGCAGATGCGACAGAAATTGAGTTTCAAAGTCTTTTTGGCCCATCAAACCAATCAAGCCGTCCAACGCCTGGACATGCGTGGCTGGCGAGTGCAAATTCCATTGACGCATTTTTAAAATTCGTAGCTTTTGTGACTGTCATCCTAAGGGATGACATCGGCTTGGCCCTATTGGGATTACCCTTTGTTCTATGCCTAACTTACCCACACCAGAACTCAAATTTTTCGCCGATCTGTCGGTGGAAGTCGCCAAGCCAATCGAAGTGGGTCAAACGATTCACGGCACACGGCGGCTCATCCCCATCTTGGGTGGGACTGTCAAGGGCGATGGCTGGACTGCACGCGTGCTACCAGGCGGTGCAGATTTTCAGCTGATCGTGACGGATCAAATGGCGGAACTGGATGCGCGCTATGCGTTAGAGACAGATGCTGGTGATGTGATTTACGTACAAAACCACGCCATTCGCACCGCCTCCCCTGAAGTGATGGCCAAGCTCATCAAGGGCGAAATGGTCAACGCTGAAGCGGTTTACTTCCGTTGCACACCACGATTTGAAACCGCATCCCCCGCCCTGTCGTGGATCAGTGAACGTTTGTTCATTGGCACTGGGGCGCGGCACCCAGACCGAGTGGTCATGCGCTTTTTTGAAGTCAGCTGATTCAACCTAATTTTTTTAAAACAAACCACCCACTGAGGAGACACACATGAAAAAAGAATTCGCACGTCGCAGCTTGATTGTTTGTATGGGCATGGCCGCATTAGGCGCAAGCATCGGAGCATCGGCTGAACCCAACTACCCGACGCGCCCTGTCAGAATCATTGTGGGCTTTCCAGCGGGAACGGGCCCAGACATCGTGGCGCGCTTGCTGTCCCAAAAGCTTTCCGAAGGTTGGAACAACATGGGCGTCATCGTGGACAACAAGCCCGGCGCCGGTGGCTTGATTGCCGCTAGCGAAGCGGCCCGTGCCGCGCCCGATGGCTACACCTTAATGCTGGGCGAAACCGGCCAACTGAGTATTGCGCCCAGCAGCTACAACAAGTTGCCTTATGACCCTGCGAAAGATTTTGCAGCCGTAAGCCAAGTGGTCAGCGCCGATTTTGTGCTGCTGGTCAATCCGCAGAAAGTACCCGCCAAGAATGTCAAAGAATTTGCGGCGTGGACCCAGCAACAAAAGGGTCTCTTCATGGCGACCTTTGGTGCAGGTACACCCGGCCATTTCGGTGCCTACATGTTTGGTGAGGCCATCAAGCAAAAACCCGAAGCTGTTCACTTTCGCACCACGGCCGATGCACTCGGTGGTTTATTCAGCGGCGATGTGCAAGGTGTGTTTGCCAGCGTGGGCTTGGCCGCGCCCAACGTCAAATCAGGTAAATTGGTAGCATTGGGTAGCACAGGTGCAACGCGCACGAGCGCGCTGCCTGACGTGCCCACGATCAAGGAACAGGGTTACAACAACCTCGAGTTTTCGTCTTGGTTTGGGATCGTGGCGCCATCTAAAGTGCCCGCAGATGTGCTGACGAAGCTAAGTGCTGACATTCAAAAAGCGGTAAAAGCTGCAGACACCAAAACCAAATTAGAAGATTCAGGCTTTCGCGTGACGGGTACCAGCCGCGAAGAGTTTGCACGCATCATCGCAGCGGACACGGTCACTTGGGGCAAGGCGGTTGCAGCGACGGGCTTCAAGGCCGATTAAAAAGCTAGAGAACTAAGGGGTGACACGTTCAAGCGTTCGCGTCAATCGATCTAGATTCTGCTCATTGGCAGGCCCCACACGCACTCGAACAGCCCGAGCAACCTGCACGTCATCGAAGACTTGCTCCCACAACACATGCGTGCCATCGTGAGCTGCAGTGAATTGCACCGAAAGTGTGAAAAATGGTTCGCAGTCGTGTCGAATCACAACACGCAATCCAGGCTCAAGTGCGGTAAAAACACTTTGGTTTGGATAGCGTGCACCGTCAGGCCCCACCATCACAAATATCCAACGACCGCCCACCTGAAATTCAAAGGTTTCAAATTCATTGGTGAACCCGCCGGGCCCCCACCAAGTGGCCAACACCTCTGCTGACGCGAACGCGTTGTACACCGTTTGGGGAGAGAACGGCAGCGTTCTCTCCGTGCGAAACATTTGATCGTGGTGCATACGTCCGATGGATCCAATCGCTTTGATGTGTTGAGCCGCGTTACAACGCCTGCCCCAAACGGGCAATGCCTTCTTTGATCTTCTCCACATCCGCCGTCGCAAAGCTCAAACGAATCGCCGTCGTATCGGGGTTGCTCGCAAAAAACGGTGCACCCGGCACAAAGGCAACGCCTTTTTCAATGGCGCGTTTGGCCAACTCACTGCCGTCTTTCACTTTGCCGCCTGCGCCGGTGAGGTTGGCCCAGAAGAACAAGCCGCCTTGGGGCTGGGTGAAGGTCAAGGCCTCGCCCAGTTCGCGCTTCAAGGCGTCGCCCATCGCTTGGGCGCGCTCGGCATACACGCTGCGCACATGCGCCAAGGTGGCGGGCATGCGGCCCGCTTGGAGGTAGTGCGCGGCGGTGGCTTGGGCGAAGGTAGACGTGTGTGCATCGCTGAACTGCTTGCACATGGTGGCGCGGGCCAACAACTCGGGCGGAGCAATCATCCAGCCCACACGCAGGCCGGGTGACAACACTTTGCTGAGCGAGCCGCAGTGAATCAGCCACTCGCGACTGCCGGGCACTTGGTCGCTCAAAGCAAGCAACGAAGGTGGTGGCGCTTCGCCAAAGTACAGGTCGCCATAGGGGTCGTCTTCGACCACCACGGTTTTGTATTTCACGGCGAGCTCAAGCACCCGCAAACGACGCTCAAGGCTCAATGTGGCTCCGCTGGGGTTGCCAAACGTAGGGATGAGGTACACGAGCTTTGGCTTGTGTTGCACCATCATTTCTTCGAGTTTGTCCACTTGCACGCCGTGCGCGTCGATGGGCACGCCCACCACTTGCGGGCCGTACAAACGGAAACACTGAATAGTGGCCAAGAACGTGGGGCCTTCGACCAAGGCTACATCGTTTGGGTTGAGCAAGGTTTTGGCAATCAGATCGAGCGCTTGCTGGCTGCCCGTGGTGACGATGAGGCCGTTGGCGTCTAAGTCTTTCACGCCCTTGGTCGCCATGAAGGCGGCGAGTTGTTCACGCAAAGGGTTGTAGCCCTCGGTCGCACCGTATTGCAGCGCCGCGCCTGGCTCTTGGGTGAGGGCCGCATTGCTGGCTTCGCGAATACCGTCCACATCAAACATGGCGCTGTCGGGAAAGCCGCCTGCAAAACTAATGATGCCGGGCTTGCCCAGCAGTTTGAACAGTTCACGGATGGCGGAAGTTTCAACGTTGTTGAGGCGGTCAGCGTATTGCATGGTGTGGGGAATAATGGACAGATGAAAACACAGCACATTGAGCCTTTTTTTGCGACGCTGAAAGCAGCCAATCCGCAGCCCAATACCGAGTTGGAATATACCAGCGTGTT
>CANFZT010000010.1 GCA_947451565.1 Comamonadaceae bacterium | reverse complement strand
GAACAGGCAAAATAGCGGGCTATGACAAAAACAGGTCTGTTCATCAGTTTTGAGGGCATCGACGGTGCTGGCAAGTCCACGCACATCGATGGCTTGGCCGCCGCGTTCAAAGCGCAAGGCCGCCAAGTCACGCTTACTCGCGAGCCCGGCGGCACGCCACTGGCTGAGAAGCTGCGCGAAATAGTGCTGCATGACGCCATGGATGCGCTGACCGAAGCCCTGTTGATCTTCGCCGCACGCCGCGACCATTTGCAAAACGTGATTGAGCCTGCCTTGGCACGCGGTGACGTGGTGCTGTGCGACCGCTTCACCGATGCCACCTTTGCCTACCAAGGCAGCGGCCGTGGGTTTGATTTAGCCGTACTTGGGAAACTGGAAAGCTGGGTTCAGGCCATGCCAGCAGACGTGGCAGGTCGTTCTAGCAACGGTCTGCGCCAACCCGATGTCACCGTGTGGTTTGAACTTGACCCCGCCATTGCCGCCGTGCGCTTAGCGGGTGCCCGCGTGCCCGACCGTTTTGAGGCGCAGCCCATCGCATTTTTCCAAAAAGTATCTGAGGGCTATGCGGCGCGCGCTCAAGCCGATTCATCACGCTTTGTCCGCCTAAACGCCGCCCAAACCCGCGAAGCCGTGTGGCAGCAACTGCACCACAATTTTGTGCAGCGCGGCTGGCTCAGTACAACTTGAGCTCTAGCGCCGCATGACCGAAGCCATCACACACCCAACAAGGCCCGTGCTGAGCCCTTGGCTGCAAGGCCAGCTCACCACCTTGTTAGAGCGACGCGGTCACGCTTGGCTGCTGCAAGGCCCATCAGGCTTGGGTCAATACACACTGGGATTAGAACTGGCTCGTGCTTGGTTGTGCGAAGCGCCGACCAAGCAGGGCGCTTGCTACCAATGTCGCAGCTGCCACGCGGTGGATGTGCGCACCCATGCCGACCTGTGCACGCTCATGCCCGAAACCTTGGCGCTTGAGCTGAACTGGCCACTTGATGAAAAGACCCAAAAAGAGCTTGACGACAAAAAGCGCAAGCCCAGCAAAGAAATTCGCGTGGAAGCTGCGCGCGACATGGTGGCCTTCAGTCAACAAACCCGCTCGGGTGGCTCGACGAAAGTGGTGTTTGTGTACCCTGCCGAGCGCATGAACCATGTGACGGCCAACACCATCCTCAAAACATTGGAAGAACCGCCAGGCGAATGCCGCTTTGTCTTGGCCAGCGAAGCCGCTCACCAGCTGCTGCCTACCATCCGCAGCCGCTGCCAAACCCACACCATGGTGTGGCCCACGCAGACCGAAGCGTTGAGCTGGCTGCAAACCCAAGGCGTACCCGCCACCGATGCAGCCGTGCTGCTGCGCGCTGCGGGCGGACGCCCTGAAGATGCACTCAGCCTGGCCAATGCTGGTCTCAAAGCCTCTATTTGGGCAGGCTTGCCCAAAGCCGTGATGCGCGGCGATGTGACAGCGGTGTCAGATGCCACACCTTCGCAAGCGATCGCCATGCTGCAAAAACTGTGTCACGACTTATTGGCCTTGCGCACGGGTGGCGAGCCACGCTTTTTCATGTCGGCGGATTTGCCTGCGGCTGGCACCGTTGGGTCGCTCACCCAATGGTCCAAAGACTTGATGACTGCAGCCCGTACATCTGAACACCCGTACAACGCGGGCCTGATGTTTGAAGCTTTGGTCGCAAGCGCGCAAACCGCTTTGCGCGCCAAAGACTAAAGCGCTGTTACTTTGATCCAAAGACTCATGTTCACCGACTCCCACTGCCACCTGAACTTCCCAGAACTGGCTGAAAACATCCACACCATTCGCGAAGACATGGCCAAAGCCCACGTCACGCGCGCCTTGGTCATCAGCACCACGCTGGAACGCTTTCCCGAGGTTCACGGTTTGGCGACTCAGTTTGACAATTTCTGGGCCACCGTCGGCGTGCATCCCGACAACGAAGGCGTGCAAGAACCCACGTTGGACGATTTGCTGAGTCGCGCCAAGTTGCCCAAAGTCGTCGGCATCGGTGAAACCGGTCTCGACTACTACCGCTTGGGCGACCGCACCGTGGCTGACATGGAATGGCAGCGCAACCGTTTTCGCATCCACATTCAAGCGGCGCAACAAACCCAACTGCCCCTGGTCATTCACACCCGCAGTTCATCGGCAGACACCGTGGCGATTTTGAAAGAGCAGGGCGAAGACGGCTCGGCTGGCAGCGCAGGCGGTGTTTTTCACTGTTTTACTGAAACCGCTGACGTGGCCCGTGCTGGCTTAGAACTGGGTTTGTATATCTCGTTCTCAGGCATCTTGACTTTCAAAAATGCCCAGGACTTGCGCGATGTGGCTCAATTTGTTCCCATGGATCGCATTTTGATTGAGACAGACAGCCCGTATTTAGCGCCTGTGCCGCACCGTGGCAAGACCAACAATCCGTCGTATGTGCCGTTTGTGGCCAAGCAGATTGCCGAGATCAAAGGCATCTCCATCGAGGCCGTGGCCGAGGCCACCAGCCATAATTTCGACCAACTTTTCAATGCAGTTTTAAAATGAGAAAGTACTTTAAGTATTTTTTATATCTATATGTTTTAATTGGGTATTCTTTATCCAATGCAGGCTCTTATGACGACTTTATCAACGCGCTTCACTTTGATCGGCCTGAGGTCATTCAAAAGCTGCTAGCGCGCGGGTTCGATCCCAATACGCCCAACGAAAAGGGCATTCCAGGCTTGCTGGTCGCACTTCAGTCTGAATCCCCAAAGTCAGCCTTAGTTTTGGCCCAGCATCCACTCACGCAGGTGAACGCCGAAAACCGACTGGGTGAAACACCATTGATGTTGGCGGCCATCCATAACCAGATAGAACTGGCCAAAGTACTGATTGCGCGAGGCGCCGATGTCAACCGCCAAGGCTGGACGCCACTGCATTACGCCGCGACACGCGGCCACCGTGACATGATGCGCCTGCTGCTAGACCACGAAGCGTATATTGATAGCGAAGCAGCCAATGGCACAACACCTTTGATGATGGCCGCCTATTCAGCCCCTGCTTTGGCCGTGAAGTTTTTACTAGAAGAGGGTGCAGACCCAACACTTACCAACAATGGCAACTCCACCGCATTGGACTTGGCTTTGCACGGGGACCACCAACAAAGCGCGTTTTACATTCGGGCATTCACCGAATCTTGGTACATCCAAAATCCAATCAAAGAATAGCTGCCCAAGAGTCACGAGAGCGCCGCACATTCAAATGCGGTTTTCTCCGCTTCTTTAACTTTACATAATATACATCGTATTAAATAATATCAATTCAATGGTCAGTATGCGCCCATAGCAGTAAGGCATCGCGGTTTTCCACCACCAAATCAATCTTTTGGCCCACAGGCAAACACAACTTGGTAGGCACATGGCCAAATGGCAAATCGGTCAACACGGGAGCTTTGATCTGCGTGCGCAGCCAATCGACCACGCTTTGTAACTTGAAACCTTTGTCGTGCGGCGTGAGCTTGTAGTTGCTGAACTGTCCCAACACTACAGCTTTTTGTTGCGCCAAAACGCCTGCGTGCAACAACTGCGTGAACATGCGTTCAATGCGGTAAGGGTGCTCCCCCACATCTTCTAAGAACAACACGCCATTTTTGATTTGCGGGAAATAGGGCGTGCCAAGCAAAGAAGTCAACACAGCCAAGTTGCCGCCCCACAGCACCGCATCGTGCGCCCAGACGCCAGGGCGACGTTTGACGTTGGCGGCAGCACAAGCGGTGGAGAAATGCCAACCTGTGCCCTCGCCCTGCCCGCTGACCATGTCATCAAAACAAGCTTCCATGATGTCGTCAGGCTGTTCCGCCCCAAAGTCTTCGCCCAAGGCCGGGCCAGCCCATGTCACCGCCCCCGTTTTGGCAAGTAGCGCATTTTGAAAAGCCGTGAAGTCGCTCAAACCCACAAACTGCGTCCCCTTGGCAATGGCTTTGGCGACTTTTTTGTATTGGATGCTGGGCAAGAGGCGTGTCAGGCCATAACCACCCCGCGAAATCAGGGCCACATCGGCACCGCTGTCCGCTGCACGGTGAATGGCGGCCAAGCGGGTGGCATCGTCCCCAGCAAAACGGGTGTGGCTACTGAGTGCATCAGCGTCGAGCTCGACCTCGTGGCCGAGTTTTTTCAAACGGGCCACGCCACGTTTGAAAGCTACTTTGTCGCGCACTGCGCCGCTGGGGGAATAGATGTAAATGTGAGCCATCCCGCAATTGTCGCGGCAAATGTAAGACGACTCAGCGGTCGCGTTTGTATTGCAGCAAACGACCGCGATACGCACTCAAGTCTTGCAAGGGCTCGTTCATGATGAGCTCGGTCACCGAAAAGCCCATATGGGCCATGTCGCGGTGAAATGCGCTGCGGTTACCCCGGTTGGGATCCACGATCAGCACTTCGGCACCCTCTGCCGCATGCGCTTGAATGAAGCCTGAGAGTTGTGCGGGATGGCTGCGCTCGTACAGCACATCACTGGCAATCAGCAAATCAAAGGTTCCTAGTCCCTTATTCACCCTGCCCCAGTTGCCTGTTTCGTAATGCAATGGGGGCAGTTCATTCAGCAGCAGGTTGGCTTTCAAAAAAGTTTCTGTGAGCGGATGGCAATCGCTGGCCGTGATGTTGCCTTCACGTCGATGCACCACAAGGCTGGCCAACCCCAAGCCACAGCCTACTTCCAACACGCGTTTGCCCTTCAATTCCCAAATTTGCATCAGGTCGGCTAACTTTTGCGCCGACGGCCAGAGCAACCCAAATAAAGGCCATGTGGCAGATGAAATGCCCGCCTCACATGCCAAGCCCAGCGGATCGTAAAACTGTTGCTTATCCAGCAACGAACGAATTTGTAAGTCAGCCCCGCCTCCTACACCGACCCTCTGAAACTTCACTTCGTAGCCGATGGGTGGTGTGGTGTTAGGCATGCTTAACTTCGTTCAGGGGGTGGCGTGGGGGCAGCCAACAAGGTGCTCAAAGCACGAGGACCGGCCATGTGGCCACGATCTGGATACGGCGCATCGCGCAAGACCGTTGGCAGTGCTGGCGATTCAACCCAATGAATAGGCAGTGCAAGCTTGGCAAGCAATGGAGCCATTTCACGCGATGTGTGTAAGGCCACGGGCGCAGGCTGCACGCTAGCTAAAAACTCGCTCAGCACTTGGGCGTGCCAAGCAATGCGATGTGCAGCAACTTTTTTGGGCTTATCTGACAAGCCAAATCCGGGCAAGTCCAGCGCAATCACTGGCTCTAACGATTGCAGATTTGCAGCGTATTGCGCGCTCCAGCCGTCTAGCCCGTGCAAGTAAACATGAGGTGCAACTTGGCTGTCTTGGCGGTTGTCAAACCAATGCAAACGCAAGCCATCTAAAACAGGTAAATCGGCTGTGAAGTGCGATAGTGCCAAAGGCAAATCTAAGCCTGCTAACGCGCTGTCTGCCGTACGCAACGCGTCTTCACGCAAAGCCACTTTGCTGAGCTGTTGCTGGGCACGGCGCAGCTCAAAAAAGTCTTGCAGTACTTTTGCGCACGCGTCAGCCAGCACGCCTCCCGTCACTTGCGTTTGATGGTTGATTTGTTCGTCTGCAAATAAATTGAGCACTGAACCAGCCGCGCCCGTTTTGGGCTCAGTCGCGCCAAACACAACACGCTTGAAACGCGCATGCAGCGCAGCGCCGCTGCACATAGTGCAAGGCTCTAGCGTGACATACAAAGTGCAGTCGTCCAACCGATAGTTGCCGAGCGCTTGTGCTGCCGCTCGTATGGCGTTGACTTCGGCGTGCGCGGTTGGGTCATGGCTGCCTAGTGGTGCGTTGTGGCCAGAGGCAATCACCTGCCCTGCCCTGACCACCACCGCACCTACTGGCACTTCGCCCGCATCAGCCGCCGCTTGCGCTTGGCGCAATGCCAACTGCATAAAGCCTATATCTTCAGGTGAATACTGCGATGTCATGGTTGAACCATGCCGAGCTTGACCATCCACTCGGCCAAGGTCTGTTCATCTGGGTTACCTTGCACGTACTCAGCATGCATGGCGGCGTGCGATTCTGGGCGGTGCTGGTTGATCTTGATGGCGCATTGCAGCTCGGTAATACGCAACTCAAACGCCACGATAGCATTGAGCATATTGTGTTGGTAGTCTTCAGCCAAGCCACGCCACTGCGCGGCATAAGGCGGCTCGTGATCACCAATAAGCTGCTTTAGCAGTCGATCTTTGGCGGTGAATTCTTCCACCAATGTGGCTTCAACCTTGGCGTGCACGGCCAAGTAGCTCCACGTGGGCACACGCGTGAAGTCTGGATACACCTTAGGCGACATATAAGCCTGCGGGCCCATGAAGGTCACCAGCGCTTGGGGGCGCGACTGCAAATAGCGCCAATGCGGGTTGGATTTGGCGCAGTGACCCAGCAGCACGTGCTGGCCATTGGCATGCGTCAAATGAAGGGGAATGTGTGTGACGGCTGGAAACCCATCGTCGTCCACACTGATGAGGCTTGCAAACGGATGCGCCCGCATGAGAGCGAGCGCATGGGCCTCATCTTTGGCTTTGAACTGCTGAGGCAGGTACACGCCAAATGACCGCTGATGGTCCGTTTAGAAACGACGCTTCACAGCTGGGCCTGGGCCCTTGCCTTCGATGTGACGGAATGTCACGCGGGCTTTGTTCATGTCGTAAGGCGACAGTTCAACCGTGACCTTGTCGCCTTCGATGATGCGGATGCGGTGCAAGCGCATTTTGCCGGCAGTGTATGCGATCAGTGAGTGACCGTTTTCCAGAGTGACGCGGTAGCGAGAGTCGGGCAAGACCTCGGTCACGACACCCTTCATTTCGATCATTTCTTCTTTTGCCATGTACTCAGTGTTCTCTAATTAAAAAATTCAAGCCCAAAACGGGCAATTGCTAACAACCCTTGATTGTAGGACGTTTGAGCTTTGAACCGAATGAGGTAAATAAAATGAATCAACGCCTTGTTGAGCGGTTTTAGTACTTGGTGGGCTGACCGACGAAGGCCTTGTTCGCAATTTTCCAGCCGTCTTGGGTTTGCAGCAGCACAAAGTAGTCGGTAAACGTAATGGCACCATGCACAAGCGTGACGCGAGCACTCGCGGCTGATCCAGCCACTTCGATCCAATCGATGCTGCGGCGACGCGTGGCTTCGTCCGCCGCTGGCTTGCCGCCAAAGCGTTCGCAGTAAATGTCTAGCGGCCACGAAGTGAAAACGCCTTCACGGATGGATTCGATATGGGCGCTAGGCAAAAACGCGAGACGCATAAAGCTGGCATCGTCATGCGCATGGCCCAAAAAATACTGCTCAATCGGTGCGCAAGCGGCAAGCTCTTCTGCCGTCAGTTTCAAATGGCTGTGGGTGGGATGAGTCATGATTATTCCCACTCGATCGTCGCTGGTGGCTTCGATGAAACGTCGTACGTCACACGGTTGATGCCACGCACTTCGTTGATGATGCGGCCCGACACTTTCTTGAGCAGCGCATAAGGCAACTCGGCCCAGTCGGCGGTCATGAAGTCGCTGGTTTGCACCGCACGCAAGGCCACCACGTAGTCATACGTGCGGCCATCGCCCATCACGCCCACGCTCTTGACGGGCAAGAACACGGTGAAGGCTTGGCTGGTCAGCTCGTACCAAGTTTTGCCTGTGGCTTCGTCTTTGAAGTTGTGCAGCTCTTCGATGAAGATGGCGTCAGCACGGCGCAGTAAGTCAGCGTAGTCCTTCTTCACTTCCCCCAAAATGCGCACACCCAAGCCTGGACCTGGGAAGGGGTGGCGGTACACCATCTCGCGGGGCAAGCCCAGCGCGACGCCCAACTCGCGCACTTCGTCTTTGAACAATTCGCGCAAGGGCTCCAAGAGTTTCAAGCCCAACTGCCCGGGCAAGCCGCCAACGTTGTGGTGGCTTTTGATAGTGACCGCCTTTTTGCTTTTGGCGCCACCACTCTCAATCACGTCAGGATAAATCGTACCTTGGGCGAGGAACGTCGCGCCTTTATGGCCGCCGTCGCCTGCTTTCAATTTCGCAGCTTGCTCTTTGAACACGTCCACAAACAAGCCGCCAATGATCTTGCGCTTAGCCTCTGGCTCGCTCACGCCCGCCAGCTTACCCAAGAACAACTCACTCGCATCGACGCGGATGACGTGGGCGTGCAACTTGCCTACAAACATGTCCATGACCATGTCACCTTCGTTCAAGCGCAACAAGCCATGGTCCACAAATACGCAGGTGAGTTTGTCGCCGATGGCGCGGTGAATCAGGGCTGCGGCAACGGACGAATCCACGCCGCCTGACAGTCCCAAGATGACTTCTTCGTCACCCACTTGTTTGCGAATGGCAGCCACGGCTTCTTCGATGTAGTCGCCCATGATCCAGTCAGGGCGCGTGCCGCAAATATCCAACACAAAGCGGTTCAACAAGGCTTGGCCTTGCACCGTGTGCGTGACTTCAGGGTGGAACTGCACCGCGTAAAACTTGCGCGCTTCGTCGGCCATGCCCGCGATGGGGCAAGCGGGCGTCGACGCCATGACCTTGAAGCCCTCAGGTAGTTGGGTGACCTTGTCACCGTGGCTCATCCACACCTTGAGCATGCCGTGGCCTTCGGGTGTGTTGAAGTCTTCAATGCCTTTGAGCAGTTCTGTGTGGCCATGCGCACGCACTTCGGCGTAGCCAAACTCGCGGGTGTGGCCGGCTTCGACTTTGCCGCCCAATTGAGTGGCCATGGTTTGCATGCCGTAGCAAATACCCAACACGGGCAGACCTAGCTCAAAAACAGCATCAGGCGCACGGTCATCCACCTCGTAAACGCTGGCATGGCTGCCAGAGAGGATGATGCCCTTCAAGTTGCCGTCTTTGGCATAGTCGCGCACCCAGTCACTGGTCACGTCGCAAGGATGGACTTCACAAAACACATGGGCCTCGCGCACACGGCGGGCGATGAGTTGGGTAACTTGAGAGCCGAAATCGAGAATGAGGATTTTTTGGTGCGACATAAATAAAAAAGGGCCTTCAAGTGGCCTAGGGCACTATTGTCTCAAAAAAGAAAGCCACCCCTTGAGGTGGCTTGCGTTTGAACACTTAACGCTTATTCGGCGCGGTAGTTTGGCGCTTCTTTGGTGATTTGCACATCATGGACATGGCTTTCACGAATACCAGCCGCCGTGATTTCCACAAACTGTGACTCGTTGTGCATCGCCTCAATGGTGGCGCAACCGCAGTAACCCATGCTGGCTCGCAAACCACCGGCCATTTGGTAAATGATGGAGACGACGGAGCCTTTGTAGGGCACGCGGCCTTCAATGCCTTCTGGCACCAGTTTGTCGGCATTGGGGTTGCCGGTGCTGCTTTCTTGAAAGTAGCGGTCAGCACTGCCCTGCTGCATAGCGCCAATCGAGCCCATGCCACGGTAGCTCTTGTAGCTGCGGCCTTGGAACAACACGATTTCGCCGGGCGCCTCTTCGGTGCCTGCAAACATGCCGCCCATCATCACCGTACCTGCGCCTGCAGCAATGGCTTTGGCAATATCGCCGCTGTAGCGGATGCCGCCGTCTGCAATCAGTGGCACGCCTGTGCCCTTGAGGGCTGTGGCCACGCTGTCCACCGCCATGATTTGAGGTACACCCACGCCCGCCACGATACGGGTGGTGCAAATGGAGCCTGGGCCAATGCCCACTTTCACACCGTCTGCGCCTGCTTCGACCAAGGCCAATGCGGCTGCGCCCGTGGCAATGTTGCCGCCGATGACTTCGATGTGCGGGTAATTTTGTTTGACCCAACGCACGCGCTCGATCACGCCTTTGCTGTGACCGTGTGCGGTGTCCACCACGATGGCGTCCACACCAGCGCGGGCCAATGCCTCCACGCGCTCCTCGGTGCCCTCGCCCACACCCACGGCGGCGCCTACGCGCAGCTTGCCTGCGGCGTCGCGTGCGGCGTTGGGGAAGTTGAGTTGTTTGGTGATGTCTTTGACCGTGATGAGGCCTTTGAGCTCAAACGCGTCGTTCACCACCAACAAGCGCTCCAACTTGTGTTTGTTCAACAGGTGCTTGGCTTGCTCTGGCGTCGTGCCTTCAGGCACGGTGACCAAGCGCTCGCGCGGGGTCATGATTTCGCTGACCCGCTGGTCGTAGCGGGTCTCGAACCGCAGATCGCGGCCAGTGACGATACCCACCACTTTGCCACCGTCACACACAGGAAAACCAGATACACCGAGCTCTTCTGACAAAGCCATAACTTGGCGCACCGTCGTTTCAGGGGTGATGACCACAGGATCGCGCAACACGCCAGACTCGTAGCGCTTGACCTTGGCCACTTGGGCCGCTTGCTCTTGCGCAGTGAGGTTCTTGTGCACGATGCCAATGCCGCCTTCTTGCGCAATGGCAATGGCCAAGCGGGCTTCCGTTACGGTGTCCATGGCAGCAGAGACCAGGGGCAAGTTCAGGCGGATGTTGCGGGTGAATTGCGTTGCAAGAGATGTGTCCTTGGGCAGGACTTGGGAGAACGCGGGGACGAGCAGAACGTCGTCAAAGGTAAGGGCTTTGCCAAGCAGGCGCATGTTGATAGCTCCAAAAACAGCATTGTACGTAAGGGGTAAATACAGCTTGTATACAGCGCGCCACGTACTTTACACACGCTTTATTCCTTAAAGAGCAGATGGCATTTGGGCTTGAACGACAATGACTTTCAACATTTGCAAACTTCGTATGAAGGTGATTCGTTTGACATCGCACCCCAAAAAACAACTGACCGCCCTGCTGCTTTGTATCTCTGCCGCATTTGGCAACTTAACTTTCGCTGAATCAGCCAAACTCAGTTTGCCTGACCTAGAGAACATGATGTTCAGCCAAAGTCCCGCTTTGCGCAGCGCGACCAATGCTGTAGACGCAGCGCGCGCAGCTGTGGACACCGCGCGCACGATCCCCAACCCACAAATTGAGGTGATGAACGGTACGCGCAAGCCGCGCCCTGATAACTTAGCTGGCGTTAACGGTAACCTCAAAACCATCAGCATCACCCAAGATTTAGACATGCCTTGGCACCGCTTCCCACGCGTGGATGGTGCGCTGGCTGGTCTAAATGCGGCTCAAGCCAACGAGCAATCATTCAGAGCAGACATGCGTGCCCAGCTGCGTTTGCGCTATTACGATTTGGTGCGCCGCACAGCTGAAAACCGCGTTGCCGCCGAAGATGTCAAACTGATGGAAGGCATTCACAAACGCATCGCTTTGCAAGTTGATACCGGTGAAAAAGCCAAATTCGAACTGGTCAAGGCCAACGCCGAATTGCTGAACGCTCAAAAAATGCAAGAGTCTGCTAATTTACGCGTAGGTCAATCACGCGGCGCTTTACGTGCCTTGGTTGGCACCAACCTACCCGAAACGTTTGAGGTGCAAGAACAACCTCACACGTTTGCCTCACCTGCTCCACTGAGTGACGTGCGCGACGAGGTACTGAAAAGAAACCCTGAGCTTCAACGCACACGCGCCGAGCGCCAACAGTTGGATCGCAAATTGAGCGAAGAAAAAGCCTTGCGTTTTCCTAAATTTGCGCTACGTGCAGACCAAGACCAAGACCCTGAGTGGCGTAACAAACGTGTGGGTCTGGCCATGAATGTGCCCTTGTGGGACTGGCGCGGCGGCCCTGTGGGCGAAGCCGCTGCAAGACTTTTGCAGACTGACAATCAACTGGCCTATCAAGAATTTTATTTGCTGCAATCGCTAGAAGCGGCCTATCAGCAATACGGCATTGCCAACGCCCAAACGATCGCCCTCGAAGGGGGCATCGTGCGCCATGCGGCCAATGCCTTGCGTATTGCTGAGCTGGCGTACAAGGCAGGTGAGAAAAGTTTTTTAGAAGTGATGGATGCCCAACGTGTTTATCGCGCTGCACGCAACGAACTGATCACCGCGCAGTTTGAGTTGGCCAGCGCTTGGGCCGAAATCGAGCGCTTGCGTGCAATAACCCCCTGAAATAAACGACCATGAAACCTAAGCTCTCTAGATCACTGAGATTGGCAGCTGCGGTCTTTTGCTGCGTATTCACGTTGTCAGCTTGCCAAAAAGCCACGACACCAGAGGCAGAGAAAAAAGTCAACGATGCCATGCGCGTGTCTGTGCCTGAGAGTTTGAAAGCTCAAATTCAAACCGCCGAAGTCACGAGCCAAGACATGTCCGACACCTTGCGTGTGGCTGGCCAGATTGATTTTGATGAACAAGCCCTCACCCGCATCGGCGCGAGTGTGACAGGCCGTGTCACGCAAATCAACGCGCAACTGGGCCAAGTGGTCAACAAGGGCGACACGCTGGCCTGGATCAACAGTAGCGAGCTGTCTGGCTCGCAACTGGCTTACCTGCGGGCACGTTCTGAAAAAGAACTGCATCGCCGCAATGTCGAACGTGCCAAAACGCTTTTTAGTGCAGATGTGATCAGCGCAGCTGAGCTGCAACGTCGTGAAAACGAATTCGAAATTGCCTCTGCCGAAACGCGCGCTGCCCAGGACCAATTACGCGTTTTAGGTGTCAGCGCAGCAGCCATCGAACGCTTGGCTGCGACTGGAAAGATTGACTCAGTGGCGAGTGTGGTGGCCACCATCAAAGGCGTGGTTGTCGAGCGAAAAATCGCTGCGGGTCAAGTGGTACAGCCCTCAGATGTGCTGTTTGCGGTAGCCGATTTGAGCCGTGTCTGGGCCGTGGCTCAAGTGCCTGAGCAGCAAATCAGCCAAGTCAAGGTGGGTCAATCGGTGAGCATCGAAGTGCCCGCACTTGAAAATGAAAAGCTAATGGGCAAGCTGATTTATGTAGGGCAAACAGTCAACCCCGACACCCGCACTGTGCTCGTGCGCACCGAGCTCGACAACAAAGGCGGCCGCCTCAAGCCCTCGATGTTGGCCTCCATGTTGATTGAGTCAGCGACGCAGCAGCGCGTGATGGTGCCCGTCGCCGCCGTGGTTCGACAAGACGACACAGACCACGTCTTCGTGGAAGAGTCTGACGGTCGCTTTCGTCTCACGCCCATCAAACTGGCCGCCGAGCAAAACGGTCAACGCGCTGTCCTTGAAGGACTCAAGACTGGCATGCGCATTGTCACGGATGGCGCTTTTCACTTGAACAACCACCGCAATCTTTCTGCCACTGAAAACGGGGGCTAAGCCATGTTGGAATCTCTGGTTCGTGCTGCGCTCAAGCAGCGCTTGGTGGTGTGCGTCATCGCGATGATGCTGCTGTTTTTTGGTCTGCATGCGGCGACTAAACTGTCGGTTGACGCCTTCCCCGATGTCACCAACGTCCAGGTGCAAATCGCCACCGAAGCCCCTGGTCGCTCGCCTGAAGAGGTTGAGCGGTTTGCAACTGTGCCGATCGAAGTCGCCATGACGGGCCTGCCCGGTTTGACCGAGCTGCGCTCACTCAACAAACCAGGGTTGTCACTCATCACGCTGGTGTTCACCGACAGCACCAACGTTTACTTTGCGCGGCAGTTGGTGATGGAGCGGTTGATGGAGGTAGGCAACCGCTTGCCCGCAGGAATCACCCCCGTGTTGGGGCCCGTGTCGTCAGGGTTAGGTGAGGTCTACCAATACACGCTAGAGCACGCCCAAGACGGCAAACGTGAACTGAGCGAAGAAGAGCTGACACATCGCCGCGTTGTGCAAGACTGGGTTCTGCGGCCATTGCTGCGCTCCATTCCCGGAGTGGCTGAAATCAACTCGCAAGGCGGCTACGTCAAGCAGTACCACGTTCTGGTGAACCCTGAGCGTTTGCGTCATTACAAAATCAGTTTGTCTGAGGTGTACGACGCCGTGTCGCGTAACAACGCCAACTCCGGCGGCGGTGTGCTGCCCCAAGCAGCAGAACAATATTTGATACGCGGCGTGGGTCTAATTCAAGGGGTGAACGACCTAGGTCAGATCGTGTTGAAAGAAATCAACGGCACGCCGGTCTACATGCGCGATGTGGCCGAAGTCAAACTCGGCCACGATGTGCGACAAGGCGCACTCATCAAAAATGGCACCACCGAAGCGGTGGGCGGCATTGTGATGATGATGACCGGTGGCAATGCCAAAGAAGTGGTGAGCCGCATCAAAGCCCGAGTGAAAGAAATCAACGACCGCGGCATGTTGCCCAATGACTTGAAGGTGGTGCCCTACTACGACCGCTCAGAGCTGGTGGATGCCGCGCTGTGGACAGTCACCAAAGTGCTGATTGAAGGCGTGGTGTTGGTGGTGATTGTGTTGTTCTTGTTCTTGGGCGATGTGCGCTCGTCGCTCATCGTGGTGGCTACTTTGGTGCTCACGCCATTGCTCACCTTTATGGCCATGAACAAGCTGGGCATTTCGGCCAACCTCATGTCGCTGGGGGGCTTGGCCATTGCCATTGGTTTGATGGTGGACGGCTCGGTGGTCGTGGTGGAGAACGCCTACGCTCGTCTGGGACGCGCCGCCGAGCTAGGAGAAAGCAAAGTACGCGGTATTTTGAATGCCGTGTTGGAAGTCGCCACGCCTGTTATTTTTGGTGTGGGCATCATCATTTTGGTGTTCTTGCCTTTGATGACCTTGCAGGGCATGGAGGGCAAGATGTTTGCCCCCCTCGCCTACACGATTGCCATTGCACTGGCTGTATCACTGGTGTTGTCCATGACTTTGTCGCCTGTGTTGTCGTCATATTTACTCAAGCCACCCGAGGGAGATGGCGATCACGACACACCGCTGATCAAAGCCCTGAAGGTGAGGTATCTGAAACTACTGAGCCTTGCCATGGCGAATCAGAAACGCACTGTGCAGATTTCATTGGCCACGTTGGTGCTTGCGGGGGGCATTATTCCGTTTTTAGGCACTGCTTTTATTCCAGAGATGAAAGAAGGGTCCATCACACCCAGCATTATTCGCGTACCCAATATTTCATTGAGCGAATCCATCAAAATGGAGATGCAGGCCATGAAATTAATCGCTACGGTGCCTGGCGTTAAATCTGCAACTTCAGGCCTGGGCCGCGGTGAGTCTCCTGCCGATCCACAAAGCACCAATGAGTCCACGCCGATCGTCAGCCTCAAGCCTAAAGATGAGTGGCCTTCGGGCTGGCGTCAAGATGACATTGCCAATGCGATCAATGAAAAATTGCAGGTTTTACCTGGCGCTCAGGTGGTGATGGCTCAACCTATTTCGGCTCGCGTTGCTGAAATGGTCACGGGTGTCAGATCAGACATCGCGGTGAAAGTTTTCGGCGACGATTTGGATGATCTGAAACGTGTCGCCAACCAAATTGCCAAAGTGGCTCAAACCATTGAAGGCGCTCAAGACTTGCGTGTGGAACGCATCTCGGGTCAACAGTACTTACAAATTGACATTGACCGCCAAGCGATCGCTCGCATAGGACTCAACGTGTCAGATGTGAACGACATGATCGAAACCGCGATTGGCGGCAAAGTAGCGTCCGAAGTGTTTGAGGGGGAGCGTCGTTTTTCTGCGGTTGTGCGACTGCCTCAAAACTTCCGAAACAACATTGAGGCTATATCGAACATCATTTTGAGCTCGTCACAAGGCGCACAAGCCCGCTTGGACGATGTAGCGAAAATTCAAGTGCTAGATGGCCCAGCCCAAATTTCACGCGAAATGGCCAAGCGCCGCATCGTCGTGGGTATCAACGTGAAAGACCGCGACTTGGGCAGCTTTGTGACCGAGCTGCAAGCCAAGGTGGGCGACAAAATAAAACTCCCCGAAGGCTACTACCTTGAGTGGGGTGGTCAGTTCCAAAACATGGAACGTGCTTTAGGCCATTTGAAAGTCATCGTCCCCATCACAGTGGCAGCCATTTTCTTTTTGCTGTTCTTGCTTTTCAACTCGGTCAAGTTCGCCACGCTCATCATCACGGTGCTGCCGTTTGCGTCGATTGGTGGCGTGATTGGCTTATTCATTGCAGGTGAGTATTTGTCCGTGCCAGCGTCTGTGGGCTTCATTGCGCTGTGGGGCATTGCGGTGCTCAACGGCGTGGTGCTGGTGTCGTATATCCGCAGTTTGCGTGAAGGTGGTATGTCGGTTAAAGACGCCGTGCTAGAAGGCGCACGGCAGCGCTTCCGCCCCGTGATGATGACCGCCACTGTCGCCATGCTGGGTCTGATCCCATTCTTGATTTCAGATGGCCCAGGCTCCGAAGTTCAGCGCCCCTTAGCGATTGTGGTGATTGGTGGATTGATCACCTGCACCTTGCTGACCTTGGTGGTGGTGCCCACGATTTACCACTGGTTCGACGAAAAAGATCCCGAAGCTTGATTTAAGAAAAGAGACAGATATGAAAGAAATCAAAGCCATCATTCGACCTTCCAAGCTGCCCACCTTGCGCGAAAAGTTGCGTAGCCTGCCCGGTTTTCCCGGCATGACGGTGAGCAAGGCTGAAGGTTGCTCTGCACCTAGTCTTCACAGCCCCACCAATTTGAAAGAAGAGTTGACCGACTACACGCCCAAGGTTCGCATTGAAATCGTGTCGCCCGACGAAGTGTGCGACAGCATCGTGGACTTGATTGTTCACACCGCGCAAATAGGCCAAATTGGCGATGGCTTGGTGTGGGTCACTGACATCACGCGGGCCGTGTTTTTGTACAAGTCGGTCGCTGGACCTATTGAGCGGCCTTGAGAAAATTCACTGCAACAAAGAAAAAGCCAAGCGTTTAGCTTGGCTTTTTTTATGACCGTTTGGCCAGTGGCAAATTCAGCAGCAGGTTTTGTGGCTTGAGCTTCAAGCGCTGATTGTCATCCACCGCCATCGCCAAATACACGGGCTTGCCGCGCACATCGGCCAGCATGTCGTTGGGCTCGACAAACTCCAGCTTGAACAAGCACAGCAAACGTTCCATGCGATCGGCATCCACCTCTTTGCCTTGGTAGAGGTCATTCAGCACACCGCTGGCTTGGGCGTCTAGGCCCACATGCCACACCCAGTGGTCATCGTTGATTTCACGCTCAGTTTGAATGCGCACCTGCACACCCAAGAAGTGCTGCACCCACTTCGCCATCACCTCGCACAACGCATTCAAGGCAGGCTGGCCACGGTTGAGGCTCACCACCCAGTCAAAGCTCTCACTACGCGGCCAATAGGCGTCTTGGTTGTCGTCGTTGAGCACATCCAAGTCCACGCTACGCAGTTTGATGCCGCCTTGCTTGAGCAATTCGCCAATCGAGCCAAAGCTACTTTGCGTAGCGTGGCGCTCGACTGTTTCATCATCAGCCGCCATGACTGCGCCGTCTTCGAGCACCGTGATTTTTTGGGTGTGCATCAGCATCTCAGCTGCACGCGCTTGCATGGCTGTGGGCGCTTCGCCCAACACATGGCGCAGCAATATGTGCGTGATGTGCTGCACCAACAGCGGTGGCACATCCACGCCCTCGCCTTTGAACAAGGCGATGTAACTGGCTTCTAACGTGGGCAGCGTGGTGATGCGCTGGCGAAAGCGCAGCCACACGGCGTAGTTGCTGGCTGCATCTTTGTCTTGCAACTCAGCCAGCTCTTGCGCTGTGACTTCTCGGCGCGGTTGCTCCACCAAGTTGTGGTGCAAGGCAACTTCGGCGGCACATGAGGTGGCGATGGGGGCCAGCTCAGGGCGTTCTAAAAGAAAGCGCAAGAAGTCATCCGTCACCACCAAGTGGCCGGCCTCATTGGGCGTGAGCAGTGAATAGCCGCAGGTAGGCCAGAGAGAATTTTTCATGGTTGTTTGTCTGAGTTTGGCCGAGCTTAATAACCGGGTTTTGCGCCTTCACGGCGCTTAGAGAACAAGCCTGCGCGGCTGGTGCCTTGTTTTTGAAAACGCTCACGTCGCGCGACTTTGGGGTCAACGGTCAGTGGTCGGACAATTTCGATGCGGTCTAAATCACGCAGTACATGATGAGGCGTGGTTTTCTTACCCCAAATGCACACGGTAAAAGCCTCTGTCTGACTCAAGTCGATTTCAGGGCACTCAGCCAAAAAACCGCTTTGCTGCAAAGCCTGCATCACCGTCGTGCCAGCGCTGAGCGGCAACTCGCGTTCATGCACCACGCGCGGCGCAGGCGAATACATCACTGTGATGTGAATGGACGTGTCATGCGTGCTCACGCGACGTACACCTGCTCCGCACGTTTGACAAAGGCATCCACCAGTGTCGCGGCAATTTTGTCAAACACAGGCCCCACCAAAGCGCCAAACATACTTTCGAACGCGTAATTCAACGTCAGCTCAATGCGGCAGGCCCGTTGCGGCTCTTGGGTGGTGGGGTCAAGCAGCGGATGAAAATCCCAAGTGCCATCCAAATGTTTGAACGGTCCATCGACCAGCTCTAACTTCACTTGACGGCCTTCAATGTGCACGTTACGCGTGGTGAAGCTTTTGTGAAAGCCACCAAAGGCCATGCCCACTTGGGCGGTGGCACCATCGGCATGCGACTCGACCACGCCGGCGCGGTCGCACCAAGGCAAAAACTCAGGATAACGGGCCACATCAGTGACCAGCGCAAACATTTCTTCAGCGCTGAACCAGATAAGAACGGACTTGTGTACGGTTTTCATAGAATGGTCCACATTGTAAGAAGCTCTACCGTCCCCACATTACCTCAATGGCTACCAAAAAACCTGCAACTCCCTCGCGCATCGCCGACAACAAAAAGGCGGCGTATAACTACTTCTTCGAAGAAAAGTTCGAGGCCGGCATGGTGCTGGAAGGCTGGGAGGTCAAGGCCGCCCGTGAAGGCAAGGTACAACTCACCGATGGCTATGTGGTCATTCGCGATGGCGAGCTGTATTTGATCGGCTGCCAAATTAACCCGCTGCATACGGCGTCTAGCCACGTCACGCCCGACAAAGTGCGCACCAAGAAACTGCTGATGAAAAAAGACGAAATCAAACGTCTCATCGGCAAAGTCGAGCAAAAAGGCCACACGCTGGTGCCCGTCAACCTGCATTGGAAAAACGGCAAGATCAAATGTGAAATCGCGCTGGCCAAAGGCAAGGCCGAGCACGACAAGCGCGACACCATCAAAGACCGCGAAGGCAAACGCGAGGTGGAGCGTGCCATGAAGTCGCGCACGCGTTAAACACACCTCTGTCTGAGCAGATCTGGCTCAGACGCCTCTCATCAACGGTTAGGTTTGCGCTTGGCAGCGTTGGCGCTCGGTTTGCCTGCGCCATTGACGCGTGGTGGCAAACCTGTGTGCTGCGTGAGGACACGGCCTTTGGTGGGCGTCGCTGTGCTGTTCTTGCGACGCGCACTGGTGTAGCCGCCATCGGTCAGCGGCTGGAAGGTCGGAATCAAATGCTGCTTGCCATTGCCGATCAAGTCGGCACGGCCCATGGCTTTCAACGCTTCACGTAGCAAGGGCCAGTTGTTCGCATCGTGATAACGCAAGAAGGCTTTGTGCAAGCGGCGGCGGCGTTCGCCGCGCACCACGTCGACTGTTTCACTGCTGCGCGTGATACGCCCTAGCGGATTACGGCCCGAGTGGTACATGGCTGTGGCCGTAGCCATCGGACTGGGGTAGAAGGTTTGCACTTGGTCAGCGCGAAAGCCATTGCGCTTGAGCCACAGCGCCAAGTTCATCATGTCCTCGTCGCTGGTGCCGGGATGCGCTGCAATGAAATACGGGATCAGGAATTGTTTTTTCCCTACCTCTTCACTGTATTTGTCAAACATCTGTTTGAACTTGTCGTAGCTGCCAATGCCGGGCTTCATCATCTTCGACAAAGGCCCACCTTCGGTGTGCTCGGGCGCAATCTTGAGGTAGCCGCCGACGTGGTGTTGCACCAGTTCTTTCACATACTCGGGCGACTTCACGGCCAAGTCATAGCGCAGGCCAGAGCCAATCAAGATTTTCTTGATGCCTTTGAGCGCACGGGCTCGGCGATAAATATTGATGAGCGGCGTGTGGTTGGTGCCTAAGTTTTGGCAAATGCCAGGGTAGACGCAGCTCGGTTTGCGACATGCAGCCTCAATCTCTGGGCTCTTGCAACCCAAGCGGTACATATTGGCGGTGGGGCCGCCAAGGTCTGAAATAACGCCGGTAAAGCCCGACACTTTGTCACGGATGTCTTCAATCTCACGAATGACCGACTCTTCGCTGCGGCTTTGAATGATGCGGCCTTCGTGCTCGGTGATGGAGCAAAACGTGCAACCCCCAAAGCAGCCGCGCATGATGTTGACACTGAAGCGAATCATTTCCCACGCGGGGATTTTGGTCGCGCCATCGTGGCTGCCGTTCTCGTCGGCATAGGCGGGATGCGGGCTGCGGGCGTAGGGCAGGTCAAACACATGGTCCATCTCGGCTGTGGTCAGCGGGATGGGCGGTGGGTTGACCCACACGTCGCGTGCGGTGTGGCCTTCGCCATGGGCTTGCACCAAGGCGCGGGCGTTGCCGGGGTTGGTTTCTAAATGCAGCACGCGGTTGGCGTGGGCATACAAGACGGGGTCTGACTTAACTTGCTCATACGCGGGCAAGCGAATGACACTGCGCTCGCGCGGCGGCACTTTGAGTTTGCCGTTGCCATGCAATGCAGGCATGTTCGGATTGGGCACAAAGTTCAGCGGCGATACGGTAAAGCCTGCATCGGCTTTTGCGCCTGTCTTTGCATTGTGTTCTTCGGCCACCGCATTGGCTTCGTCTTCACGCGCACAAGTCTCGCCTTGGGCCTTGGCTTGCTCGCTCACCATCAAATAGGGGTTGACGTGCGCCTCTACCCTGCCCGGCACGTCGATGCTGGACGAGTCAATTTCAAACCAACCTTCGGGTGTTTCGCGGCGCACAAACGCTGTGCCGCGCACATCGGTGATGTCTTGCACCGGCTCTTTGGCGGCCAAGCGGTGAGCAATTTCCACAATGGCACGTTCGGCATTGCCGTACAGCAGCAAATCGCACTTGCTGTCCACCACGATGGAGCGGCGCACCTTGTCTGACCAATAGTCGTAATGCGCAATGCGGCGCAAAGACCCCTCAATGCCACCCAACACAATGGGCACATCGTTGTAGGCCTCTTTGCAGCGTTGGCTGTACACCAGTGCGGCGCGGTCGGGGCGCTTGCCGCCCACGTCACCCGGGGTGTAGGCGTCGTCGCTGCGAATTTTTCGATCGGCCGTGTAGCGGTTGATCATCGAATCCATGTTGCCGGCGGTCACGCCAAAGAACAGATTGGGTTTGCCCACCGCCTTGAACGGGTCAGCACTTTGCCAATCGGGCTGGGCAATGATGCCGACGCGAAAACCTTGGTTCTCCAACATGCGGCCAATCACCGCCATGCCAAAACTGGGGTGGTCGACATACGCGTCGCCGGTGACGATGATGATGTCGCAGCTGTCCCAGCCGAGTTGCGTCATTTCCTCGCGCGACATCGGCAAAAATGGGGCCGTGCCAAAACGAGCCGCCCAGTACTTGCGGTAACTGGTCAGCGGCTTGGCGTTGCGGGGGAAAAGGGAGACGTCGGCGTAGGCATTCATGAAGTCCCAAGTGTACGGGTTAGCCCGTTCCCTTCCGGTTTTAGGGGCTTCAAGGGCTATTGGCCCCAGCGTTTAGGGCAGTGCCTGCACCGTGAGCGCCGCGTCCCATAGGTGGGACATGACGGCTTGCGCCTGCGCCACATCGCCCGAGGTGAAAAACTGGACAGAGCCCTGCCCTGTTTGAGCCGTCAAACTGCCTTTATCAGCCAAACGTCGGGCCAACTCACGAGCCACAGCTTCGGCTGGGTCAAGCAGGGTCACGCCCTCGCCCGCCACACGCTGAATGGTGTCGCGCAAAAATGGGTAATGTGTGCAGCCCAACACCAAGGTATCTGCGCCCTGCTCTAGCAAAGGCGCGATGAACTGGCGCAGCAAAGCCTCGGTTTCCGCGCTGTGCAAATCGGCACGCTCCACCTGCTCCACCAGACCCGGACAACCTTGTAGCAAGATGCGTTTGTCTGCGCCATACAGAGCTACCAGCTTGGCAACCGCTGCACTTTGCACGGTTTGACGCGTGGCCAACACGCCCACCACACCGCTGCGCGTGAGCGCGACAGCGGGTTTGACGGCAGGCTCAATGGCAACCACAGGCAAATGCGTTTGCTCACGTAAGGTTTTCGCGGCCACAACCGTGGCGGTGTTGCACGCGATGGTGATGCCCTTCACCCCTTGCTCGGCCAGCCAGTTACCCACGGTGAGGGTGCGTTGGGTGATGTGCGCCTGCGATTGGTCGCCATACGGCGCATGGCCTGAATCGGCCACATAGACCAAGTGCTCGTGTGGCAACGCAGCGTGAATGGCGCGCAAAACGGATAGGCCGCCTACGCCAGAGTCAAAGACGCCAATTGAGCCACGCAAGGTATCAGCCAACTTAGACCTCACACGGTGGAACCGCGTATGACCAACGACGTTGGCAACAACTTAGAGTCAGAGATATGACCGTCCAAAATCTCTTGCAGCGAGTCCATGAGGACGCTGCCTGCCGCATCGATCGGCTGGCGAATCGTTGTGAGAGGTGGAAAGCTGTGCGACGCCATATCGATGTCGTCATAACCCACGACACTGACCTGTTTAGGAATCGAAATACCTTGACCCTTAAGCACACCCATGGCGTTAATAGCAATCAGGTCACTGGCAGCAAAAATCGCATCAAAGGTCACGCCGCTCTGCAGAAACGTATGCATAGCAGCTTGCGCTTCTTCTGGCGTGAATGGTGACTTAATGTAGAGCTGAGGATCTATCGCTATGCCTAGTTTTTCGTGCGCTTGGAGGTACCCTTCGTGACGTTTAGCCGCCTCTGGCATATCGGTATCCCCCATGAACACAATCCGACGACGACCTAACCCCATTAAGTGCTCAGTGGCTAATGCACCGCCTGACACGTTATCGCTGCCCACACTGCAATACAACTGACGGGGCAACTGCGCACCCCATACGGCCATCGGCACATGGCGACGCGCTAACTCGTTGAGTTGGTCATGGTGACCCCACTGGCCTATCACGATGATGCCTTTGGCACGCCCCGTGTCATACAAAGAAGCCATGTCATCCAAATGCTCAGCATCGACACGGGAAAGCAACAAGTCGTAATTGCGATCGGTCAAGGCATCGGCCAAGCTACCCAGCATGCCCAAGAAGAACGGATCTGAGATGTGCTGGCGGGTTTTGCGGTCATAAGGAATGACAACACCGATGGTTCGGTTGTCTCCCATGCGTAAACTTTTGGCACTTTGGTTAATGGTGTAGTTGAGCGAGCGTGCCAGTTCAATAATGCGCTGGCGCGTTTCATCATTCGTCAACGAGCTGCCATTCAAAGCGCGTGACACTGTCGATGTCGACACGCCTGCCATACGGGCAATGTCGATCATTTGAATTTTGCGTTTGTCGTTGTCTGAACTAGCCATGCGTTTGGAATTAGGTTTCACCACTTGAATACCTTCCAATCATAGGGTGTCATTTCACCAAAGACATCCAAAGGCTAGCCAACTGGACGAGCGACGCATCATCCGTCACGCTTTGAAGCATGGTTTTAGCTTGCTCGCCTTGATTGGCCTTGAGTAAGGCGATTCCGCAGTGCAAACGTGTTTCAGCCTCACGCTTCAAACCGCCTTTGTTCAAAGCCTTCTGATAAGCCGCGGCAGCATCGCCCCATTGCCCCTTGGACAACAACACATCGCCCAACTGAACCAGCATAGGACCATTGTCCGAAGCAGCGGTGAGCGATTTGAATGATTTGTCATCCTCTGTTGCACGCTGTTGTGCTTGTTGCTTGAGCTTGACATAGGAAACAGCACTGGCACCTTTATAAAGACCAGCAACCTGGCCTTGTTCTAGCATTCTGAGCGCTTCATGTGGCAAACCCGCCTTGATAGCGAATTGCGCCGAATCTAAGTAATCTTCAGCCTCTTCCAGCGTTCCCGTTGCGTCCATCAAGCGTGAAACATCGAGCTGCATCCGTGCACTGATACCTGACATACGGCCCATGCTGTTCAACAAGTCCGACCAATAGTCTTTGGATGGAAATCGCGTCACTAACTGCGTCAATGTCCGCGCATAGGCCGCCTCATCCTTGAGTTGTTTTTGGCTAAACGCGTAAATGCGTAACTCAGCCTCTTGCGGTTGGTAATTAGCGACTTTGTAGGCATCTTGCATTTCTTGCAGCACATCTTTATGCAAGCCTTGCAAGGCCAAAGCTTGTACTTTCATGATGTGCACAGCTTGGCTCTTACCCCCATCTTGCGCATAACGACGTGCCCACTGCACCACTTTGGCGTGGTCTTTGTTACGCTGGCTCACGCTCACCATGGTCTCTGTCAAGGTCAAGCGATCGACCGATGAAAGCTCTTTACTCTGCAGCAAATAGTCCAACGAGCTAGACGCCACATCAAACTTTTGAGCATTCATAGCTGCCACCACAGACAAGCGCTCTAAAAACATTTTCTCGGGCTCGGTCAGCTGCTGCGCAGCGCGAGCCTCCTGAATCTTAATCAAGGCCATATCAGGCTGTTTCGCTTGAATGGCTTCTTGAGCAGCTTGCAAAAATTTCGCCACCTCGGGACGCATATTGACTTGCGCCACTGCATGCAGAGCGACGCCCAAGACACTCAAAGCAAACCATTTTTTCCATGATGTTGACATTTGCGCACTCCTTAAAAAAAAGCCCCCCCTCTAACGAGGAGGGGCGAAAAGTTCCCTTTTGAAGAGACCTTGAAGAAATTAATTCACAAACTGCTCAGATCCAACGATACCGAGCTTGTTCAAACCCAAACGCTGCGCGTTCGCCATCACGGCCGCAACAGCTTCGTATTTGGCTTTGGCATGCGAGCGCAAATGCAACTCAGGCTGCGGCTCCATCTTCGTCGCCTCTTGCAACTTGAGGTCCAAATCAGCACGGGTTGCCAAAGGCTTGCCGTTCCAGTTGATCACGCTGTTGGCGTCCACATCAATTTTGATCACCACGGGGTCCACCTTCTTCGTCGGTGGTTTCGCCACTGGCATGTCCAAATTCACCGTGTGCAATTGCGCAGGGATGGTGATGATCAACATGATCAACAGCACCAACATCACGTCAATCAAGGGCGTGGTGTTGATGTCCATCATCACTTCGGGTTCACCACTGCCTGATCCTTGGCCGATGTTCATTCCCATGTTTATCTCCTTCGATCAGTTAGGTTCGGTGATGAAACCGACCTTGACGATACCTGCACGCTGCACGGCATACATCACGCGCCCCACAGACTCGAAGTCGCTTCGAGCGTCACCGCGAATTTGCACTTCGGGTTGCGGGTCTTTCACCGCAAAAGTTTTCATTCGGTTGACCAAGTCCGCAGAATTCTTGATCGGTGTGTCGTACAAGTAAATATTGCCTGCAGCGTTCACCGAAATGATCACGTTCTCTGGTTTGGTCTCTCGGATCAGGTTTTTTTCTTTAGGAAGATCGACCTTCACCGATGTGGTCACCACGGGAATGGTGATCAAGAAGATGATCAGCAATACCAACATCACGTCCACAAGTGGCGTGGTGTTGATGGCATTGATGATCTCGTCATCCCCATCAGATCCAACATTCATCGCCATGATGGTGACTCCTGATTACTTGTTGTTGGTGCCGAGCAGCACAGAATGCAAGTCTGAACCGAAAGCATTCACATCTTCCATGGCCGACTTGTTGCGACGCACTAACCAGTTGTAGCCCAACACCGCAGGCACAGCCACAGCCAAACCAATGGCCGTCATGATGAGGGACTCGCCCACAGGACCTGCCACTTTGTCGATACTGGCTTGGCCGGACATGCCGATCTTCACCAACGCGTTGTAGATACCCCAAACGGTGCCGAACAAACCCACAAATGGTGCGGTAGAACCGACGGTCGCCAACAAAGCCAACCCATCTTGCATGCGGCTTTGCACGTTGTTGATGGCGCGCTGGATGCTCATGGTCACCCAGTCGTTGAAGTTGATGGCACCCAACATGCCAGTGTGTTTGCTAGCACCTTCCAAGCCTTTTTCAGCAATGAAGCGGAAGGGACTGTCTTCGGCCAAGGTGTCTGCACCTTGGCGCACGTTACCAGCACTCCAAAAGCTGTCTTGGGCGGCCTTTGCAAAGCGCATGATCTTGGCTTGCTCAAAGTATTTCGTGAAGATCACATACCAGCTGCCCATACTCATGATCACCAAGATCAGCAAGGTGCCCTTGGCCACCACGTCACCTTGTGCCCACAGAGCACTCAGGCCGTATGGGTTTTCTTCACCAGCGTGCGCAGCAGGTGCTGGAGCGGGGGCAGCCACAGGCGCAGGTGCGGCGACTTCTGCGGCAACAGGCGCTGCTGCAGGGGCTTTGTCCTTGGCGGCTAGTGCTTGACCAACCATGCCGAACATCAAGCCTGCAACAAGGCCAGCGCTCAACGCAAAAGTTTTGATTTGTTTAATCATGATGAATGACTCCTAAGAAATTGATTCGAATTCAGTGGTTGATGTCGTGTCGCTTATTCCAAGCGCCATGTGTATTTCATGCTGGCCCAGCTTTGTTCAGCCTTGCCGTTCAGAGTGCCGGGTTTGAATTGGCAGCGTGACAAGGCAATGCGTGCGGCCTCATCCAATCGCGTGTAGCCAGAGGTTTTCTCGATTTGCGACTCCAACACTTGGCCTTCGGTGCCAATCAAGAAGCGCAGCTGAACCGTGCCCTCTTCTTCATTGCGGCGTGAAGCACTGGGGTACTCCGGCTTCGGACAGTTGGCCGCAGCATTCACCACCGGCGCTGTGCGCACAGGAGCGGCAGAGACAGAAGCAATCGCATTGGCACCGCCTGGTGCATTCACTGCAATATCAACCGGCGGCACGTAGTCAGGTGGTGGAGGCGCACTCTTTTGTGGAGGCGGTGGAGGTGGCGGGGGCGGTGGAATGTCGGGCTTGGCATCTTCAATCAACTGAGCCTCAACAGGCCCTTTGATCACTTTGACGAACTTCTTGGCCAAGCCAGAACTGATCGCCCAAAACAAGATGATGTGCAACAAAACCACCAGGCTCAATCCGACAACGTGCTTGCCTGGATT
>CANFZT010000009.1 GCA_947451565.1 Comamonadaceae bacterium | reverse complement strand
CAGTTCTGCGACACCGACTTTGTGGGCACCGATGGCACACACGGCGGCAAGTTTGACAGCGCCCAAGCCTTGGCCGCAGCCATCGCCAGCTTTTGGCCCGCCACGGACACTGCGCACCGCTTTGTGGTGCTGACCGGTGGCGAGCCCTTGCTGCAAGTGGACGAGGCCTTGGTCGATGCACTGCACGCCCTGCACTTCACAATTGCGGTGGAAACCAACGGCACGGTGCTTCCGCCCAAAGGCATTGACTGGCTGTGCATGAGCCCCAAAGCTGGCAGCCAACGCCTGGTGGCTGAGGGCCAAGAACTCAAGCTGGTGTTTCCGCAATTGGGCGCTGAGCCCGCGCTGTATGAGTCTTTGAATTTTGAAAATTTCTACTTGCAGCCCATGGATGGGCCAAACGCAGCAGCCAACACCGCTGCGGCCGTGGCCTATTGCCAATCGCACCCGCGCTGGCGTCTGAGCGTGCAAACCCATAAGTTGATTGGCATCCGATGAAATACGAACTTAGCCAACGCTTCTACTTTGAAGCCGCACACACCCTGCGCCGCAAAATTGATGCGAAAGGTAGCCTGCGCATCCACGGCCACACCTACCACGCTGAAGTGACCATTGCGGGCAAGCCAGACCCTGAGTCAGGCATGATGCTGGACCTCGCCTTCCTTCGCAAAGAAGTGGAGAAAGTGCGCGAGAAGCTCGACCACCATTTCCTCGACGAAGTGCCAGGCATCGGCCCCGCAACGCTCGAAAACCTGTGCGCCTTCATCTACAACGACCTCAAAGGCGCGCTGCCCAACATCCACCGCATCAAGATTGAACGCCCTGCCAGCGGCGACACCTGCTGCTTGTTACCCAACGAGGACTGAACATGTCCATCCAAGCCGTTGTGTTCGATGCCTATGGCACGCTGTTCGATGTGTATTCCATCGGGGCATTGGCAGAGCAGTTGTACCCAGGCCAAGGCGCAGCCATCTCGGTGCTGTGGCGCGACAAGCAGATTGACTACACGCGGCTCATCACCATGTCTGACCCGCACCGCGCAGAAGGCAGCCGCTATTACCAATCGTTTTGGGACATCACGCGCAACGCCTTGCTCTACACCCTCGCGCGCTTCAAGCTCGATGTCAAGCCCGAACACGTCAATGCCCTGATGGGCCAATACGCCAAGCTCGCACCTTTTGCTGAAAACTTGGGCGTTCTGCGAAGCTTGAAAGAGCGTGGCATCACCACGGCCATTCTCTCCAACGGCAGCCCTGAAATGCTCAACACCGCCGTGGCAAGCGCAGGCATGACAGACTTGATTGACCACGTCATCTCCGTCGACCCCATTCGCCTGTTCAAAACCGCCCCCGAGGCTTATGGTTTGGTACAACAAACCATCCCCGCAGACAAGCAAGACATTTTGTTTGTGTCCAGCAATGGCTGGGACGCGCTGGGTGCCACTTGGTTTGGTTTCACCACGCTGTGGGTGAATCGTCAACAGCTGCCCTTTGAAGCCATCGGCCCCCACCCCAGCTACACCGGCCACGACCTGACGCGCGTGTTGGACGTGTTCAACCACTGATGGACAGCCTGCGCATCGACAAGTGGCTGTGGGCCGCTCGCTTTTACAAGACACGCAGCCTCGCGTGTGATGAAGTGACCAAGCACCGCGTGCAAATCAACGGGCAAGATGTCAAGCCTGCGCGTGAAGTGAAGGTGGGTGACACGCTGACCGTGCGCCAAGGCAATATCACCAAGACCATCGTCGTCAAAGGCATCAGCGCCGCACGAGGCCCCGCACCCGTGGCGCAACTGTTGTACGAAGAAACACCTGAGAGCATGGCCTTGCGTGCCAAGCAAGCCGAACAAAACCGAATGGCAGCAGAGCCGGCACACAGCATCGAACACGGCCGTCCTACCAAACGCGACCGTCGCCAAATTGAACACGCATGGAACGAGCGCTGGAGCGCGAGTGCCGACAACTAAACACACATCAAACATAAAGGAACACACACATGGGCGCTCAATGGAAAGCCAAAGGCAAAGACTTAGCCGCCAACGCCAAAGGCCGCGTTTTTAGCAAATTGGCGAAGGACATCATGGTCGCCGCGCGCAACGGTGCAGACCCAGCCGCCAACGCACGTCTGCGCATGGTGATGGAACAAGCCCGCAAGGTGTCCATGCCCAAAGACACGCTGGACCGTGCCATCAAAAAAGGGGCAGGCCTCACCGGTGAATCGGTGCAGTTTGAACGCGTGATCTATGAAGGCTACGCGCCACACCAAGTGGCGGTGATGGTCGAGTGCTTGACCGACAATGTCAACCGCACTGCGCCCGAAATGCGCGTGCTGTTTCGCAAAGGCCAACTCGGCACCTCAGGCTCGGTGTCGTGGGACTTTGACCACATTGGCTTGATTGAGGCCGAACCCACAACTCCCGATGCAGACGCTGAAGTGGCAGCCATCGAAGCGGGTGCGCAAGATTTTGAAGTGGGCGACGAAGGCACTTCGGTATTCATCACCGAGCCGACCGACCTTGATTTGGTGAGCCGCGCCCTGCCCGCGCATGGCTTCAATGTGTTGTCGGCCAAGCTGGGCTACAAGCCTAAGAACCCCGTGGATCCAACCAGCCTGAGCGCTGAAGCTTTAGAAGAAGTCGAAGCCTTCCTCTCTGCGATTGACGACAATGACGATGTGCAAAACGTCTATGTGGGGCTGGCAGGTTAATTGCACGCATGACAGTTGCAACACAGGATGGCATTGGCACCTTAGGCATTGACTTCGGCACATCCAACTCGGCCATCGCATGGGCGTCACCGCAAGGCAAGGCCCAACTCATTCCCTTGGAGAGCGAGGCTCTGGCCATGCCCACGGCGGTGTTTTATAACGCCGAGGACAACAGCACGCACTTTGGCCGCGAAGCCATCACGCATTACTTAGAAGGCACCGAGGGCCGTTTGATGCGTTCGCTCAAAAGCCTGCTGGGCAGCCCGCTGTTGATGGAGACCACGCTGATCAACAACCAATTGGTGAGCTTCTCTGACATCATCACCACCTATCTGGCCACTTTGCGCGAACGCGCGACGCGTCATTTGGGCAAAGCACCCACGCGTGTGGTGATGGGTCGCCCTGTGCATTTTGTGGATGACGATGCGGCGCGTGATGCTCAAGCCGAAGCCTCACTGCGCCAAGCGGCAGAAGCTGTGGGCTTCAAAGACATCACGTTTCAATTCGAACCCATCGCCGCTGCGCTCGATTACGAGCAACGCCTCACACATGAAACTACCGTGCTGGTGGCCGACATTGGCGGGGGCACATCTGACTTCACCGTGGTACGTCTGGGGCCTGAACGCATGCACCAAGCCAACCGTGCTAACGATGTGCTGGCCACCACAGGTGTGCACATTGGCGGCACTGACTTTGACCAAAAGCTGAGCTTGGGACAACTGATGCCCTTGCTAGGCTACGGCCACATCGGTCCGCAAAACCGCGAAGTACCGAACCGTGTATTTTTTGATTTGTCGACGTGGCACTTGATCAACTGGCAATACCAGCCCAAGGCCATGGCGCAAGCCAAAGCGTTACAGGTGAATTACAGTGAGGCGCGTTTACACGACCGATTAATGCGCGTGTTAACCGAACGCCACGGCCATCACATGGCCCACGATGTAGAGCAAGCCAAAATTCGTTGCTCACACACCGACCACGACACCCACATTAACTTGTCTTATGTGGAAGCGGGTTTGACAGCCTCACTCAGTACAACCGACCTACACACACACTTGGCGCAACTACTCGCCACCACCGTCGCGTGCGCACGCGAATGCGTGCAACGCGCAGGACTCAAGCACGGCAAGCCAGATGCCATTTACCTCACGGGTGGTTCATCGGCCTTGCGTACTTTTCAACAAGCACTGCAAGCCGAGTTTGAGGCCGTGCCATTGGTCGAGGGTGATCTGTTTGGTGGTGTAGCTTCGGGCTTGGTCTACAGCCGTCACTGAACCACCCATGCACAAACAAAAAAAGGGCCGCAATCGCGGCCCTTTTGACTTGGCATGAAACGCTTTATTTGCCTGCACCGTGCTTGGCAATCAGCGCCTTTGCACCATCGAGCATTTGCTTGCCGTTATGCCCCTTGGCATTCATGTCTGACACCCAAGAATCGAACAAAGGTTGTGACAATTTTTTCCAGTTCTCTAACTCGGCTTTTGGAATCACGTTGGTCGTGTTTTTGGTGGTCAGCTTCTTGCCTTCCGCATCTGCCTCGAAGAACGCCTTGCCTGCCATACCCGACAACGCTTGACCGCTGTTGCGGTCAATCACGCGCTTGAGCTCTGGTGACAACGAGTCGTACTTGGCTTGGTTCATCGCGAAGATGAACACAGAGGTGTAGAAGGCTGGCTCAGCTGGGTCGGTCTCAGAGTGGAACTTAACCAACTCTTGAATCTTGACCGCTGGCACCACTTCGTAAGGCACCACGGCACCATCAATCACGCCTTTGGACAATGCATCACCGACTTGAGGCACTGGCATGCTCACAGGGGTCGCGCCCAACATGGCGATGAACTTGTTGGTGGCACGAGTCGGTGCGCGCAGCTTCACGCCCTTTAAATCAGCTGCAGTGCGGATGGGCTTGTTGACCATGTGGAACACGCCGTCACCGTGGACGTGATAAGCCAGCGCTTTGACGTCTTTGAACTCAGCTTTGGCATATTGGTCCACATAGTCCCACACCGCTTTACTGGTGGCTTCTGGGCTTTGCATCATGAAGGGCATTTCAAACACTTCCACCGAGGGGAAGCGGCCTGCTGTGTAGCCAGGCAATGTCCACACCACGTCAGCCACGCCGTCGCGGGCTTGTTCAAACAACTGAGGGGGTGAGCCACCCAATTGCATGGATGGATAAATCTGGCACTTCATCTTGTTGTTTGACTCTTTGGCGATGCGGTCACACCAAGGTTGAATGAACAAGGTTTGTGCGTAGGACGAAGCAGGCAAGAAGTGGTGCACTTTAAGTGTCACTTCTTGAGCCGATGCTGCTTGGCCTAGGGCTGCTGCGGTGAACGCGGCGGCGGCTGCAACTTTGAGAAAACGAGTCTTCATTTTTGTCTCCAGGTTATAAAAATTTAAGTCAACAAATGCACCAACCACAACGAGATGGCCGGGAACGCAATCAACAACGCCAAACGAATGCCGTCCGTGATGAGGAACGGCACAACGCCTTTGTAGGTCTCGACCATGGGCACATCTTTGGCCAAGCCATTCATGATGTACACATTCAAGCCCACGGGCGGGAAGATCATGCCAATCTCACACACGGTGAGGATCAGGATACCAAACCACAGAGCCTTATCAGAAGGGTTCAAACCAAAGAAGTCCATACCCAAGATCACGGGGAATAAGGTGGGCACCGTCAGCAAAATCATGGACATTTCATCCATCACACAGCCGAGGATGATGTAGAAAATCATGATGCCAGCCATCACCACCAAAGGTGAAATCTGCAAGTGACCGACCATATCAGCCAACTGCGCGGGCAACTGCGACAAGGCCAAGGAGGCGTTGATCATGTCAGCACCAATGAAGATCAGAAAGATCATGCCACTGGTTTGTGCCGTGGTACGGATAGAGGCCACCAGTTTGTCAAACGTCATTTCGCGACGCAGCAAGGTGATGGCAAACGTCAGCACGTTGCCAATGGCCGCGCCTTCCGTGGCGGTGAACACGCCGCCGTAGATGCCACCGAACACCACCAAGAAGATGGCGGCGATGGGCCACACGTTTAAGGCACTGGTAAGCACTTCGCTGCCAGAGGCGGCTTTGGCTTGAGGGGCTTGGTCGGGGTGGATGCGCACGATCACCGCAATGGCGATCAGATAGCCCACCGCCGCCAGCAAGGCGGGGATGTAGGCGGCCAAGAACATCTTGGTGATGTTCTGCTCGGTCAAGATGGCATAGACCATCAAGGTGACGGAAGGCGGCAACAACACACCCATCGTTCCGCCCGTGGCCAGCGCCGCCGTAGCGAGTCGGCCTGAGTAGTTGATGCGACGCATCTCTGGATAGGCCACCTGGGCGATGGTCGCTGTGGTGGCCACGGTAGAACCAGAAATGGAGCCGAATGCAGCACACGCCAACACACCTGCCATAGCCATACCGCCTTTGAATCGACCCAGCAAAGCATTGGCGAAATCAAACAAGGCTTTGGACAAACCGCCGTGCACAGCAAACGCGCCCATCAGCATGAACAAAGGAATGACCGACAAGTCGTAAATCGACACACGGCTGTAAACAGCGCCTTTAAGGTGCGACAGCAAAGGCAACCAACCCGCCAAGGCCATGTAGCCCACCGCGCCTGGCACAAACATAGAAATTGCAATCGGCACGCGAACGGCCATCAGCACCAACATGGCGCCAAACATAGACAAGCCAATACTCATCGTGCTCATACTTCTTCCTTCGCAATCAGACCCAAATGTTGCAGGGTTTGTGCAAACCCAATCACCGAGCACAGCACCAAGCCTGGCACCATCAACATGTAGGGAATCCATAGTGGCAAGGCCATCAGCATGGAGGTTTCTTGGTTGGCCTTGATGTCAACGCAGCCCACAGCTACACGCCAAGCGACCAAAGCCATCACCACGGTGTAGAGCAAGGTGCCAAAAGCGTCCAGCTTACTTTGAGTGCGCTCAGAGGCGTGGGTGGTGAAGAAATCCACAATGATGTTGGCATGGCGAAATTGGGTGTAAGGCAAGAATGATGCGACGACCACCGCACAGCCCAATTGCACCAGCTCAACATCGCCCAAAATGGGATGCGAAAAAAACGCACGACCCACAACGCTCACCACCGTGACAGAAGCGATGGCGACTAACACCACGCCACCAATGGTGGCACTGGCATCGCACAAAAGCTCTAGAACACGGTCAACGCCAGAACTTGGCGCTTTGCTTTGACTCATAAGTTCTCCTCAACTCTTTTTGTATTTCAGTCCCCTATTTTGGCTAGGGTCCGCCAATTGGTGAACGAATTTACGTTCTATCTGCTATTTCATTTTTGCATACCTCATAGGGGGCTATGCAAAATTGGAAAGCATCTATTTACCTGCGATAGCTTGGATCCGCCCGATCCACGATGCGCTGCAATGCATCAAACGCATCTTGGCCACCGCCAAATTTCGGATCAAAGTTCAACGAATCACGCACGCATTTTTCAAGAACGGGCACAGGAATGGACAAAACCTCACCCATGGATTGAGAGGCCAACTGCACCTCGCATGCGCGGTTGACTAGCCACATCAATGAAAACGCATTTGCCAAATTGAATCCAATCGTCACAGGACCGTGGCTACGCAAGAGCAACACCGGCATCCCTTGTGAACTGTCCAGAATGCGCAGCCCCTCGTCCAGATGCACGGTGATACCCTCGAAATCGTGGTACGCAATTTTTCCGTACAGCTGTGCCGCATAGAAATTAGTGAACGACAAACCTTCTTTCAAACAACACACCGCTTGCGTGGCTGTGGTGTGCACATGCATGACGCAATGTGCGTTGGGCACGCGTGCATGAATGGCGCCGTGGAATGTGAAGCCCGCCGGATTGATGGGCCAATCGGACTGCCCAATGATGTTGCCGTGCACATCCACCTTCACCAAATTGGAGGCGCACACCTCAGAGTAGTGCAAGCCAAAAGGGTTGATCAGAAAGTGTCCGTCTTCATCGGGCACACGCAGTGAAATATGGTTGTAGATCAACTCGGCCCACCCCAAGTGATCAGCAATGCGATAAGCCGCTGCAAGCTCAACGCGTGCGGCCCACTCGGCCTCGCTGAAGCGTTCAGGACGTGGGTAGGTGTCTTGGTAATTGCTCATTTTGTGTCTCCTTGCCGCCTCTTATGCCGAGGAATCAATGTGTGCCAACGCCACCCAAACAAATGTATTTGGTGTCCATGTATTCCTCAATACCTTGATGCGAGCCCTCACGCCCCATGCCGGACTGCTTGACGCCGCCAAAGGGCGCTACTGCCGTAGAAATGACGCCCGTGTTCACGCCCACCATGCCCGCTTGAATCGCCTCTGAAACGCGCCACACGCGGGCCATGTCTTTGGCATAAAAGTAAGCAGCCAAACCAAACTCAGTGTCGTTGGCCAAAGCAATGGCTTCGGCTTCGGTGTTGAACTTGAACAGCGGCGCCACAGGGCCAAAAACCTCTTCGCGGGCAATGCGCATGGCTGTCGTCACATCGCCCAAGATGGTGGGTTCGTAGAACGTGCCGCCCAAGGCGTGGCGTTTGCCACCGGTCAGCACGCGTGCACCGTGCTTGACGGCGTCGCCCACCAAGTCTTCCACTTTGGCCAAGGCGTCTTCGTCAATCAAAGGTCCTTGTGCGGCGCCCTCGTCTAAACCGTGGCTCACTTTCAGCGCTTGAACTGCGGTGACCAGCTTAGCTGCAAAGGCGTCATATACCCCCGCTTGCACTAACAAACGGTTGGCGCACACGCACGTTTGGCCAGTGTTGCGGTATTTCGATGCGAGTGCACCTTGCACGGCTTCATCCAAATCCGCATCGTCAAACACAATGAAAGGTGCGTTGCCGCCCAACTCCAACGACATCTTCTTGAGCGTGGGTGCACATTGCGCGGCCAAAATTCGGCCCACTTCGGTTGACCCAGTGAAGGTCAGTTTTCGTACCACTGGGCTGGCTGTGAGCACGCCACCAATTTCGCGCGCATCCCCCGTGATGACGCTGAACACGCCTGCTGGAATGCCTGCACGTTGCCCCAACTCAGCCATAGCCAAAGCCGATAACGGCGTTTGTTCTGCCGGCTTGACGATGATGGCGCAACCTGCCGCCAGAGCGGGAGCCACCTTGCGTGTGATCATGGCCGAGGGAAAGTTCCACGGCGTGATGGCCGCGCAGACCCCCACGGGCTCGCGCGTGACCAAGATGCGTTTGTCTTGCCAAGGCGATGGCACCATCTCACCATACACACGACGTGCTTCTTCTGCAAACCATTCGATGTACGACGCGGCATAGGCGATTTCACCTTTGGCCTCGGCCAAAGGCTTGCCTTGCTCGCTAGTCATGATGAGCGCCAAATCATCTTGATGCGCCAACATCAACTCGTACCAACGGCGCAAGATGCGTGCACGATCTTCAGCGGTGCGCGTTTTCCAATCGGCTTGTGCTTTCACAGCGCCGTCAATCGCAAGTTGCGTCAAAGTTTTACCCGCATTAGGCACAGAAGCAATGTGCGAACCATCTGCGGGGTTCAAGACAGCAATCGTGCTGGCATCGCTGGCATCCATCCATGAGCCGTTGATGTAACACTGCGACTTGAGCAAGCCAGTGTCTTTGAGTTGGAGCGTGTGCATGTGTGTGAATTTCGTTTCAATAAACTTTGGGCGAGTTGTCAGTCACGGCGTTGCTTGGCCCTTTGAATGCCGCGGCTAAGTCTGTTGCCGCACGCACCAGCAACGTGGTGTCCACACCCACGGCCACGAATTGCGCACCCGCTTCGAGATACATGTTTGCCATTTTTTGGTCGGCCATCAAAATGCCAGGTGCTTTACCTGCCGCACGCACGGTGGCGATGCCTTCCAAAATGGTTTTCACCACTTCAGGATGTGCAGGCTGGCCACGGTAGCCCATCGAGGCAGACAAATCTGCGGGGCCAAAAAATACCCCGTCTACGCCATCGACAGACGCAATGGCTTCGAGGTTCTGAACAGCCAAGGTGGTTTCAGCTTGCACGAGTAAACACATTTCGTCGTCGGCTTTTTTCAGGTAATCAGTCACTTGGTTCCAACGCGATGCACGGGCCAACGCAGCCCCCACACCACGAATACCATGCGGTGGGTAGCGCATGGCTTTGACCATCAACGCCGCTTGCTCGGACGTGTCAATCATGGGTACCAATAAGGTTTGTGCGCCTACATCCAAATACTGCTTGATCAACGCGACATCGCCTTGCACAGGGCGCACGACAGGGTGTACGGGATAGGGTGCTACTGCACGCAATTGTTCGAGCACGGTGCGCACATCGTTGGGTGCGTGTTCGCCATCGAGGAGTAACCAATCAAAGCCACAGCCCGCTAGTGCTTCGGCCACATTGGCATCGGCCAAGCCTACCCAAATTCCGATCTGCGATTCACCCGGTTGCAAAGCGGCTTTAAAGGTATTTTTAGAAATATTCATCATGAAATTTGTTCTTGTTTCAAAGGGTAGAGTCCGCGGCTTTGTCCCATCAAACGCACCAGACCTAAAAGAGCATCTGTATTAGGTGTGGCAATGCCTAGATGTTGACCAATTTCTTGGACGGCACTCACAAGCACATCAATTTCCAAGGGGCGATTTGCCTCAACATCTTGCAACATGGAAGTTTTGAATACGCCAAGCTGGCGTGTGATGGCGTGACGCTCTTGTGGCTCTTGATGAATCACGCAACCTATGTGATCTCCAATGGTTTGGGCTTCAAGCATGACAGCCGTGCAAAACCCACGTACAAGCGGATCGTCAAGGATGCGGTCGCAAGTTGCACCTGTTAGCGCAGAGATAGGGTTCATCGTCATATTGCCCCAAAGCTTGTACCAAATATCTCTCTGGATACAGTCAGACACTGAAACCGTCCAGCCAGATGCTTGCAACAGTTGAGTTAATGGATCCAGCTCTGTCGTGCGCTTGTTCTGCGGCAGCCCTATGATGATTTTGTTTCCTGCCACATGTTTGACCATGCCGGGCTCAATCATGGTTGCACTTGCATGCAATACAGCGCCTACAACCTGACTAGAGGGGATGGATTTGGCAATCGTGCCTAAAGGATCGACAGAATGTAAGGTGAGCCCCTTGCATTCACCTCCGAATTCGTGAAAAAACCACCAAGGGACGCCATTCATAGCGACCAAGACTTTGGTGTGTGGACCTGATAAATCGTTCACGGCAGGTGCCACTTGTGCAAGCGATGGGCCTTTGACGGAAACAATCACTAAATCTTGTGCACCCAATTTTTTAGCGTCATTGGTGGCATTCACATCCACGACGAGCTCGGTTTCCTGCTGTACAACGCGCAATCCATTTTTCTGTAACGCTTGCAGCGTATCACCGCGTGCGATCATGGAGAGATTCACTGAGCGAGTAGGCAGGCTACCTAACCAACCAGCGAAAAGACTCCCGATTGCTCCAGCACCAACAATTGCAACTTTTGGATGTTCCAAGTTCATTAGGTCCTCCTATGTTTTTCGCAACGCTCAAATGAAGCGAAATTGCAGATGCCCTAATGCGCCATAGTCCGCATCAAAAACATCGCCCGCTTTGGCAGGCACAGGCTTGGTAAACGAGCCGGCCAACACGATTTCGCCCGCTTTCAAATATTCATCCCATGGTGCGAGCTTGTTGGCCAACCAAGCAATGCCCACCGCAGGGTGGCCTTGCACACCCGCAGCCAATCCGGTTTCTTCGACCACGTTGTTCAAACGCAAAATCGCGCCGCACCAAGGCAAGTTGGTGGTGTGTGGATCCACGCGTTTGGCTCCCAACACGATGCCAGCGTTGGCGGCGTTATCGCTGATGGTGTCAAACACTTTGCGCATCACTTGGGTATGACGATCAAACTGCTCAATGCGCGAGTCAATAATTTCAATCGCAGGCGTCACGTACTCAGTGGCGTCGAGAACTTGCGCCACCGTCACGTTAGGGCCACGCAAATCTTTCTTCAAGATGAAGGCCAACTCCACTTCGACACGGGGTGCGATGAAGTTGCCCATGGGAATATCAAGCACTTGACCAGGCGTGCATTCGTAACGCATGAAGTCCAGCAAGGTACCGTAGTCGGGCTCGTCAATTTGACTGGCTTGCTGCATGGCGCGGCTGGTCAGGCCAATTTTGTGACCAATGACTTGATGACCTTCGGCATATTGCAGTTGCATCCACGCACGGTTGATGCGGTAGCCGTCTTCGATGGTCATACCTGGAAAACGTTTGGAGAAGTGCTCAATTTGCACGCGTGTTTTTTCAGACTGATGCAGCTCTTGCGCCAGTGCTTGAATTTGAGCTTCGGTGAAAACAGACATGGTTCAGTTCTTTTGAAACAAGGGGTGAATATTGCTGTGCTTGGCATCAAACACTTCGGCTCCCACATCAATTTGCAGGGTGATGCCAATGTGGCGTTGCGCCATGACAGGGGCAAAAAACGCTTTCGTCACGTCGACCAAGGTTTGCCCTGCGCGCTGCTGCGTGGCTTCGCTTCGGCCTTTGCCCATGCGCACGTTGAGGTACACAAAGGCATAGTCGCCAGAGCCCCCGTGTGGGTTGGCCTCAAACTGTCCTGCCGCTTGGCCTGCTGCACCGCCATCGGCCACGGCATAGTGCGGCGCGGGATAGGCGAGCACGCGCGTGCCGCCTGTGGGGAACACTTGTTTGTCGGCTTCGTCTTTGACGGTCAACATGGCGTCGGCCAGTTGACGGCACAAGCGCGTCATGTTGACTTCGGCGTCGAGTTGGCCGGTATAAAGAATCACAAGATGGGGCATGCTGTTCTCACAAAGATCTCAAACATCACAAACGTGAACTGATGGCGGTGTAGCCGTCAGCACTGCTGGCCACTGCTTTGGGCACATGGGCACCGTCTTGCGGTGTTACATCAAAAATGGCATTGAGCTGACCTGTGCCGCTCGCGCCGAAGTAAGGCGTCACGAGGTCTGCACCACCGTCATAGGCCGTCCATCCGAGCGCCCCCATTAACATGGCCGTGTCGTGCATGAACCCTTCGCCGTGGCCTTTGCTAGCGTATTCAGGCAGCATCTCGCAAAAGGCTTTCCATTCGCGGTTGTGCCACATTTGAAGCACTTGCTTATCGAGCTGTTCAAGAAAGGGGCTCCAAATTTTGTGCGCAAACTCTGGCGCCAAACCGTTTTGTGCAAAACGATGGCTGAGTGAACCACTGGCCAGAAACGCCACTTTGCCGTTGTAGTGTTTTTCAACCGCCTCACGGAAGGCCCAGCCCAGACGGGCGCTGTCGTTCAGGTAGTGCACCATGCACAGGGCGGAAACCGACACCACCTTGAAGTGCTGGTCTTCGTTCATATAGCGCAACGGCACCAGCGTGCCGTACTCGGGGCCGAGGGTGGTGTTGTCGTGCGCCAGCGTTTCCACGCCCTGCTCGTTGGCAACCTTGGCGAGCAGATGGCCCAGCTCGGGGTTGCCTGGCGCCTCGAATGCCATGTGGTTAATAAAGTGGGGCAACTCGTTGCTGGTGTAGTTGCCTTTGAAATGTGGCGCGCAGTTGATGTGGTAATTCGCATTCACCAGCCAGTGCGTATCAAACACCACCAACGTGTCCACCCCCAGTTCGCGACAGCGACGACTAATTTCCTTGTGGCCATCGATGGCGCTCTGGCGTGTACCAAAGCGCGGGCCTGGCTGCTCGCTCAGGTACATGCTGGGTACGTGGGTGATTTTGGCGGCTAATGCGAGTTGGCCCATGATCAAACTCCCCAGTGTGGAATGTGGTGACTGCCCATCGACACAGCCACGTTCTTGGGTTCGCAAAACACTTCGTAGCTCCATGTACCGCCTTCGCGGCCTGTACCGCTGGCCTTGGTGCCGCCAAAAGGTTGACGCAAATCGCGCACGTTTTGGCTGTTCACAAAACACATCCCCGCTTCAACGGCGGCAGCCACACGGTGCGCTTTGCCAATGTTTTCGGTCCACACATAGCTGGACAAACCGTATTCAATGTCGTTGGCTTGGCGAATGGCATCGGCTTCGTCTGTGAAGGGAATCAAACACGCCACAGGGCCAAAAATTTCTTCTTGCGCAATGCGCATGCGGTTGTCCACATCGGCAAACACAGTGGGCCGAACAAAATTTCCTTTTTGCAAATGTGCGGGCAACTCGGGTGCATCCAACCCACCGCACAAAATTGAAGCGCCCTCTTTCGCGCCCAACTCGATATAGCTGCGTACCTTGGCCAAATGACCTTGGCTGATCATGGGACCAATGATGGTTTTATCGTCCAAGGGATCGCCCACCACGATACGCTTCGCACGCTCGGCAAATTTCGCAGCGAAATCTGCATAAATGCTTTTCTGAACCAAGATACGGCTGCCCGCTGTACAGCGCTCACCGTTGTTACTGAAGATCATGAACACAGCAGCATCCAAAGCGCGATCGAGATCAGCATCCTCAAAAATCACAAACGGTGATTTGCCACCGAGTTCCATACTGAACTTTTTCAGACCCGCAGCTTGCACAATGCGATTGCCCGTCACGGTGGACCCCGTAAAAGAAATGGCACGCACATCGCGGTGCGCACAGAGCGGCTCGCCAGCCTCTTTGCCATAACCATGAACGACGTTCAGCACACCTGCGGGCACACCGGCCTCAAGTGCCAGCTCTCCCAAGCGTGCCGCAGTCAAAGGCGACAACTCGCTCATTTTCAGCACAGCCGTGTTGCCAAACGCTAAGCAAGGTGCGACTTTCCAAGTGGACGTCATGAACGGCACGTTCCAAGGTGAAATCAGGGCGCACACACCGACGGGGTGAAACAAGGTGTAGTTCAAATGCGTGGGTGTTGGGTAAGTATGCCCATCCACACGCGTACACATTTCAGCGAAGTAGTAAAAGTTATCGGCAGCACGCGGCACCAACTGCTTGCCTGTTTGGCTGATGGTTTGCCCCGTATCTTTGGTTTCGGTTTGTGCGATCTCGGGCACATGCTTGGCAATCAAGTCACCCAGATTGCGCATGATTTTCGCGCGTTCGGTCGTGGGGCGTGCAGCCCAGGCTGGAAATGCATCTTTGGCCGCTTGCACGGCAGCATTGACTTCCACGGAGGTGCCACTGGCGACTTCAGCCAAGACATCTTGTGTCGCTGGGTTCACAGTCTCAAAGTACTGGTTGGCGCTGACGGCTTTGCCGTTAATCAAGTGTTCGATACGCATTTGCTCTCCTACATTCAAAAAATTAACGGCCAAACGTGGCATCAGCCATGATGGTGTTGACCAACCGACCGATGCCATCGATCTCAGTGACCACTTCATCGCCAACGTTGACGTTGACAACGCCATCCGGCGTTCCCGTCAAGATCACGTCCCCTGGGTTGAGTGTCATGAAGCCGCTCAGATATTCAATCAAGGCAGGAATATCAGAAATCAAATCAGCGGTGTTGCCTTTTTGCGTGACCACACCGTTCACCCAAGTGCGCAGTGACAAGGCATGCGGGTCAGCCACATCTGCGGCATCCACGAACCAAGGACCCAACACCGTGCCACCATCGCGGTTTTTCACGCGCAGATTCGGCCTGTAATAGTTTTCCAAGTAATCGCGAATCGCATAGTCATTGGCGACGGTGTAGCCTGCTACATATGGCATGGCATCTTCGCGTTTGACATTTTTTGCGGTGCGCCCAATCACTACCGCCAGCTCGCACTCGTAGTGCATAAAGGCAACGCCTTCAGGGCGACGGGTTTGCGCACGATGACCAATCAAAGAGCTGCGACCTTTAAGAAAAGCCAGGGGCTCGTCTTTGGCGGTGACTGTCAACTCTTTGGAGAGTTCTTTCACATGGTCTGCATAGTTCAACCCCAGAGCGATGATGGTGCCCACCTCAAAAGGGGGCAACCAAACCACAGCATCTTCAGAAACCACGCGGCCATCGGCCAACTTCAACCCTGCAGGGTGTTCGTAGGCTTCATGAATGGCACCGCCATAAGCGACTTGAGCGCGCTTCATACCAACTCCTCCGACACCAAGGTATTTTCAAGTTGCCCCACGCCATCTACCGTGATGGTCACGCGTTGACCGGCATGGGCGAGCGGGGAATGGGCAGACACCCCAATGCTGAGGACATCGCCCGGATGCAAGGTCATGAACTCCGTGACATCGGCCAACAACTGAGCCACCGATCGAATGCGACCACCCGTATCCGTTTGTTGCACCACCACACCATCAATTACCACCGTCACAGCAAGTGCATCAGGGTTGGCAACAGCCGCACGCGGCACAAAGGCGCCCATTGGGCAAAAACCATCTCGGCATTTGAAGCGCATGGAGGGGCGATAAAACGAGTCATGCGGCACGCTGATGTCGTTCAACACCACATAACCCGCGACGTGGTTCAATGCATCCGCAACGCTCACGTTAGAAGCCACGCGGCCGATGACCAGCCCCAACGTCGCGCCCATTTGCAGCTCGGGCGCATCCGATGGCACAAGCACCGAGTCACCACTTTGGGCCCACGTATTGCGCGGTTTGATATACAAAATTGGCGCTTTTGGCGGCGCCTTGTAGGGCGCCACATTCACTTGATCACCCAAAGCCATCAAGGCTTCGCGATGGTTCAACAATGTGCCGTACACAGTCCCACTCAAGGGCATTTGGAAAATATTCGACATCGTCAACTCTTTGAAGTCACACATATTTGCTAACATGTGCGCAATTAGAACGCTCACTTGTTAGTAAGTCAATCCATCTTGGATGAACTTTCATGGGTGTTATCCCTAGTTCGCTCACCCTCCTATCCTCAGCCCCCCGAATTCGGTACAGTTCAACCGCTCAACCTTGATGTAAACCTATGAAAAGTCCGCTTCGGCACAAGAACTTGCCCCACCTCTTGCTTCAATCGAGGGAAGCCTTGATGAGCCGTTTTCGCCCTGTGCTGAATCAGCATGGCGTGACCGAGCAACAGTGGCGAATTCTGCGTGTGCTGCTGGATGAAGATGGACTGGAGCCGCGTCAGTTGTGCGAACGTTGCTTGATTTCAAGCCCCAGCATTGCCGGGGTTCTGATGCGCATGGAAGAGGCTGGGTTGATCAAACGTGAACGCATGGAGCACGATCAGCGTCGCGTGAAAGTGACCGTCACTGCAGCCACAAAAAAGCTGGGCAAAAGCATCGCCCCCATCATTGAGCGCGAATACCTAGAGCTTGAAAAAAAAGTGGGCGTTAAGCAGTTGCAACAGGTGTATGACACCCTAGATACCTTGCTGCAAAACCTCGATAACCACGAAGAAAAAGGCGATTAACGATCAGCCCATCACCGCGCAGATGCGACTTGCTGCCGACGTGAGCACCTTTGCCACGCTGACCTCGTTGACATCATGCGGCAGATAAAGCACGGCAATGGCTGCAGGCTGACCACTAGAGAGATAAAGTGGCACCGCGATGGACGCAATGCCATGAATCACCTCGTTTTCGCTTACCTCAAAAGGTTGCGGTGGGAATTTTTTTGGCTTTAACAGGGACTGAATCACCTTACCCGGTGCCCCCTGACCAATGGCATGTCGGCTGCCCGGTTTCTTGCCCAGCGTTGTCTCAAGATTTTTCGGCTCTGCACTGCTCAATGTCACCGCAGATTCGCCGTCGTAGGTCACCAAAAAAGCGGTCATCTCAAGCGCGTCTGCTATGGCGGCTAGTTCAGGGGTCGCTGCCGACAGCAAATCTTTGGCAACGCCGCGCGCGAGGATCGCCAGCTTGGAGCCAAGGATGAGTCCACCCGCGCCATCACGCTCAATAAAGCCACTCTGCTCGAGCGTCTTGACGAGACGATAGCCCATGGAGCGGTGAATTTTTAGCTGCTGTGACAGCGTCGCAACGCTGATGGGCTCTGACACGCTGCCAATGATTTCTAGCGCAGCAAGGCCTCGCGCCAAAGTCTGAGAGCCTCCCTCTGCCTTGAGTTCACGCGAATTCACAGTTTGAAGTTTTGCCATCTGCTCACCCATTGAATGCTTGCTTTTCATTACACGCCTCGGTTAGGATATCTCTATATTTGATGCTGTGTTGCAATTATAGAGACAAGGAGACCTTTCATGCAGTTCCATCACCGCGGCTACGTTTCAGAAAACCCCCGCATCAAACCGGCCGCAGGCTACGGCCTCAACCGCCCCACTGAAATTCCTGACGAGATGGATGTGCTCATTGTTGGCACAGGCCCCGCCGCGGTGACCGTTGCTGCGCAGTTGTCGCATTTCCCCAGCATCCATGTGCGTGCCATTGAAAAGCGCGAAGGTCGGCTGACACAAGGACAAGCTGATGGCATTCAAGCTCGTTCAGTCGAAACTTTCCAAGCATTTGGCTTTGCAAACGCCATCGTGGATGAGGCTTACCGCAACGTTGAGATGTGCTTTTGGAAACCCGACGATAAGAACCCCGAAAACATCGTGCGAGTCTCGCGCGTGCCTGACGATGCACATGGTGTAAGCGAATTTCCACATATTTATGTGAACCAATCGCGCGTCTTAGATTATTTTTTGGGCTATGCAGCGCAAGCGCCTGGCAGGGTCGTGCCCGATTACGGTGTTGATTTTCTTGACCTCGAAATTGACGAGCGGCATGAATATCCAGTGGCTGCACGCATTCAATATGTCGCAGGTCCACGCAAAGGTGAAATACGCACCGTACGTGCGAAATACTTGGTCGGTGGCGATGGTGCACGCAGCGCCGTGCGTACCGCGCTCGGACACAAGTTAGAAGGCGATGCCTCCTTGCATGCATGGGGCGTGATCGACGTGTTGTGCAACACAGACTTCCCCGATTTCCAGGTGAAGTGTTCCATTCAATCGCACAACGCTGGCAATATCTTGTTGATCCCTCGCGAAGGTGGCTACCTCTCGCGTTTATACGTCGATCTGGGCAACCTCGACGAAAACGATGCGGGCGAAATCCGCAACACCAGTCTTGATGAAATTATCCGACGCGCCAATGCCATCTTGCATCCTTACACACTGGATGTGAAGAGCATTGCTTGGTGGTCGGTCTACGAAGTAGCGCACCGGGTGACCACTGGATTTGACAACGTCCCTGCTGAACGCGTTGGCAAGCAGCATCCACGCGCCTTCATCATGGGTGATGCGTGTCACACACACTCAGCCAAGGCAGGCCAAGGCATGAACGTATCGATTCAGGACGGTTGGAACCTGTCATGGAAACTCGCTGCCGTGCTTGAAGGCCGCGCACCCGAGTCATTGCTTGACACGTATTCAGCCGAGCGTCGTGTGATCGCGCAAGACCTCATCAACTTCGACAAAGAATGGTCCACACTCATGGCCCGCCCTGTCGAGGCATGGGATGACCCTCAAGACTTGGCTCGTTGGTACGAAAAAACGATTGAGTTCCCTATGGGTTTCATGACCCAGTACCCCAAGAACCAAATCGTTGCAGGCCTTGAACACCAAAATTTAGCGACCGGCTTTCCGATTGGCAAACGCTTCAAATCAACGGAGGTAATGCGACGCGCTGACAACCGTTGGCGTCAACTTGGCCACTTGCATGAAGCAGATGGCCGCTGGCGTGTTTATGTGTTCGCTGATGGTGCAGCACCCGCAACCTTCGGCACAGTGACGGCGGACTTCGCACAATGGTGGGAAAACGACACAGAGTCACCCCGCATCAAGTACACACCAAAGGATGGAGACACGGATGCCATCTTCGACACCAAGGTGATCTACCAACAAGACTACACCGAGGTTGAACCAGGTAATGTGCCTGCAGTATTCAAACCCACCAAAACACCTTTTGGCCTCATCGATGTCAACCAAATCTTTGCAGCAGGTCATGGGCGTGACATTTTCCGTGACCGCGAAATCCATAGAGACGGCGCCATCGTCGTTGTGCGTCCTGACCAGTATGTTTCAGGCATCTTCCCACTCAGTGCACGCGATGAACTCAAGACGTTCTTTGCGCAACACATGTTGCCCGTGAAGTAATTTCACACCAACAGTTGTAAAAAAATGCCTGATGGGCTCCCCATCAGGCATTTTTACTTGGGCTCTACTGGGTTTATTCGCCGAAATTCAGTGGCAAGCCCACATAGTTTTCAGCCACTGTGCGTGAACCAGACTCACTGTGAATGAGGTAGTCCAACTCAGCCTCTTGAAACTTCTGACCAATCTCACCTTGGTCAGGGAAACGGTGCATCAAGCTAGTGAACCACCAAGAGAAACGCTCTGCACGCCAAATGCGCGCCAAGCACCGGGTGGAGTAGTGATCAATGCCTGCGTGTGATTTTTCAACACAAGCCTCAATCAGTGCATCTGACAAATACTTCACATCCGTGGCCGCCAAGTTCAAACCTTTGGCGCCCGTAGGCGGCACGATGTGAGCGGCATCACCTGCCAAGAACAAGGTGCCAAAGCGCATGGGTTCAGTCACAAAGCTACGCAACGGTGCAATGCTCTTTTCGATACTCGGGCCTGTCACCAAATTGACGCGCGCTTCTGGGTCTAGGCGGTTGCGCAACTCGGCCCAAAACGCGTCATCGCTCCACTGCTCGACCTTGTCGGTCAATGGCACTTGCAGGTAATAGCGGCTGCGCGTCAGGCTGCGCTGTGAGCACAGTGCAAAACCTTGGGGGCTGTTCGCATAAATCAGTTCTTCATGCACGGGTGGAGTGTCCGACAAAACGCCCAACCAACCGAAGGGATAAACCTTCTCAAATTCTTGGATCGACTTGCGCGGCACACTGGCACGGCACACACCGTGAAAACCATCGCAACCGGCTATGAAGTTGCAAGAGATGGTGTGGCTTTGGCCATCCTTGGTGTAACTGACGCTGGGGTGGTCGCTGTCAAAGTCGTGAATCTGCACATCGTCGGCTTCGTAGATGGTGGTCAAACCTGCGGCAAGGCGCGCATCCATCAAATCGCGGGTCACTTCGGTTTGGCCGTAGACCATCACTTTTTGGCCGCCTGTGAGGCCAGCCAAATCAATGCGGTGACGCTGGCCTTTGAACAACAAATCAAAGCCGGTATGCACCAGGCCTTCTTTGTGCATGCGTTGGTCGACGCCCGCTTGTGCCAGCACGTCCAAGGTGACTTGCTCAAGCACACCGGCACGAATGCGGCCCAAAACATAGTCTGGGCTTTGGCGCTCCAAAATCACGGCATCCACGCCCGCCTTGTGCAAGAGCTGACCCAACAACAAGCCCGAGGGGCCTGCACCAACAATCACGACTTGTGTACGCATGTCTCAAATCCTTATCTGTAGAAGTGCAGCGAGATTAAAGGTCGATTTGATCTAGTGCAAATTCCAAACCCGAATGCTGCGCGATGAATAGAATAGTTGCACGATGATCGCGCAACCTACATTCACACCTCAAACACCATGAACAAAGCAGACTGGATTGAAGGCATGGCCCGAGGTATGGCTGTGTTGGAGAGTTTCGACACAGAACGCCAGCGCCTCAATGCCACCCTCACCGCACAGCGTACGGGACTGACGCGTGCTGCCGCACGCAGGCATTTGCTGACCTTAACGCATCTAGGTTATTTGGAAACAGATGGCCAGTACTACTGGCTGTCAGCCAAAGTGCTTGGATTTGCTGGCAGCTATTTGTCAGGTGCGCGATTGCCTCGGGCCGTGCAACCGACCCTGCATCAGTTGAGCTTGGCCACGCAGCTGTCGTGTTCTGTGGCTGTGCTGCAAAACGATGCGGTGATCATCGTGGCACGCGGCATTTGGCAAGGACCAGACTTGCCTGCCAAAGCAAGCCACAACGTACTGGCTTACGGACTGCACGTTGGCACACGGCTACCCGCGCACGCGACCTCCACAGGGCAGGTTCTACTTGCAAATTTAGCCCCTGCACAACTGCAAGCATGGATGCAAACGAATCCTCTGAGCCGTTTAACCGCCAACACAGCCACCCAAGCTCAAGACTTGGTGAAAAAGCTCAAACAAGTCGCCAAGCAGGACTATTGCTTGGCAGATCAAGAGCATGAACTGGGCGTAGATGCCTTAGCCGTTCCGCTGCGCAATGAGCGAGGTGACACGGTCGCGGCATTGAACTTGGTGCGTTCTGGCGCAACCTCACATGCGCCCGAATTGGCAACGCGCTGGTTAGCATTACTCCAACAAACAGCGCAAGCCTTGAGGCCCTTGATTTGACATCTCGCACCCAGTCATCACGATGACATTTCTTTGCGAAAGATTGCCTCTTGCTCGCGCCGGAAAGCCACGGCTTGTTGGGTTGCATCAAAAACCACGTCATTCCAAGTCACCACTTCCCCTTCGGCAATGTCGCGTTTGAGAACCATGTTGTGCGCTAAACCAATCGGCAAGGCATTCATGCGCAGAGAGTCTTCGGTTTGCATCAGCTTGCCGTAAACAGTGAAACCGCCCTCGCCGTCGAGCTTCTCGCCTTTCTTGAGTTGACGTTTGGCTGTCGCCCCAACGTCACCCCGCCACTCGCCGGTGGCACCGGTGGCTTCTTGGCGCACCGCGATGCTGGCGACAGAAATACCCAACTCCAACCCGATCAGGTGGTAGGGCTTGTACATGGCTGCATATTGGCCCGTTGAATCGGTTTTGAGACCGTATTGCTGGAAGCAATCCATCACGTATTTGCTGGGGGCCTCAAAAACAGCATACACCCCCCAGCGTAAATCGCGGAAGACTGGGCGGCCGTCCCGCTCGATCGAAGAGACCACTTCCACCGTCCCTTTTTGCGCCAAAATGCCACCGTCCGAACGAGGGCGCAGGAGGTGTGGCAGGTCGTCCACACCACAAGGTGGAAAGTACAGGCCATCTTTAGGCGGTGTGAGTTCACAGCCATTGGCGACAGCCGCCATCTCGAGGGCCGACTTGGTGCCGTCGAGAAAGCTATTGAACATTTGGGCATTGAAATCGCCACCCGCGACTTGTTCATCACTGAACCCATAGTGGCCCCAAACCGTATCGGGCGTGCTCTTGTGATAAATCGGCAGGTACTTTGTGCCTTTCCCGGCGCACACCACCTCCATACCGATGGTTCGCGCCCAATCAACCAACTCGGCAATGAGTGCAGGTTGATCGCCTGAGGCCATCGAGTAGATGATGCCGGCCTCTTTGGCTCGACGCGCCAACAAAGGGCCCGCGAGCACATCGGCCTCCACATTGACCATGATGATGTGCTTGCGGTGTTCGCAACACAACAGGGCGTGGGCGATCCCCGCGGCGGGGCTTCCCGTGGCGTCGATCACGATGTCCACAAAATCGCTGCCGATCATGGAAGGGGCGTCGTCGGTGATGAACGTGCTGCCATCCTTGGCAGCCTGCGCCAAAGAGGTCGCTGCAAAGCGGGGCGACTCCCAGCCCACACGCGCCAAAGATGCTCGCGCACGATCTGGTGACAGGTCTGCCACCGCCACCAAATGAATGCCAGGGGTGCGAGGGGCCTGCGAGAGATACATTGAGCCGAATTTACCGGCACCAATCACCGCTACGCGAACCGGACGGCCTTCCACAGCTCGCGCCTTGAGTTTCTGAATCAATGACATTTTTATCTCCTTGGTTATCGTCTTAGGTGGTTTTGGAGGGTCTGCATGACCCTTGTCATCTGGGCATGATGGAACTCTGAAACGAATTTAAACCATAATTTTTTGCAATAACATGGGTATTTTCTCAACTTGCCTGTGCATAAATCCACATGAGTAGATTTGACTGGAACGACTTGCAATCCTTTCTGGCCATGGCGCGTACAGGCCGGCTGACTGTCGCGGCTAGGCGCATGGGGGTAGATCACTCTACGCTGAGCCGCCGAATCAGCGCGCTCGAAGACGCCATGCAGGTCAAGCTCTTTGAGCGACGGCCTGTGGGATTTGTGCTGACGCCCGAAGGCGAAGCATTGCTTGGCGACGCAGAAGAAATCGAATCACTCGCGGTACGAATGGGCGTGAGACTACATGCGGAAACCTCGCACCTAACCGGCAACGTCAGGATCGGCACCCCAGAAGGTTTCGGCACCTATTTCTTAGCACCACAGTTGGCGCTGCTGGGTCAAAAGCATCCTGACCTGAACATCGAGCTGGTCGCCAACCCTCGTTCATTTAGCCTGTCCAAACGAGAAGCCGACATTGCCGTCAGCATGGCTCGCCCCAGCCAAGGTCGGGTTTATGCACGTCCCCTGGTCGACTTCGGCTTAGGTATTTATGCCAGCCAAAGCTACCTAGACGCACACCCTCCCATCACCAAGAAGTCGGATCTGCTCACGCACAGCTGGATTGGCTATGTGGAAGACCTGATGTGGACCCCTGAGCTGGACTACTTGCCGATGGTGGACCGCAATATCCAGCCGCGACTGCATATCTCAAACGTCATTAGCCAGTTGACTGCCATCGTGGGCAGCGCAGGATTGGGGGTCTTGCCACACTTCATGGCTCGAAACCACCCCGCGCTCACGCGCGTCCTGCCGGACGATGTCTACCTCACCCGTTCGTACTGGTTGATCACGCACCCTGACACACACGATCTAGCTCGCGTCAGGGCTTGCTCAAATTTTCTAACGGAACAGGTGTTGTCTTTGGGTGCAGATTTCTGGAAAGGCTAAGCGCAGTCAATGGTGCGACGCACGCCAGTTTGAGCCCCAATTTGGGCTTAGACGGATACGTATTCACGGGTTTGAACGATTCCACCCTTGCCCTCGCAGCCCGTTCGGACATGACGGTCAACGTCAAGGATGGGTATGGTTTCAATCTGCGCCCGTACTTGTCGCTGAGTAAAACATGGGGGATTTACGCAAAGCTAGGGCGGCAATTTGGCTCGCAAGAAGCGACCTTGCGCAGAGGTGTGCTTCAAACGACAACGTCGATATCCTACGCACACACGATTTATGGATTGGGATTTTCGTACAACCTAGATGCCCAATGGGGCATTGGGGCGGACTACACAAAGTCCAAACCAATACCCTCTGAGCAAACCAACTCGTCATTGATCAGTGTGGGCTTGCGGTACAAGTTTTAGAGCTATCCAAGGGAATGGTTCCGACTTGGATGCTTGGCTCTAAAACATGTCGGAATTACCGCATGAACCCAGCAAAGAAACCCGACAACTCTTCAAAACCGTCCAATGGCAAAACATGCGCAACGTACTGGTCAGGGCGAACCACCACCATACAACCCTTCTCACGGTTGATGCCGCGCATCTCAAAAATATCACCCACGCCTTTGTGGTCGGTGCAGAAAACTTTTTCATGGTCTTGTAGACCCAGCTTGCCAGTTTTGGGCTTGAGCAGAGAAGGCATGTTCTCGTAGGCAAGTTGATCAAACGTCTGCTGGAACACGGCACGGAAGTCGATCACCGCGTCGATGTCTTCTCCTTTTCGTGTGTGCTTGACAATGGGTGAACTTGGATGGGTTTCTAGCCAGTCCGAGAGCTTGTGGATGGCTGAACCCGCGTTAGAACCATCTGCCTTGCCAGCGAACGCATAGATACGCCAGCGCGCATCGGCCTCGGCCACATGGCCCAGCTGCATTTGCTTGGCGTCAGACAAACGCACCACCGGTGCTGAGTGAAAGCGACGACCGATTTCCTGACCCGTCGCAAGCGCCTGATGTGCACTGGCGACGAAAAGATATGACGCATCGTATTTCACAGCAGTGCCACCCGTGAACTCCAAGTTCTCTTTGAATTGGCGAATGATGCGCGGTTCTTCAGTGCCATCTCGCTCAGCTTGCGTGGTCGGTGCCGACATCACCCGCGACCATTTGTGATCGGTCTCAACCAAGCGCTTGGCCTCTGTCAATCGCTCTTTGGTGTAGCTGCGCAACAGACGCGCATCTGCTCTTCCTTGAAGGACATGCACCAACTTCCAGCCCAAGTTGAAGGTGTCTTGCATCGACACGTTCATCCCCTGCCCCGCCTTGGGTGAGTGGGTGTGGCAAGCGTCGCCCGCTGTGAAGACGCGCGGATTGCGATCTTCACCCTCAGGAACATCATCGAATTTGTCTGTGATGCTGTGTCCAATGTCGTAAATAGACCACCAGACCACTTCTTTCACATCAAGCGTATAGGGCTTGATGATGCGATTCGCTGCAGCAATCATGTCATCTTGGGTGAATTTGCGATGAGCTGCTTTTTCGTCGGGTCGAAGTTTGTCTAGCTCGACATACATTCGAAATACATAGCCCCCTTCACGCGGCAGGATAAGCACGTTGCCTTCAGTCGCAGATGAGATCAAACACTTCTGACGTACGTCTGGAAAATCAGTGTTCGCGAGAATATCCATCACACCCCAGGCTTGATGCGCGGCATCTCCGTGCAGCTGGCCACCGATGGCCTTGCGCACGGCTGAATGCGCACCATCACATCCAACAACGTAGTTCGCGCGCACCGTCCGCGTTGCGCCCCAGTTGACACCACTTGCATCCTTCAGTGTCACGGTGACTGGATGATCATCGGTCGTAGGATCAATCGTCAAATTCACAACTTCCCAGCTGTAGTCGGGTTCGAGTCGTGAAGGCGAGTTTTTCATCACTTCCAAAAACAGCTCGTGCAGTCGTGCTTGGTTGATCAAAATATGAGGCATTTCCGAACTATCGTCGGCCACGTCTTGCACGCGCCCGACGCGTTTGATGTGCTCAGGGTTCTTCGGATCTGGCATCCAGAAGGCGGTTTGATTGACCCAATAGGTTTCACGCTTGACCTTATCGGCAAAACCAAACGCTTGAAACATCTCCATCGTGCGCGTATTGATGCCATCGGCCTTACCTTTGATGATGTTGCTGGGCATGCGCTCGGTAATCATCGTTTGTATCTCTGGGAATTGCGCCAACTGAGCCGCCAAGCACAAGCCCGCTGGCCCAGTCCCCGCAATCAACACGTCCACTTTTTCGGGCAAGGGCTCATTGATGCCGCGGTTGCGTCGGTTGGGCGCGGCTTCCTTGATGTCGGGATTGCCACCTCTGAATCCATTTTTATAGAACTGCATGTCTTGTCTCCAAAAAATTTAAAAAGTCACCGAAGCGTCGGCATGGCTAGATAATAACTGTACTTACTAATGTAAGTCAACATGGTATGTATGATTACTATTTTGACCTTTCAACTGGAAAACAAGTATGTCCGTACTCGACATGGCGGGACATCTGATACGCCGTCTTCATCAACAATCGACGCAAGTTTTTGTTCAACGCACACAAGCAGCGGGGTTTGACCTGACAGCCGTTCAATATGCAGCGCTGCAGGCCATCAACGAAAACCCAAGCATCGACCAAGCGCGTCTCGCAGAAATGATTGGTTACGACCGCGCAACCATTGGCGGCGTCATAGAGCGCTTGGAAAAAAAAGGCTGGATTCGTCGCCTCGTCAGTGAGCAAGACCGCCGTGCACGCGAGCTGTCCTTGACAGCAAAAGGCAACAAAATTCGGGCCGCCTTAGAGCCCATCGTTGAGGATTTGCAAAAAGACATCCTCCAGCCCCTGAGCGATGCCGATCGAAAGTGCTTTATAGATCTGGCGCGCCAAGTTGTTTTGCTGCGTGATGACGCATAAAACAGAAAAAATCCCGCAGAGACTAGGCCTCTGCGGGATTCTTATAAGTGCGAGAGTGTCTTTCTCACATAAAAAATGGTGGAGCTGGCGGGATTTGAACCCGCGTCCACAAGCCTTTTTCGTACAGTTCTACATGTGTAGTCGTCTGATTTGAGTCTCGCCGTGTGCGTCGCGCAGCGACACGCTACGCACCCAGCCAGTACCCTTTTTTCTCACACCACCT
>CANFZT010000008.1 GCA_947451565.1 Comamonadaceae bacterium | reverse complement strand
TGTGTTTTTACGCGCCACAATGATTTGGCCAAAGTCTTCGGGGCGCAGCATGCGGCCTTGGATTTGAATGACACGGTCTTGCTGTAAAGACCGTAAGCTGCCCACAGGCAAGTCTTGGGCTTCGGTTTTCACCGCGTTCACCACTTGGTCCGCGCTGATGCCCAGCGACTCCATTGCTTGTGGGTTGAGGTACAAATTGATTTCGCGTTTGGTGCCGCCTACCAGCGACACCGAACCCACACCGCGCACGTTCTCTAGGCGCTTCTTCAACACCTGGTCGGCCCAGTTGGTCATCTCCACTGAGGAGAGTGCTTTGCCCCCTTGCGGTGTTTCGGGCACCACCGCCAGCGACCAAATGGCACGACTAGATGGGTCAAAGCGTAAGACTTTGGGCTCTTTCACGTCATCGCGAAGGGTTGGCCGAAGCGCCGCCACTTTTTCGCGTACATCGTCAGCACCTTTGCGGCCATCGACGTAGAGTTGGAACTCAATCACCACCACCGACATACCTTCGTAACTGCGTGAGGTGAGTGCGCTGATGCCAGCAATTGAGTTGACGCCTTCTTCAATTTTCTTACTAACTTCGCTTTCCACAATCTCAGGAGACGCCCCCGGATATTCGGTGGTGATCACCACCACCGGAAAGTCGATGTTGGGAAACTGGTCAATCTTGAGACGTTGGTACGAGAAGAGGCCTAGCACCACAAAGGCGAGCATCACCATGGTGGCAAAGACCGGATTTTTTAAACTGACTTTGGTGAACCACATGCTGCGTCTGTCGCCTTAATGTGCGGCACTGGCCGCGGAGGCTGCTGCTTTGGCGGTGTACTTCACCAGTATGCCTTCGCGCAGCGCACCGACATTGCTTCTGAGCACGGTGCTGCCTTGCGCCAAACCTGTCACGCCCACTATGGTTTCAGACTCGGGTTGGGCCAAGTCCATGCCGCGCACGCCTAAGGTAACGGTTTTGTGCGCCACTTGAAGTTGGTCGCCCACTTGTTCGACCACTTGTACATAAGGTTGTGCGCGGTCGGTTCGTACAGAGGACAAAGGCACAGCCAACGCTTGGCTTTTTCCCATGCCCAAAATGCCTTTGGCAAACAAGCCGTGGCGCAAGCCTTCCGCTTTGTCGAGCGCCAAATAAATCAGCACGCTGCGGCTGCCGGTTTGGGCGCTGGGGCTGATGCGCTTGACCTTGGCTCCCACGGTTTGTGGGCGGTCTTCTAATTGCAGCGAGGCGATTTGGCCTACGCGTACATCCATGGATTCGCTGGGGCTCAAGGGCACTTCGACTTCGAGTTGGCTCAAGTCCACCAATTCCATGATCTTGGCATCGATCGCGACACGTTCGCCCACTTGTGCAGCACGGCCTGAGACGATGCCCGCAAAAGGCGCGCGCAACGTGGCGTCGTCCAAGGCTTTGCGAGCCACATCTGCCCCCGCAATCGCTGCTTTGTGGCTGGCCATGGCACCTTGGTAAGAAGCGACAGAATTGTCCATCGCGGCTTTAGAAATGAAGCCTTGGTCCACCAAGGCCTTGTTACTGTCCCATGCGCGCTGCGCGATTTCCATTTGTGATTTGGCGGCGCTGGCTGTCTCGGCTGCTTGTAGCCAGCGGCGCTGGTATTCGGTGGGGTCGATGCGGGCCAGCACATCACCCGCCTTCACAGCATCGCCTTCACGCGCCACGACTTCTTTCAGCTCGCCTGCTACGCGGGCTTTGATGACGGCATAGTTCACGGCCTTGACAGTGCCTGATACCGCTAAGCCTTGCGTGATGTCGCGCAATTGCGCACTCATCACATCGCTGTTGGCCAGTTCGATTTGCGTTTGTACAGCGACAGGCGCAGCGGCCGCAGCTTCTTGAGCACGTTTGTTACTCATGGCGCGCCAGACCCCGGCGACCAAGGCCAAAATGACGATGCCAATCAAGATCCAACGGGTTTTGATGTTTTTCATTTGGGGCTCTTTGTGCTCATGCCGTGGAGCAATAAATCCACATGCATGTGGATGAATTCTTGAGGATCAATGATGTTGGCCGACGCGGCGCAAGCGCCCATGGAGTGTTTCCACATCATCAAAAAGATCATGGGTGCGATCATGCTAAACACACTTTTGCTTGTGTCCATGCTCTGAAACTCACCCCGGTCTACGCCGCGTTGCAAGATGCTTTGTAGCAAACCAGTGCCCGGCTCAACCACTTCTTTTTGATAAAAGGCAGCAACTTCTGGAAAGTTTTGTGCCTCGCTGATGACCAGTTTGACAATCCCACTTGCTGGGGTATTGCCCACATTGAGCCACCACAAGTCCATGGCGTAGTGCAGCATTTCCGCGCTGCTGCCTTCAAAGGTTTTGAACTCTTCATTCCAGGCCGGGAATAAGTTGGCGATGTTTTCGCGAATCACCGCTTTGAATAGATCTTCCTTGCTGTCGAAATACAAAAACAAGGTGCCCTTGGACACACCTGCGCGTGCTGCGACTTCGTCCACGCGTGTGGCGGCAAAGCCTTTTTCCACAAATAAATCCAGCGCTGCTTTGACGAGCTCGCCAGGACGCGCTTCTTTACGACGCTCTCTTCTAGGCGTGATTTCGGCTAAGTTGGCGGAAGTAAAGGACACGGTTGTTCGTTAATGACTGATTGGTTATTAATGTAGCAGCTTAATCCTTTTGATGAATGCATACGACCCTGTGTTCTGTGTGTCATGAATGACAACCCATAGAATCAAAGCTATGAAAACCCCTTTTGCGTCCTCTGCTTCACTTAAGGTGATTACTTTAGGTGGCGGCTGCTTTTGGTGCACCGAGGCTGTGTTTACGCGTGTCCATGGTGTACGAGACGTAGAGTCTGGTTATTCCAATGGCCAGACCTTGAATCCTACTTACGCGCAGGTATGCGAAGGCCATACCGGTCACAACGAGGTGGTGCGTTTGGTTTACGACCCCACCCTCATTGGCTTGCGTGAGTTGCTAGAAATTTTCTTTGTCATCCACGACCCCACCACGTTGAATCGTCAAGGCAACGATGTGGGCACGCAATACCGCAGCGCTATTTACGTGAGCGACGAAGCTGACCTTGCGATCGCGCAACAGGTGCTGGATGACCTCCAGATGGCCCTGTCTGGCCGCGTGGTGACAGAGCTACAAACCTTGCGCAACTACACCCCTGCCGAGGACTACCACCAGGACTATTTTGAAAACAATCCAGCACAAGGCTATTGCGCCTTCGTGGTGGCCCCCAAGGTGCAAAAGTTTATGCAAACCTTTGCCGACAAGGTGAAGCATGGTTGATGTGTTGCATGGCCTGCCATCGGCCTTGTGCACGCGTGGGCTGCGTCGTTTGCTGCTGATCTGTCTGGTCGCCATGGTGTGGGTGCAAACCGTGGGTTTGGTGCACCGTGTGGCGCATGCCAAACCCAACGCCAGTGTCTCCACCCATAGGGTTTCAGACAGTTCGGGTGTGTTGGCGGCGATTTTGGGTGAGCACAGCAACGCGGTGGAGTGTCAGCTTTTTGATCAAACGTGCCCAGACCTTTTGTACACCCCCGCTTTATGGCTGATGTCTGTGGTGTCCGTTCCAACCTGGACAGCTATTGTGTTGGACGAGCGTTTCGCGCTTGTCGAACGTTTTTACGCGGCCCGAGGGCCACCTACTTTGCATTAATTTGACGTTGGGTGTGCTTGAATTTTTGACTTCAGCACTGTCATTTGTTTGTAATAAGGGGGCGCTTTTAGTCCCGCAGGTCAACGCCATGAAATACGTTTTTCAGCGCAGCGCTGCCGCCGTTGCCATTTGCACATTGCTTGATGCCACGCTTGGCTTGGCTTGGGCCCAATCTGCTATTGAGGGTGAAGGTCGGCATTTGGATGAAGTCACCATCACAGGGCGTGCTCTCGATACCCGCCCCCTTTTAGCACCCGCACAGCAGCTTTCGGGTGCGGCGCTCACCCAGCGCCAAGGCAGTACCTTGGGCGAAACGCTGGATACTTTGCCCGGTATTGCCAATGGTTCGTTCGGACCTAACGTGGGCCGTCCCGTGATTCGTGGCATGGACGGTGATCGCATCCGCATCTTGCAAAACAGCGGTGCCAATATGGATGTGTCGGGCTTGAGTACAGACCACGCTGTGCCCATCGATCCACTGACGACCGAACGCATCGAAGTGCTGCGCGGTCCGGCGGCTTTGTTGTATGGCGGTAGCGCCATGGGTGGTGTGGTCAACGTGATTGACAACCGCATTGCCCGCGAACGTGCTTTTGAGGCCAAAGGCGGCGTGTTGGGCAAGGTCGAAGTGCGCGCGGGTGGTGCGGCCAACGAGCGCAGTTCGGGTGCGATGGTGGAAGCTGGTAACGACAAAGTTGCGTTGCATGTGGACGCGTTTGATCGCAGCACCCAAAACCTGCGTGTGCCCAAAGACATGACCTGCGATGGCACGCCCAATGGTCGCCGTGTGTGCAATTCGGCCAGTGACAGTCAAGGTGGCGCTGTGGGCGGCACCCTGCTGTTTGACCGAGGTTACGTCGGCTTATCGACCAGCGAATACCGCAGCACCTATGGCACGGTGGCCGAACCCACGGTGCGCATTGGCATGCGGCGTCGTCATCAGGTGATGGAGGGGCAGTTGCGCGAAGTCGGTGGCGCATTTGAGGATGTCAAATTTCAGTTGGGCCACACCAACTACACACACACCGAATACGACGCAACAGTTGCCAATACACGCTTTGACAATCAAGGCAATGACTTTCGTTTAGAAAGCCGCCAGCAAGCGCTGCGTCTGAACAACGGCATGCAATTGGATGGCACGGTTGGCATTCAGCGCGAACACAATGACTTGCAAGCCGAAGGTGCAGAGAAGTTTGTGGGGCCTAGCCGAACGCAAAGTGCGGCCCTGTTTGCCTACCAAACACTCAAAACAAGCTGGGGGCAACTTAGTGCAGGCGCGAGAACCGAATCGATCCGTGTGGCGCTGCGTGAAAATTTTGGGGACAACTTAGCCCAAAGCCAAACCTTCACCCCTTTTAGCTGGGGGCTAGGGGTGATGCGCAATTTGCGCAAAGGTGAATCGCAAAATGGTTGGCAAATCACCAGTCACCTCAGTGCAAGCCAGCGTGCGCCCAAAGACTATGAGTTGTTTGCCAATGGACCCCACATCGCCACTGCGACCTATGAGGTGGGGAGTGCCCAAATGGGGTTAGAAAAAGCTACCCAATTGGATGTGGGGGCTGAGTTGCAGCAAGGGGCACACAAATTCGGTGTGACGGCTTTTGGCTCGCATTTCGCCAATTTCATCTCGTTGCAGCCAACAGGGGACTATCGCTTGAGTCAAGGCGTTGCCGCAGCTCAGACGGATCCAGGCGCTATGCCTCTTTACAACTTTCAAGGGGTACGTGCTCGCTTCTACGGCCTGGAGTCCAACGCCAAAGTGCGCATGGTCGGCGGTGAAGATGCGGTTCTCTCGTCCAACAGTGCCCAAGGGGCGATGGACTTAGAGTTACGCGCTGATTTGGTGCGTGCCCAAGACTTGACGCACAAAAGTGATTTGCCGCGTATCGCGCCCATGCGGGTAGGCGCAGACGCTGTCTGGTCGCACAGCGCATGGGGGGCTCGTTTGGGGTTCATGCATGCTGCCGCGCAAAACCATGTACCCAACAACGGGGCGAACCCTGGCATCACCACTGCCGCCAATACCTTGTGGCGTGCAGGTCTGAACTACCACGCTCACAGCGGGCCGGTGCATAGCTTGTGGTTTGCCAAGCTCGACAACATCACCAACAAGTTGGCTTACTCATCCACCTCAGTGCTCACGCAAACCATGGGCAGCAATGCCCCGCCAATGGCAGGCCGTAGCCTCAAAGTGGGCGTGCAAATTAGCTTCTAAGGCGCGAGCCGCTCTCGTAGCCAAGCGCCTTGGCGCTCTTGGCTGTAACGCAAACGGTCGTGTAAACGGCTTCGACGGCCTTGCCAGAATTCCCACTGTTCAGGGATCAGACGGTAGCCGCCCCAGTGAGGCGGGCGCGGCGGTTGCAACAAAAACTGCGCCCCATATTTAGCGGCATTGGCGACTAAGGTACCGCGTCCTTCAATCACCTGGCTTTGCGGGCTCGCCCATGCGCCAATGCGTGAATCGAGTGGGCGGCTGTGGAAGTAGTCATCGCTTTCAGCCCCGCTTACTTTTTCCACCCGGCCTTCAATGCGCACCACGCGCTCTAGTTCTACCCAATGAAACTGCAGTGCCGCAAACGGGTTGCCTGCGAGTTGCTGGCCTTTTCGGCTGGCGTAGTTGGTGAACCACACAATGCCGCGCGCGTCATAGCCTTTGATCAACACCACACGCGTGCTGGGGCGCAGGTCGCTCCCCACGGTGGCTACTGTCATCGCGTTGGGCTCGGGAACCTCCGAATCAATGGCCTCTTTGAGCCATTGGTCGAACTGCTGCAGGGGGTCTGCCGCAGAGGCAGATTCGTTGAGTTCGGCGCGTTCGTAGCTTTTGCGAAGGTTAGAGATGTGGCTCATGGTGTGCTGTGTGTCATGTGTGACAAATTAAGGGAAAACCCGAAATGGGCTTTCATGCATCGTAAATACTTTTCATTGATACTCGACTGTACTTTTATTGAGGAGACGTTGATGAGTGTCGATTTTCAAATCAACGGCAAAGCCGCCAAGGCCAACGCCGAAACAGACACCCCGCTGTTGTGGGTGATTCGGGATGAGCTGGGCCTGACGGGCACTAAGTTTGGTTGTGGTGCCGCTTTGTGTGGTGCTTGCACGGTGCATGTGGACGGTCAACCCACACGTTCTTGCCAAATCCCACTTTCCAGCGTTTCTGGCAAAAAAGTCGCCACAGTCGAAGGACTCTCAAAAGACAACAGCCATCCACTGCAAGTGGCGTGGATCAAGCACGACGTGCCTCAATGCGGTTACTGCCAATCTGGCCAGTTGATGAGCGCCGCTGCGTTGCTCGCCAAAAACAAGAACCCCAGCGATGCTGACATTGACCAAGCCATGAGCGCCAACCTGTGCCGCTGTGGCACCTACACGCGTGTGCGTGCCGCCATCAAAGATGCCGCTGCCATGATGCGCAAAGCCTGAACCGCCGGAGATACACCATGACACACACACATACTTCTCGCCGTTCATTCCTCAAAACATCCGCTGCTGTGACTGGTGGCTTGATGCTCGGCTTCAATTTGCCCGGCACACTTGGCGAAGCTATGGCTGCCGGCACCGTGCATACGCCCAATGCCTGGGTGCACATTGCCGACAACAACGTCATCACCTTGCTGTCTGCCCGTTCAGAAATGGGCCAAGGCGTGTACACCTCGATGCCGATGTTGATTGCCGAAGAACTCAACGTAGACATCAGCCAAATCAAAGTGGCGGCAGCGCCTCCTGGTGAGGTGTATGTCAACGCCTTGCTGGGCGGGCAACTTACGGGTGGGTCGACTTCCGTGCGTGAAGGCTGGCTCAAGCTGCGCGTGGCTGGCGCGCAAGTGCGCGAAATGTTGATCACCGCTGCCGCTGCACGTTGGAACGTAGATCGCGATTTGATCAAAGCTGATAAGGGCATGATTTATGGCCCCAAAGGCCTGAAGTCCACCTATGGTGATTTGGCGCAATCAGCAGCCAGCATGCCGGTGCCAGAGAAACCGCCCATGAAAGACCCCAAAGATTTCAAAATTGTGGGCAAACGTACCAAGCGTGTGGACACACCTGCCAAGGTCAACGGCACGGCCGAGTTTGGCATTGATGTGAAGTTGCCAGGCATGGTTTACGCGTCACTGGCGCAGTGCCCTGTGATTGGTGGCAAGGTTAAGAGCTTTGATGGCGCTAAAGCCAAAGCGTCTGCTGGCGTGATCGACGTGGTGCAAATCAGCGACGGCGTGGCCGTGGTGGCCAGCAGCTGGTGGCAAGCCAAAAAAGCCCGCGACTTGCTGAGCATTCAGTGGGACGAGGGCGCAGGCGCTGCCTTGAGCGATGCCAGCGTGATTGACGGCACGCGCCAAGCTTTGAAAACTGGCAAGGTGTTGGAAATCACGAAGCCACAAGGTGATGTGGCCGCTGCACTCAAAGGCGCAGCCAAAGTGTTGGAAGCTGAGTACGTTATTCCGATGCAAGCACACGCACCGCTGGAGCCCATGAACTTCACGGCTCATGTGCAAGGCAACAAGGCTTTGCTGATTGGCCCCACCCAATTCCAACAAGGCGCACAAGGCGCGGTGGCTGGCGCTTTGGGATTGAAGCCTGAAGACATCACACTGCAAACCACCTTCTTGGGCGGTGGCTTTGGCCGACGTTTAGAGCTCGACTTCATCGTGCAAGCGGCAGAGATTTCAAAGGCGGTCAACAAGCCCGTCAAACTGCTGTGGACTCGGGAAGACGACATGATGCATGACTTCTACCGTCCTGTGGGTGTGAACCAGCTCAAGGCAGGTTTGGATGTCTCTGGCAAGCCTGTGGCGATGCATTTCAAAGTGGCTTCTCAGTCGGTCACGCAACGTGCCTTTGGCTTGCCCAAAGACACGATGGACCCTTTCATGGCTGAAGCTGCTGTGACGGGCTACAACATTGCCAACACCCAACACGACATGGTGATTCACGACACCGGCATCCGCGTGGGCTACTGGCGTGCGGTGAGCCACAACATGAACGCCTTCGCCAACGAAAGCTTCATGGATGAGCTGGCCAAAGCCGCAGGCAAAGACCCCTACGAGTACCGCATCAGCTTGCTCGCCGGCAAACCACGTTTTGTCAATGTGCTCAAACTCGCTGCCGACAAAGCGGGCTGGGGCAAGCCAATGGCTAAAGGCCATGCTTTGGGCATTGCGTTGATGGAAGGTTACGACACCTACATGGCACAAGTGGCCGAGGTGAGCTTGAACGAAAGCGGCGAGGTGCAAGTGCATCGCGTGACGGTGGCAGCAGACATGGGCCACATGGTCAACCCCGACACGGTGGAAGCGCAGTTGCAATCCAGCATCATCTTTGGCATAGGCGCGGCGTTGAAGCACCAAATCACGATGGTCAATGGTCGTGTGCAAGAAACTAACTATCACAACTTCCAACCTGTGCGCATGAACGAAGTGCCCAAAATTGACATCGTGTTGGTCAAGAGCACCGAGAAGCCTGGTGGCATTGGCGAGCCTGCTACAGCGGTGGTGGCACCCGCCATTGCCAACGCGGTGGCCAAGCTCACAGGAAAACGCGTGCGTCGCTTGCCCATCACGGCCGAGGCGCTCAAGCAAACGGCACTTGCCTAAAGGCATCAGATGGAGAGCTTAGACCTGCGTGTGTTGGGTGATGTGCTGGCTTGGCGTCAAGCGGGACGGCGCGTCACTTTGGTCACGGTGGTGGAAACGTGGGGCAGTGCCCCACGCCCCCCCGGGGCTTTGCTGGCGGTGCGTGACGATGGTGTGGTGAGTGGTTCGGTGTCGGGTGGTTGCGTCGAAGACGACTTGATTGCCCGCATCAAAGCCGGTGAATACGACGCGCTCGCGCATCCGTCCATGGTGGCCTATGGTGTGAGCAAGGAAGAAGCCGCGCGCTTTGGCTTGCCCTGTGGTGGCACTTTGCGATTGGTGCAAGAGCCTGTCAATGATGTGGCATGGATTGAAGAGGTGTTGCAGCGCACTGCCTCGCACCAATTGGTGGCTCGCACAGTCAAGCTTTCAACGGGCGAGGTGACTTTGCGCGAAGCCGCGCGTACCGAAGCATTGCAGTTTGATGGCGTCACCCTCACCACCCTGTTTGGCCCACGCTGGCGCTTGTTGTTGATTGGGGCCGGTCAGCTCAGCCAAGCCGTCGCGCATATGGCCAAGCTGCTGGATTTCGAAGTGTTGGTGTGTGACCCGCGTGAAGAGTATGCGGCTACGCTCGGCCTTGACGGCGTGACCCGTGTGATAGGTATGCCAGATGATGTGGTGTTAGAACTCAAACCCGATGCACACACCGCCATCGTGGCGTTGACGCACGACGCCAAGCTGGACGACATGGCTTTGATGGAGGCTTTGAATTCCGACGCTTTTTATGTGGGGGCATTGGGTTCGCGCCGAAACCAAGCGACGCGCAAGCAACGCTTGATGGAGCATTTTGGTCTGGGTGTAGAAGCCTTAGAGCGCTTGCACGGCCCAGTGGGTTTGCGCATCGATGCCAAAACCCCAGCCGAAATTGCGGTGTCGATCATTGCGCAAATTGTGCAGGTCAAAAATGCCATGGCAGTTGCGTCTGGTTCTGCCGAATCATCTTGCGTCAAAGCGTGACGGCATTGCCGACCATCATTGTTTTGGCGGCGGGAAAAGGCGAGCGATTCAAAGCATCGGGTGCATCCCAAGACAAACTTGACGCCATGTTGTGTGGCCAACGCGTGCGTGATCATGTCTTGGCTGCGGTGCGATCGAGTGGTTTGCCCTTTCATGTGGTTGAACGAGAGCACACCTCACACCTAAAAAATCCAGGCATGGGTGACAGCATTGCTTGCGGCGTAGCGGCTACGCTTGATGCCCACGGTTGGTTGATCTTGCCTGCAGACTTACCTTTAGTCCAAGCCAGTACCTTGCTGGCGGTCGCCACGGCCTTGCAACAACATGCCGTGGTGGTCCCCAATTACAACGGCAAGCAAGGTCATCCGGTCGGGTTTGACCTCTCAAGTCGTGCCGCTTTATTACAACTCACCGGCGATCACGGCGCGCGCGCGGTGGTAGCGCAACATGCGGTTTGCCGACTTGATGTGGCAGATGAAGGCTGCGTGTTGGATGTGGATACGGTTGAGGCTTTGGCCTTTGTTCAAGGACGTATGCGAGAAAATGAGGCTGTTTGATGCCTGTCAAACACGCCTCAGAATCAAACGTTAAGATACACGGTGCCAGTATGTTCTGGCCCCATTTCTAACATTGCCAAGGGCACTCTTATGAACAAACCTACCAACCGTCGCGTATTCATGATGCAAACCATTTCTGTTGCTGGCGTTGCTGCTTTCGCAGCAACTGCTGCGCAAGCTGCCATGGTGGACGAGAAAGATCCTCAAGCTGCTGGCTTGGGTTACAAAGCTGACGCTACGAAAGTGGATAAAGCCAAGCAGCCAAAATACGCTGCTGGCCAGCAATGCGCCAACTGTGCTTTGTTCCAAGGCAAAGCTGGCGATGCTGCAGGCGGCTGTCCTTTATTTGCTGGCAAGCAAGTGGCAGGCAAAGGCTGGTGCTCCGCTTACGCCAAGAAAGCCTAATGACCGCTTTGGTTTCTTTCTGGAACCAGAACAAAAAGGGAGCCAGTGGCTCCCTTTTTCATTGGCGCTCTAAAACCTTTAAGTGCCTTTGAATTGTGGCGCTCTGCGCTGTGCAAATGCTGCGCGGCCTTCTGCAAAGTCTTGGCTATAGACTGAGTCGCGCGAGCGCTCTCTCAAGGTGGGCTCGCTGTACAAGCCCGCCGCAATTTCGTTCAAACTTTTTTTGGTTGCTTGTAGCGCTAAGGGTGCCATGCCTGTCAAAGTGCCCACAATTTTTTCTACTGCGGCCTCAAACGCATCAAGCTCTACAAGCGTGTCGAACAGTCCGAGTTTTTCCATATCTTCAAATGGAATGGGCTGTCCTAGCAAAAAAGCCTGTTTGCTGGCTTGCAGCCCAAAACGACTGACGTAGCGTCGTAATCCGCTCGGGTAATAGTGCAGCCCCAGTGCGCAAGCAGGCATGCGCCAAAACATGCCACGTTGTGCGACAGTGAAATCGCAGGCCAGTACCAAGTCGGTGGCGCCCCCGTAGACACTGCCGTTCAGCGCGCACACCGTGACGGGGCGTAAACCCTCCAAAGCTTCGGGAATTTTTTCAAAAAATAAGGGCGCCATGGGATCGTTGTCAAAACCATCCACGTTGTAGCCAGCGCTAAATACGGCTTGTTTTTGTGCTGTGGTGTTGGCACGCAACACCACCACATGCACGGCAGTGTTTTTGTTGAGTGCCTCAAAGTGCGCTAACAAGGTGTTGAGGTCGTCATCGGTCAAGCTGTTACGAAGCGAGGGGCGGCGCAGTGTGAGTGTGGCTACGCAGCCAGCGATATTAAGGAGGGGAGAGCCTTCAGTCATGGTTGTTATGTTAGCCAATCAGCGGGTAGAGTAGGGCTCAAGATAAACAAAAGACAAGCTGAAGGATTCCGCCATGGCCCAAGAAATCATGCAAGTGTCACCCTTGCCCGCATTCATGATGAATGCGTTGCAAGAAGCAAGCTACATCGTGCACGACCATACCCACATCAAAGACCCTGGCGCCTTGCGAAAGGTGACGGCGCTGGTGGGCACGGGTGCTGCGATGGTGGATAAAAAGCTGCTGACTATGCTGCCCAACGTCAAACTGATTGCCATTTGCGGCGTCGGCTACGACGGCGTGGATGTGGCTGCAGCCAAAGAAAAGGGCATTGTGGTCACGCACACGCCCGGCGTTTTGACGGATGATGTGGCCGACTTAGCGCTAGGTCTGATGTTGTCGATAGGTCGCCGCATTCCGCAAGCAGACCGTTTTGTGCGAAATGGCGATTGGGTAAATGATGTCTTTCCGATGACGCGCAAAGTCTCGGGAGCGACACTCGGCATCGTGGGGATGGGGCGAATTGGCCAAGCGATTGCCAAACGCGCTGTAGCATTTGACATGCGTGTTCTCTATACCAGTCGGGAGCCTAAAGTGGGCGTGCCTTACACCTTCTATCAAACTGCGACAGCCTTGGCTGCCGAGGTAGATTACTTGGTGGTCGCTGTGCCTGGTGGTGATCGCACCAAGAATTTGATTGGCGCGTCCGTTCTGCAAGCGCTGGGCAGTCAGGGGTATCTCATCAACATTGCGCGTGGGTCGGTGGTGGATCAGCCAGCATTGGTGACGGCCTTGAAGGACAAACTAATTGCGGGTGCTGCTTTGGATGTGTTTTGGGATGAGCCGTTGGTCGATCCCGAGTTGCGTCGTTTGAACAACGTGGTGCTGACGCCGCACATTGCCAGCGCCACGGAAGAAACACGACGTGCAATGGCTGCATTGACGATGGATAACTTACGTGCGTTCTATGAGAAGAGGGCTTTGCCCACGCCTGTTCCTGAGTGCCAATCGGCTTAAGCTTTTTTCAACATTTTGACAATCACTGAAAGTATCAAATGAGCATCACCTCAAACTCTTTGCCAGTTCGGCCTTATCGACGAATTGCGACCGAGGAGGCATTTTCTCCGCCTGAGATGTTAGAAATTTACAAACGCATCTTGAACAAAGACGATGTGGATGTGGGCTTCAAACATTTGATGGGTTTTTACATGAGCAGCCCTAGTGAACGGGCGCAACACATCATGCGTTGTCTGACCGACTTAGACGAACTACGCTTGCAGCACATGGATGCGGCAGGCGTTGATGTGCAGGTGATTGGACTCACCTCGCCGGGTGTGCAGATCATGGACAAAGACACTGCCGTGGCTTTTGCCCCAGTAGCCAATGACATTTTGGCCCAAGCCATGCGCCGCCATCCCGATCGGTTGGTGGGCATGATTGCAGTCGCGCCACAAGACCCTGCCGCAGCCGCTAAGGAAATTCAGCGCGGTGTGAATCAGTTGGACATGCATTCGGTGGTGATCAATTCACATACCCAAGGCGAGTATCTGTCTGACACCAAGTTTTGGCCTATCTTTGAAGCGGCCGAGGCGATGAATACGCCCATCTACCTGCATCCCAATGCGATGCCTGCGAGCATGATTCAGCACTTCATCGAAGCCGGATTGGATGGTGCAATCTATGGCTTTGGGGTTGAAACGGGTTTGCATGCCCTGCGCTTGATCACGTCGGGTGTGTTCGATCGTTTCCCTAAGCTGCAGGTGATCTTGGGGCACATGGGCGAGGCCTTGCCGTTTTGGGCCTACCGCTTGGACTACATGCATGCCGCGACGGTGAAATCCAATCGCTATCCCAGTGTGCAACCTCTCAAGCGCAAGCCCAGTGACTACTTGCGAGAGAATTTTCACATCACCAACAGTGGTGTAGCTTGGGGTGCTGCACTTAAATTCACGCAAGATTTCATGGGACCAGACCGCGTCTTGTATGCCATGGACTACCCCTACCAGTACGTGCCTGAAGAAGTTGCCATGCTCGAGAACCTCGACATGGCGCCGCAGGTTCGCAAGGCTTTCTTTCAAGACAATGCTGAGCGGTTGTTCAAAATTGCACCGGCGACCAGCGCGGTTTGAGTTTTAAAAATAACGGAGACACAGAATGACATGCATGCAACGCCGAAAATTGGCAGCGATGTTGATGGCTTTGATGGGCGCGATCAGCTTGGGTGCGACAGCACAAAGCAGCTACCCCAGTCAAACCATCAAAATCATTGTCCCGTTCACCCCAGGGACAGGCATGGACACCATCGCTCGCGTCGTGGCCCCTCGGCTGAGTGAGCGTTTGGGGCAGTCGGTGGTGGTGCAAAACGTGCCTGGTGCCAGTGGAAATATTGGCGCAGATGCAGTCGCCAAGTCTGCGCCTGATGGCCATACTTTGTTGATGGGGGCGAACACCATGCTGATGGCTTCGCAGATGTACAAAAACGTGGCCTTCGATCCAGTCAAGGATTTTTCATCCATCTCAATGGCGGCTTACGGCTCTTTGATGTTGGTCGCCAATCCTAAAACTGGCATTAAATCGGTCCCCGAATTGATCAAACAAGCACAAGCAAAGCCGGGTTCGATCAATTTTGGCTCTCCTGGCGTGGGAACGCCGCATCACATGGCGATGGAGTTGTTCAAGTTGGAATCGAACACCTTCATGCTGCATGTCCCCTATCGCGGCTCGGCCGGTTACACGCAAGATTTGCTGGGGGGTGAAATCAATGTGGGTTTCTTACCCGTTCATATTGCTCAAAGTTTTGTGAAGGGGGGGCGTTTAAACGCATTGGCTGTGGGTAGCCCTAAGCGACATCCGGTGGCACCCGACGTGCCGACCTTTGCGGAGGTTGGCGTCAAACGAATAGATGTCGATCTTTGGTACGCGTTCTTTGCACCCAGCAAGACACCAGCTGAAGTCGTGACGCGTCTCAACACGGAGATTGCCGCCATCATGCGACAAAGCGAGGTCAAAGATATTTTGGCCAAAGCAGGTATGGATGCCTCAGCATCCACCCAAGCAGAGTTAGCCGCCATTGTGGTGAAGGACTATCCCCGTTGGGGCGCAGTGATTCGTACCAAGCAAATTTCTGCAGACTAACTCGGGTATCTATCGTCCGCTGGCAAGGCGCAGCAAGTGCCTTGCCTTTTCGAGGTCAATAGCCATGTCTTGGCTGGCCCAAGCCACGAATTGATCAGGTCGAAGCAGCACCCACTTGGCTTGGTAGCGTGTGCTTTCTGCGCTGGATTTTTCATTCACGATGGTCAAGCGCACCCCTTCTTTTGCCGCGGCGTCTAGGAAGACCTGACGATCCTCTGGTGCTGCGTCAAATGCCAGCAGTGTGAATTCATGGCCTAGCACTTCAAATACATTTTTCCCCGAGGCGAGTGTCATGGGCGCTAAGTGGTGACCTGCGCGTGCTTCGAATTGGTGCGAACCTTTGGCCGAGCACAATCGATGCGCGTCATGGCCTTGCCAGACGACGGGTGAACCTTCATAGTTGGGTTCAAACGCGTGCACTTCGCCCGCCGCACCTTGTGAGCGTTCTTGCCAAGCCTTTTCAAAACTGGCTTTGTCGCGAACGGGGTCGAACTGTTCAAGAAAGTCTCTGTCTGTTTCAATCGATTTGGCAATGAAGTCACTGATCGTGGACGCAAAAACAGGACGACGTTCGGCATCATAAGAGTCCAATAAGTCGGCACCTCCCCAGCCTTGTAAAACAGCTGCCAATTTCCAGCCCAGGTTGCGTGCATCTTCGAGTCCAGAATTGACACCATAGCCACCATAGGGTGGGTGGCTGTGCGCTGCATCGCCAGCAATAAAGATGCGGCCCGCGCGATAGGAGTTTGCAAGCGCAAAACGCAGGTCCCAGAACCCAACGTGTTGGAGTTCGATTTCAAATTCGGCACCAACGGCTTGGTGAAGGTATGACTTGAAGTCAAAGTTGTCGGCCGTTGTGCCTGGTGGGACTGGCGCGTGAAAAAACCAAGTGTTGCCAAGGTCAACTCGGCCAAAAAATTTCCAATAGCCTTTCAATTCAGGCTGAAGAACGTTGTAAAAAGATTTGCCTGGATAACACGCCAACAGTGTGTGAAGCTCATGCGATTTAAAAACGAGCAGTGCCATGAGGCGGTCATGGTCTGTGAGCGTTTGAGTGATACCAGATTGTTCACGAACTTTTGACCGGCTGCCATCACAACCGACGGCATAGGCGGCACGCAATGTACGCTGTTGTTTGGTTTGGCGCTCGATGATGGTCAGCGTGGTGCCTGTATCGTCTTGCTCTATGGTTTGTGCGTCCCACCCATAGAGCGTTTCAACGGAGGGCAACATGGCCAGCCGTTGGCGAAGTACTTTTTCAGTCTCATATTGAGGAATGCGTTCATTGGCCGTGAAGTAATAGGGTTTCACCAGTTCACGTTGTAGCCAATCGTAGGCATAAGGTCCTAAGAGCGTGCCATAGGTGGTGAGCCCGCCAATGCCGTACTCTGGTGGGATGGTGCGTGCGTTGCGTAATTCTTTTTCTGCTCCCCAGAAATGAAGGTGTTCCATCGTGCGCTGGGTCAGGTTTTGCCCCTTGGGAATGGGTTGTGGCTGTGGATATCGCTCCGTGAGTAGGCAGCGAATGCCACGCTGTCCGAGTTCAATTGCGAGTCCCAAGCCCACAGGGCCTCCGCCGATGATCACGACATCGGCTGTCAGTGGTGGGTTGGTTTGGTTGGTCATGCTCATTTTGATTTTGGACGGTTAAGGTTTCAGAGGGGCGTGATGACTTTAAGATGCGCTGATTGTTGTGAGCTCTGCGATTCATGGGTGTCGCGAAGTTGCCACCGACTTCGCAGTATTTCGTGTAAAAACGGGTTTGAAAAATACCAGAATATCAAGGAGACAGGGTGTTATGCATAAACGAAATTTTTTAAATCTTATGGCCGGTGTTGGGTTGACGGCCATATCCGCCTTGACGCATGCGCAAGACAACAGTTTTAAAGTAGGTTTGATCTTGCCAATGTCTGGTCCCTTTGCCGCAACCGGAAAGCAGCTTGAATCTGCCGCACGGCTTTATATGGCTCAGCATGGTGACACGGTGGCAGGACGTAAGGTGGTGTTGATTGTCAAAGACGACACAGGATCTCCTGAAGTTACAAAACGAATTGCACAAGAGCTGGTGGTCAATGACAAAGTGCAGGTTTTGGCTGGTTTTGGTTTGACGCCACTGGCAATGGCGACGGCCCCTGTGGCCACACAATCTAAAACGCCCATGGTCGTGATGGCTGCAGCGACATCCATCGTGACAGAGGCTTCTCCTTACATCGTTCGTACCAGTTTTACCGTGCCACAAGTGGTGGTGACGCTTGCAGATTGGGCGTCTAAAAACAACATCAAACGCGTGGTGAGTTTGGTCACGGACTATGCGCCTGGCGTAGATTCAGAAAAATATTTCAACCAGCGTTTCATCGCGAATGGCGGGCAAGTGGTTGAAACGTTGCGCGTGCCGTTGCGAAATCCTGATTTCGCGCCTTTCTTGCAACGCGTGCGTGATGCAAAACCTGATGCGCTGTTTACTTTTGTCCCTGCGGGGGTGGGCTCTGCGTTGATGAAGCAGTTCGCTGAGCGTGGGCTTGATAAAGCAGGTATTCGTTTGATTGCTGAAGGGAGTGTCACGGATGACGACATCATCAACGGCATGGGCGATGTTGCATTAGGTGTGGTGACGACGCACCACTATTCCGCATCCCATAAATCGCCATTGAATAAAAAGTTTGTCGAGGCATTTGGCAAAGCAAACAATGGCGCGCGTCCCAACTTCATGGCTGTGGGTGCTTATGACGGAATGCGTGTGATTTATGAAGCGGCCAAGGCGACCAAAGGTCAAGGCGGTGAACCTTTGCTGAATGCCATGAAAGGGCAAGTTTTTGAAAGCCCGCGTGGCCCTATTTATATCGATGCGCAAACACGCGACGTGGTGCAAAACATCTACATCCGACGCGTTGAACGTGTCGGTGATCAGTTGTGGAACCAAGAAATTGAGACAGTCACCGATGTGAAAGACATCGGAAAATCACGTTGATCAGGCGCCATCCGTGAGTGCTTTGCCTTTGATTTTGGTGCCCGGGCTGATGTGTGACTACACCGTCTGGGACCCTCTGTTCCCTCAAATCAATGCTTCGCGTGTGTGCACAGTCGTCGATCATGGTGATGCAAACTCACTGGAGCAAATGGCGATTCAGTTGCTCAGAGATGCGCCGCCCAAGTTCTTATTAGCGGGTCATTCGATGGGCGCGCGCGTGGTACTTGAGGTGCTGCGACTCGTGCCTGAGCGTGTCGGTGGCGTGGCGCTTTTGGACACGGGGTATTTGCCAAAGTCCTCTGGGCTTGCGGGTGAGGAAGAGGTTCGCAAGCGTTTCAATTTGCTACAAATGGCGCAAGAAAAAGGTGTCCGTGCCATGGCTCGCGAGTGGGTTCAAGGCATGGTGCATCCGGACCGTTTGACGGATCAAGCGCTGATTGAACGCATTCTGAATATGTTTGAGCGAAAAAGCGCAGACATCTTTGCCAAGCAAATTAACGCGCTGATCCATCGGCCTGATGGCACCGATGTTTTGAAATCTATTCAAGTTCCCACACTCATCTTGTGTGGCCGACAAGACACCTGGTCACCGCCTTCGCAACATGAAGCGATGCAGCAACTCGCGCCACACGCCACGTTGGCGTTGGTCGATGCGGCTGGACATATGGCGCCTATGGAGAGACCTCGTGAGGTGGCAGATGCCATGCTGCTTTGGCTTTCTGAATGTGCCTTGCGCAAGGCATAACGATCGAGGCTGCTGGCATGGATTTTTTGCAATTACTCCAGGCAGAAAAAGCCTGCCGAGATGTCGTTTTATCTGCTGCGCAAGCCGTTGACCAGCAGCAGTACGAAGCACTGGTCGCCCTGTTCACGGAAGATGCAACCTTGGTTCGCCCTGGTGGTGCTTTACTGAAAGGGCGTTCAGAAATTCTTGCGGCATACATGAGCAAAGACCCGAATCGAATCACCCACCACTTGGTTTGCAACCATCAAGTGACGATTTCGGATTCGGATTCGGGTATGGCTGAATCACGTTGCAAAGTGTTGCTATATGCCAGTCACAAGCATCGCGATTTGACCCCCCAAGGGCGATTGGCAGATCCGACACATCAAGTTGGCGTGATCGTTGACACGCTCAGCCTGACGGAGCAGGGCTGGAAAATCCAAAACCGCAACGCATGGTTTGAGTTATTGATTCAAGGGTAGAGATCTGTATTGGATACAAAAAACATAGGATATACCCTATAAATCCAATTTATTTGATGTAAATCAGGGTTCAATGTATACAATTTTCCCTCATGGGACCCAATACATCATCGCTCGCCCTCGCTCATTCCAGCGATTCTCATGAGGAGAGCGGGTCGCAGGCTGTGAAAGTTCAGTTGAAACTGCGCGAAATGATTTTGGCTGGCGATCTCAAGGCTGGCTCGCGTATCACTGAGTTGGCCATCGTGGACAAACTGGGTGTTTCGCGAACCCCCATTCGATCGGCCTTGATTCGGCTTGAGCAAGAAGGCTTGTTGCAGCAAATGCCAAGCGGCGGATTTGCGATACGTAAATTTTCAGAAGCGGATGTCGCGGATGCCATTGAGTTGAGGGGCACCGTTGAAGGCTTGGCAGCGCGTTTGGCCGCAGAGCGTGGTGCGTCAGCGGATGTGCTGGCGCAAGCAAACCAGTGTTTGGATGAAATTGATGACCTGCTGAGCCAGTCTGTACTCAATGAAGAAGCTTTTTCAAGCTATGTTCGCTTGAACGCGCAATTCCACCTGTTACTCGGTGACTTGTCGGCATCTCCTGTTTTGCAGCGAGAGCTTGAGCGTGTTGGCAGTTTGCCGTTTGCCTCTCCTTCCGGATTCGTAGGGGTGCAGGCCAATACCCCCAAGGCACGGGACATGCTAATCGTTGCACAAGATCAGCATCGGCAAGTCATTGAAGCGATTACGCATCGTGAAGGTGCGCGCGCAGAGTCGGTCATGCGAGAGCATTCGCGATTGGCGCAGAGAAACTTGCGAGAAGCCGTGCATCAGACTTCGAATTTACCGGGTGTTCATTTGATACTGCCGACATCTTAAAAATCATTGCTTGTAGATTATTTTCAAAAGGAGACATTCATGCAAAAACGTTATTTCTTGAGCGCCCTCATGGTTGGCGTGTTGTCAGCCTATGCGGGCAATGCCTTGGCGCAGGAAAAATTCAAAATTGGTTTGATCTTGCCAATGACTGGACCTTTCGCGTCAACGGGTAAGCAGATTGAAGCCGCCGCTCGTCTTTACATGGCCCAAAACGGCGACATGGTGGGCGGTAAAAAGGTGGAACTGATCGTCAAAGACGACACCAGTGCACCGGATGTGACCAAGCGCATCGCCCAAGAATTGGTGGTGAATGAAAAAGTGAATGTGTTGGCCGGTTTCGGTTTGACGCCTTTGGCGTTGGCCACCGCGCCGATTGCGACGCAATCGAAAACACCGATGGTGGTCATGGCTGCGGCTACATCCAGCATCACCCAAGCTTCGCCTTATGTAGTGCGAACCAGTTTCACGTTGCCTCAGGCCGCCGTGGCGATGGCCGATTGGGCCCCGAACAATGGCATCAAAAAAGTAGTGACCTTGGTGTCTGACTACGGCCCTGGCATTGATGCTGAAAAGTTCTTCAAAGACCGCATGCTGTTCAATGGTGGCCAGGTGGTAGAGACTTTGCGCGTGCCGATGCGTAACCCTGACTTTGCGCCATTCCTGCAAAAAGTGCGCGACTTGAAGCCCGATGCCCTGTTTGTGTTTGTTCCTTCGGGTGCTGGCGCCGCATTGATGAAACAGTTTGCCGAGCGCGGCATGGACAAAGCGGGTATCAAGTTGATTGGCACCGGCGACATCACCGATGATGATATTTTGAATGGCATGGGTGATGTGGCCAACGGTGTGGTCACTTCGCACCATTACTCGGCCTCGCACAACTCGCCGCTTAATAAAAAGTTTGTCGCTGCATTTGAAAAAGCCAATGCTGGTTTGCGTCCCAACTTCATGGCGGTGGGTGGCTATGACGGCATGCGCGTGATTTATGAGGCGGCTAAAACCACCAAAGGCGGCACCGGTGAAGCATTGCTCAACGCTATGAAAGGCCAGTTGTTCGAAAGCCCACGCGGCCCCATGTTCATTGATGCGCAAACCCGTGATGTGGTTCACAACATCTACATTCGAAAGGTGGAAAAAGTGGGTGGGCAGCTTTACAACCAAGAATTTGACACGCTGAAAGATGTCAAAGACCCAGGCAAGAGCAAATAATGCTGACACTGCTATTTGACGGCGTCGCGTACGGCATGCTGCTGTTTATTTTGGCAGTGGGCTTGTGCGTGACCATGGGGTTGATGAATTTCATCAACCTTGCGCATGGTGCATTTGCCATGCTGGGCGGTTATTTGACGGTGGCGTTGATGCAACGTCATGGGGTGCCATTTTTGGTGTGCTTGCCCTTGGCGTTTCTCGCCTCGGCGATCGTGGGGGTGTTGTTAGAACGCACCCTGTACCGCGCGATGTATAAGAAGCCGCATCTTGACCAGGTGCTGTTTTCGATTGGCTTGGCCTTCATGGCAGTGGCATCCGCCGATTACCTGATGGGCTCACAGCAGCAAATCATGCAGCTGCCCGATTGGCTGCGTGGGCGTACCGAGCTGTTTGCTGATACCCCCTTTGTGCTGGGCATGGGGCATTACCGTTTGTTCATCATCGCCGTGTGCTCTGCCTTGACCGTCGGTTTGCAGTATGTGTTGTCAGCCACACGTTTTGGTAGCCGTTTGCGCGCCAGTGTGGACGATCCGCGTGTGGCGTCAGGCTTGGGCATCAACGTGAACGTGGTGTTCGCTGCCACCTTTGCGGTGGGCTCGGGTTTGGCTGGCTTGGGCGGGGCTTTAGGGGCGGAGGTGTTGGGCTTGGATCCCACCTTTCCTCTGAAATTCATGGTCTATTTTTTGATTGTTGTTGCCGTCGGGGGGACCACCTCTATCACGGGTCCTTTGTTGGCTGCATTGCTGCTAGGTATCGCTGATGTGGCAGGCAAGTACTACATCCCTAAATTGGGCGCATTCATTGTGTACACCCTCATGATTGCCATTTTGATTTGGCGTCCACAAGGACTTTTCGTTCGCCAAGGAGGCAAGTCATGAACGCTCAAAGTTCTTTGTTGCGCGCTGCACGTTGGCAGCCGCTGGAGTTGGCATTTTGGTTGCTGGCATTTGCATCACCTTGGCTCTTGGCGCAGCACGCACTCATCATTAACGAGATTGCCATCGTGGCTTTGTTCGCCGTATCGCTAGATTTGGTGCTGGGCTATACCGGCATCGTATCTTTGGGACATGCGGCGTTCTTGGGCTTTGGTGCTTACGCGGCGGCTTTGTTTGCCAAGCACATTCATCCAGATCCCTTACTCGGCTTGTCTGTGGGCATCGCCGCTGCCACTTTGCTTGGCGCCGTGTGTTCGTTGTCCATCATGCGCGGCAGTGATTTGACACGTTTGATGGTCACTTTGGGGTCGGCACTTATTTTGCTGGAGCTGGCTAACAAGTACAGCGACTTGACCGGTGGCGCCGATGGTTTGCAGGGTGTCATCATGGGGCCCTTGCTGGGTCAGTTTGAGTTTGATTTGATGGGGCAAGTCTCTGCGTGGTATTCACTCACGGTGCTGCTGGTGCTTTTTATGTTGGCACGCCGTTTGGTACATGCCCCCTTGGGTGCGACCCTCAAAGCGGTGCGTGACAACCGTTTGCGAGCCATGGCGATTGGCATTCCTGTCGCGTCACGCTTGGCGGTTGTGTACACCGTCGCGGCGGGTATTGCGGGTGGCGCAGGCGCTTTGATGGCGCAGACCACGGGCTTTGCATCGTTGGATGTGTTTGCCTTGGATCGTTCCGCCGATGTCATGCTAATGCTGGCCATTGGCGGCGTCGGTTGGTTGTATGGGGGCATCGTCGGTGCGATTGCATTCAAACTGATGTATGACGTGATTGCCAACATCACGCCACAGTACTGGACGTTTTGGATTGGCTTGTTTTTGGTCGTGCTGGTCATGGTTGGGCGGGAGCGTCTGATTCGACCTTGGACTTGGTTTTCTAAGGCGCGCCAAGAGGAGACCGTATGACTTCATACGCTTTGCAAACGGAAGGTTTGGTGAAACGCTTTGGTGGCATCACGGCCACCGATCACGTCAACCTGAACATTGCTCACGGTGCACGTCATGCCTTAATTGGGCCTAACGGTGCGGGGAAAACCACACTCATCAACTTGATGACGGGGGTGCTGCCTGCGACAGAGGGCCGCATCGTTTTGGAGGGCCAAGACATTTCGAATTTGGCGCCGCACGAACGCGTGCGACGTGGCATGGTGCGCACGTTTCAAATCAACCAACTGTTTAACTCGCTCACGCCCTTGGAAACTTTGACCATGGTTGTGACACAACATCGTGGAGAGGGAGCCCGCTGGTGGCAACCTCTGGGTCAGAGTGCCGCGATCACCGAGCGAGCTGAGCAGTTGTTGGCGCAATTTCACCTGATTGATGTGATGCAACAACGCACCGAGCACTTGGCTTACGGCAAGCGACGGTTGTTGGAAATGGCCATTGCTTTGGCATGTGAGCCCCGCGTCTTGCTGCTGGATGAGCCCGTAGCAGGCGTACCTGCAGGTGAGCGTGATGAATTACTTCAGACCGTGGCAGCCTTGCCCAGTGAGGTGTCCATCGTGTTGATCGAACACGACATGGACTTGGTGTTTAACTTTGCCGATCGCATCACGGTGTTGGTGAACGGTGCCGTGCTGACAGAGGGGACGCCGCAAGAAATTGCACACGACCCACAAGTCAAAGCTGTGTATTTGGGGTCTGGCCATGACTAAAGCGACTGAACTATTACGCCTTGACGGCTTGAGCGCTGGTTACGGCGAAGCCGTGGTGTTGCATGACATCACGTTGCGCTTGAATGAGGGCGAAACCTTGGCATTGCTTGGCCGTAACGGTACAGGCAAAACAACCTTGATGGATACGTTGGTGGGGGCCACCACACAGCATGGGGGGCGCATCACTTTTGGCGGTGTCGCGTTGCATCACATGCCACCGCACGAACGTGCCGCAGCAGGCATTGGTTGGGTGCCGCAAGAACGCAATATTTTCAAATCACTCACGGTGCACGAAAACCTCACGGCCGTGGCAAGAGAAGCGCGAAATGCCCAGCATCGTGCGTGGACGCCGACGCGTGTGTACGAATTGTTTCCGCGTCTGGCAGAGCGCCAAGATAACTTGGGCACGCAACTCTCTGGCGGTGAGCAGCAAATGTTGGCTGTGGGGCGTGCCTTGGTGTTGAATCCCCGCTTGCTCTTGCTCGACGAACCACTCGAGGGCTTAGCCCCCATCATCGTGGAAGAGTTGTTGAGAGCAATTGCACGTATCACGCGCGAGGAGGGACTGAGTGCCATCATCGTCGAGCAACACCCGCAAGCCATTTTGAAAATCAGCCATCAAGCAGTGGTCCTTGACCACGGCACGGTGGTTCACAGCGGCAACGCACAAGCGCTGCTGGAACAGCCTGAGCTACTCGACCACCTTTTAGGTGTGGCGCGTGTCGATTGAACATAGAGAAAGAGAGCGTATATGTTTTTGAAAAATACTTGGTATGTCGCAGCCTCTTCTGCCGAGGTGCAAGACAAGCCTTTAGGCCGCACCATTTGCGGTGAGCCTATGGTGTTTTATCGCGGGGACGGTGACAAGGTGTCCGCCCTAGAAGATTTTTGTCCGCATCGTGGCGCGCCACTCTCGCTGGGTAAAGTTTGCAACGGTAAATTGGTGTGTGGCTATCACGGATTAGAAATGGGCTGTGATGGAAAAACAGTGGCCATGCCTGGCCAGCGCGTGCGTGGTTTTCCAGCAATTCGCAACTTCGCCACCATCGAACGCTATGGCTTTGTTTGGGTGTGGCCGGGTGATGTGGCCTTGGCCGATGAGGCATTGATGCCTGTTTTTGAGTTCTTCGATAACCCAGCTTGGGCTTACGGTGGCGGGCTTTATCACATTCATTGCAACTACCAGCTGATGATCGACAACTTGATGGATTTGACGCATGAAACCTATGTGCATTCAACCAGCATCGGTCAGAAAGAAATTGACGAGGAACCTTGCATCACCAAGGTGGACGGTGAACATGTCATGACCAGTCGCTTCATGAACAACATCGAAGCGCCCCCATTTTGGAAAATGGCTTTGCGTAGCAACAATTTGGCGGACGATGTGTTGGTCGATCGTTGGCAGATCTGTCACTTCACGCCACCTAGCCATGTGATGATCGAAGTTGGCGTTGCGCATGCAGGCAAGGGCGGCTATGACGCACCTAATGATTGCAAAGCTTCCAGCACGGTGGTGGATTTCATCACCCCAGAGACGGAAACTTCCATTCATTACTTCTGGGGCATGGCACGCAAATTCAAGCCTGAAAATGCGGAACTAACCGCCATGATTCGAGAAGGTCAAGGCAAGATTTTTGCGGAAGACTTGGACATGTTGGAGCGCCAGCAACGCAATCTGAGCCTTTACCCAGACCGCGCGTTGCTCATGCTCAACATCGATGCAGGTGGCGTGCAATCGCGCCGCGTGATTGAGCGACTTTTGGCCAAAGAACACAACGGAGCTACCGCATGAGTCAACATATGAATGAGGACGTTGATATGCCTGTGGGCAGCGATGGGGTATTCACGGTTGAACTGGTGAAATCGGGTCAGCGCTTGCAAGTGCCTGCCGATCAAACGGTGTTGCAAGTGCTGGAAGCCGCAGGCGTGGATGTTCCCATGTCATGCGGACAAGGCATTTGCGGTACTTGCTTGACCCGTGTGGTCGGCGGTGTGCCTGACCACCGGGATATGTATCTCAGCGGTGAAGAGCAAGACGCGAACGATCAGTTCACGCCATGCTGTTCACGCAGTAAAACTGCGGTACTGATGCTGGATATTTGAATGGCGGTGGCTTCAGCGTGCGTATCCGCCGCCGCCACCAAAACCACCCCCGCTACGGCCGCCGCCTGAACGGCCACCCCCGCCACCGCCGCCGCCACCTGAGCGGCGACCGTAGCCACCACCGCCACCACGCTTGCGTTCGGTCATGAGATCGACGCTGGTGCGTGTGGGGTCTGGCTGGCGCTGACCGCCGCCTTGCGTTTTGTGGCCAAAAGCGTTCACGCCGCTTTGCGTGCCCAAGTGGGCGTTGGCGCGTGGCTGGAAATCGTCATCGTCACGACGTGGGGCGCGTGGTGCATCCGCGTCACGGGGTGGACGGGGTGCATCGTTGCGTGGGCCTCGGTTGTCGAATTGACGAGGTGCGCGTTGGCCCTGTCCCTGGCCTGGTTGGCGGTTGCCATCGCGTGGTGGATGGTCTCCAAATTGTGCGCGCTCGCCCTCGCGTGCAGGACGGTCACCCACACGGTCGCGGCCCACATGGCTGTTGGGTCGTGGCGCGCGGCCGCCTTCAGCGCCGCCTCCTTGACCACCACGGCCGCCGCCATTGCGACCACCGCCAGCGGCTTTGGTGTCGCGAATGCGTTGCATCATTTCACCGCGAGCGGCCTTGGCTGCTGCCGCCATCACGTCACGGCCTGGGGGCTTGCCCAAACCACCCCACAGAGTTTGACGGCCCATAGCAATGGGTTCGGCTTTTTCATCGGCTTCGGGGCCAAAACCTTCAACCGCAACGACAGGCACTTGTTGTTTGGTAAAGATTTCGATGTCGCGCATGAAACCTTGTTCATCCAATGACACCAAGCTCACGGCTTCACCGCTCGAACCCGCGCGACCGGTGCGGCCAATGCGGTGCACATAGTCTTCGCTGATGTTCGGGATTTCGTAGTTCACGACGTGTGGCAACTCGTCGATGTCAATACCGCGTGCAGCAATGTCGGTGGCGACCAAGGCGCGGATCTCACCGCTCTTGAAACCTGCCAAGGCTTGCGTACGGGCAGTTTGGCTCTTGTTACCGTGCAGCGCCATGGCGCTGATGCCGTTCTTGGTCAAGAACTCGGCCACGTTGTTGGCGCCAAATTTGGTGCGTGTGAACACCAGCACTTGGCTCCAGTTGTGTTCGTTGATGATGTGCGCCAACAAAGCCTTTTTCTTGCCACGGCCCACAGGGTGAACCACTTGCGTGATGCGTTGCACCGTGGTGTTGCTGGGTGTGACTTGAATGCTTTGTGGGTCTTTGAGCAGGTTGTTGGCCAACTCGCGAATTTCGTCGCTGAAGGTGGCAGAGAACAACAAGCTTTGCTTGTCTTTAGGCACCAAGGCCAAGATTTTCTTGACGTCGTGGATGAAGCCCATGTCCAACATGCGGTCGGCTTCGTCGAGTACCAAGATTTCCACGGT
>CANFZT010000007.1 GCA_947451565.1 Comamonadaceae bacterium | reverse complement strand
TGTTGAACGAGTAGCACATCTTGTTGAGGGCGTAGCCTTTTTGGGCTTGGTCACCGTCAAACAAAGTGGTGCCAAAAATGGGTTCGGGTTTGTGGTTCATGGTTGTCTGCGTGATTGAAGTTTCTCAATGGAACGGAGTGTGAGTGCTTTAACTCATAAAATAAACAACGCAATACTCATTTATTCCATGAAAAAATTTAATCATTTGGATTTGGACGGTCACCTGCTGCACCTGCTCAGCACCGTGATTGAGCAAGGCTCGGTCACAGCCGCGGCCCATACTTTGGGCATCACACAGTCAGCTGTCAGCCACCAGCTGGACCGTTTGCGCGCCATCGTAGGTGACGCCTTGTTCGTCAAATCAGGGCGCGGCATTGTGCCCACGGCTCGTGCTGAAGCCTTGGCTTTGCAAGCGCAAGGGCTATTGACCCAGCTACAAGGCTTTGTGCACAGTGGTGCGTTTGAGCCAGCGCGCCTGACACAATGTTTCACGGTTGCTGCGAATGATTTGCAGCGTGACTTGTTGCTGCCTGGCTTGCTTACCCGCTTACAAGCCCAAGCGCCGGGCGTCAGCTTACGCGTGGTGCCATCCGACGTGCCCAGTGCCGACATGCTGCGCGCACAAGACTGCCAGCTGGTCATCAGCCCTCGACCGCCTGATGCAACAGACATCAAACACAAGCGTTTATTTGCTGACAATTACCGTGTGTTTTATGACCCCAAGGCCCGTAAAGCACCACGCTCACTCAAGGCCTACGAGGCGGCCGAGCACATCACCGTGGTGCATCAACCGCACCGCAGCTTAGACATTGACGAATTGCTGCTTAAAAAGGGGGTGCAACGCCGTTTTGCGGCCACCTTGAGTAGTTTTGCAGGTGTGGCGGCGTTCGTGGCTGGCACAGAGCGCTTGGCCACCCTGCCCGGCTTGCTGCGTCAAGGTTTGCTCCGGGGCTTAGCGGATGCACCCGTACCCTTTGACACGCCAGACATGCCCATGTACGCCATCTGGCATGTACGACACCAGCAAGACCCTGTGCATATTTGGCTGCGTGAGCAGTTATTTGTGCATTCGGTGTCTTGAACAAGCTCGTAAGATTTTTTAAATATCAGTTTTGTACGATTTAAGTTGTTTTTACATCTTCTTATGCCCGTGCTTGAACGTCTGCTTTACCGCTCAAAAGCTACCAATACCCTAGGTAGCTTGCACCTCTTCAACATGCTCAGTGAGGCACGCGCCAAGAATGCCATGCTAGGTATTACTGGTCACTTGCTGTACACAGAAGAGGTGTTTGTGCAATGCATCGAAGGTAAGCCTGAAGCCATTGAGTCTTTATGGCACAGTCTCCAGCGCGATGCGCGTCATTACGACATTGAGCTCTTGGCACGCGGTCCTTTGGAGAAACGTCGATTCAGCGACTGGTCGATGGCTTTCTCTAGCTACCCTAGCCTGAACCGATTTAACATGCCTGGATTCTTTGCGGTAGACAAAGAAGGCATGAGCGCCGAAGCCGAGCGTTGCGCGAAGGCTTGAATCCGCCCGCCCCAAATCAAACAAATTCTTCGGTATCGACCTCAGAGGCATTGAGCGAGTTGTAACGCGGCCCTTTGACCGTCTGCTGATTGATGAGCGCTTCTAAGCGCTGCATCTGGTCTGCCGACAGCACCACATCCGCAGCAGCGATGTTGTCTTCGAGATGGCGAATGTTTTGCGTGCCAGGAATCGGGATGAGCTTGCTGTCTTTGTGCAACAACCAAGCCAAGGCCAGTTGTGCCGGCGTGCAACCCACTTCGCGGGCAATGGATTGGTAGGCATCAAGCAAAGGTAAATTGGCCACATAGGTATCAGCATTGAAACGCGGCATGGCACGGCGAATATCGTTGGCAGCCAAAGTCCCCACGTCACGCAATTCACCGCACAAGAAACCACGCGCCACGGGACTGAAGGCCACAAAGGTCGTACCTAACTCTTCACAGGCTTTGAGCACGGCAATTTCAGGGTTACGTGTCCACAGCGAGTATTCGGTTTGCACCGCCGCTATGGGGTGCACGGCATGCGCTTTGCGCAAGGTGGTGGCAGAGACTTCGCTCAAGCCAATTTCACGAACCTTGCCGGCACGCACGAGGTCGCTCAGGGCTCCCACGCTGTCTTCGATGGGCACTTGTTTATCCCAACGGTGCAGGTAATACAGGTCAATCACATCGGTACCCAAACGGGCCAAGCTGTCTTCGCAGTTTTTGCGCAGCGTCTCTGGGCGACCATCAATCACACGCTTCACACCATCGGGGAATGACACACCGGCCATGCCACCCTTGCTGCACAAGGTAATTTCGTTGCGATGCGCTTTGAGCGCCTTGCCCACTAACGACTCGTTGGTGCCAAAACCATACAAAGCAGCGGTATCAAACATCGTCACGCCCAGGTCTAAGGCGCGGTGAATCAAGGCCTCACCCACTTCAGGTGCAGGCGGTGCACCGTAAGCGTGACTGAGGTTCATGCAGCCTAGGCCAATGGCTGAGACTGAGTAAGGGCCAAGTTGACGTTGTTTCATGTGTGTGTGTTTGTGTGTGTGCGGGTCCAAGCGGGCAAAGGGGCTGAACGGTGCAGCACATTGTCGTGCAGCCATGTGGCGCTCTTGCGGGCGCGCTCGGCGACGGTGGCAAGTGGCAATTGTTGGTAATCGTCATTGAAGACTTCGAAACTGTAGTCGCCGCGATAGCCAATACGGTCTAGGCGCAACACCAAGTCAGCCAAAGCTTCGCTGTGCACGCCCTCGCCTGGAAACACGCGGAAAGTGCGTGCAGTGGTCATGCGGTCTTCAAAGGTGGGGGTTTCGTGCCACATAAAGTCCGACAGTTGCACCAAAAAAATCTTTTCAGGGTCGAGGTCTTCAATGGCGTCCAACGAGGTGTTGGCGGCAAAAATATGGAACGAGTCCAAACCAATGCCAAGGTTGGGGCAATCGGCGCGGCACACCACATCCCACGAGGTAGTGAACTCATTGACCGTGCGGCCCCATGACAAACCTTCATAAGCCACCTTGATCCCCAAGGGCAAGGCCATCATGGCGAGCTTCTTTAAATCGCGGGCGATGTGATCGAGATCATCCGTGGCGTGGCGTGAGGTGGACGAACAGGCCAACAACACTTTGCTGCCTGTGGCGGCGCACATTTCGAGCATGGACTTGGCGATGTCCACTTTGTAGCCGTGCAAGTGACCTGACAAACCTTCGAAGTCGCGCAACACCTGAAAACCTGTAGGGCGCAAACCGCTGGCCTGCACGGCTGCCACCGCCGCAGGCACGCCGCCGGGGTGGGTGACCAAGTCACGCGCCATGAGCATGACTTGCGAGAAGCCTGCGTCTTTCATCGCCGACAGTTTGGCCTCTAACGAGCCCGCCATCGTGATGGTGTCCATACCGAAACCGTCGAGTAGGTTCATAAAGTGGCCTTGATTCAGTTGTCTTTGTGAACCAGCTCAAACGACACCGAGCCCAAGGCACTGCGTGTGAGCGCACCACGGTCTTCTGGGTGTAGCTGGGTGGACTCGACAAACTCAACGCCACGCGCTTTGAGTGCAGTCACTGCGGCGCCCACATCGGCGGCACCCAAGCCAATGCGTTGCAAACACTCGGGCGAGTCGTCTGTGTCCATCCAAGGATCGGGCTCGATGAGTTGCCACAAGAAGTTGCCGCACGGGCTCTTCATCAACTTGCCCTTGGGCAAGATGCCAAAGCGCTGCTCGTCGGGCACAAAGCTGAAATCAAACATGTGTTCAAAGTACGCCAACCAATCCGCACTGCGACCTGCACCGATGTACTGCACCACACCAAAGTAGCTCATACCCGCGGTGGCTTGTGGGTGCTGGTCCACGGTAGGAATGGGTTTGAAATCGATGTCGTAAATTGAGAACTCTTGCCAACGGTCCACAAAGTAAAAGCGACTGCCGCCCGGGCCGTGAATGGCGGGGATGTGCAACTCCATCGCTTGTGCTTGGCTGCTCACATTCCATGCGCCCAGCTCCATGCAACGGGTGTGGGCTTGCAAGGCGTCGCGCACGCGAAAGGCCACCGCAGAAATGACAGGCTGCCCATCGGTTGTGGCACTCACACGGGCGTCATCAGGGCTGGCGTTGACCACCAAGTTCATACCGCCTTGGCGATACAAGGTCACCTCACGCGAACGGTGACGGGCCACGGGACGAAAACCCATGTTCTCTAACACTTGGCCCAGCGCCTGTGGGCGGCTGGTGGCGTACTCGATGAACTCAATCCCCTCTAGTCCTAAGCGGTTGGGCATGTCGGGCACGGACTCGCGGTGTATGGATTGCAAGGTCATCTGAAACTCCAAGAAAAATCTATCTAACGTCAGTAGCTTAACTGCGCCACATCGCGCAGCACTTCTGCGGTGGTAGTGGGCAAGCCAAAGTACTCGAGGTAAGCAGGGATTTGTTCGAACAACATGTCCGAGCCCACCTGCACGCGGCAGCCACGGTTTTTAGCAGCTTGCAAGAAGGCAGTCATTTCGGTTTTCATCACGACTTCGCCCACAAATGCGTCGGGCGAAATGCGCGACACATCCATCGGCAAGGCATCGCCTTCGTTCATCCCCATGGGCGTGGCGTTGACCACCAAGTCGTGTTCAGCGGGGTCGTTCGAGCCCGTGCGCACATCGATCTGAGGATAGTTTTGTTTCAAGCGTTGGCCCAAAGCTTCGGCAGAGGCAGTGTTTACATCAAACAAGCTGATGGCGGCAATGCCTGTGCCAGCCAGCGATGCTGCAATCGCGCAACCCACACCGCCCGAGCCGACCACCAGCACACGTTTACCGTTGAGGTCAACACCTTTGCGCTGCACACCGCGCACAAAGCCCGCACCGTCAAACATGTCGCCGACCAAACGGCCATCCGCCAGCTTTTTCACGGCGTTACATGCACCGGCGACGCGCACGGTGGGCGTGACTTCGTCGAGCAAACCCACCGTCACCACCTTGTGCGGCATAGTGATGAGCGCGCCGCAAATATTGGTGAGGTTGAACACCGATTTCAAAAACACAGGATAGTCTGGCGTTTGACAACCCATCGGCACTACCACCGCATTGATGCCCGCACTGGCGAAGTACGGGTTGTAAATCATGGGCGACTTAAAGGTGTGCGTGGGAAAGCCAATATGGGCAATCAACTGCGTGTTGCCATTGATGACCAGACTCGGTGTACTCATGATTTATTTAGAGGAATGAGCGGCAGACACAGCAGCACGCAAAGCCAACGCATAGCTGTCAGCACCAAAGCCACAAATTTGGCCTTTCACAATTTCGGCAAACACCGACTTGTGACGAAATTCTTCACGGGCATGAATGTTAGACATGTGCAGCTCGACCACTGGGCAAGTCAACACAGCCAAGGCATCGCGAATGGCATAGCTGTAATGGGTCCAAGCGCCAGCGTTGATCAGCACAGCGTCGACGTTATCAAAGTAGCCTTGATGAATGCGCTCACACATGTCGCTTTCACTGTTGGTCTGATAGCACGTCACCTCAACACCTAATTCTTTGCCAAGCGTGTGCAAATTGGCATTGATCTCATCGAGTGTGATGGTGCCATATTGCTTGGGATCGCGTTTACCAAACATGTTGTGGTTCACGCCGTGCAGCATCAAGACTTTCATACGCAACTTCCCTTAAGAATTTTTAGATTCATTCAACAAAAAAAGCTTCGCCGCATTCAAGCGGCGAAGCATCACGAAGCCAATTACTTGGACTTCTTAGCAGGTGCAGCTGAACGCGCCTTATCGATTTCAGCTTGCAACTCTTTGACCAAGTCTTGACCAACAGTCACGCCATGCTTGGCGGTCACAGGACGCATCTTGTCGCGCAAGATAGTCATTTCGGACTCGGGCAACTGAGTCACTTGCATGCCGTTCTTCTTCAAGTTAGCCAACAAGCTGGCTTCCAAGTTACGAGCAGTGTCGCGTTGGAACTTGGCAGACTCAATGGCGGCATCAGAGACCACCTTTTTCTCAGCCGCGCTCAAGGTGTCCCAGAACTTCTTGCTGATCACCACGGACTGTGGGTTGTATTGGTGAGCGGTCAGCACCATGTGCTTTTGCACTTCGTACAACTTAGCGCTGTTGATGGTGGGAATGGGGTTTTCTTGACCATCCACAGCACCTTGTTCCAAAGCGGCATACAACTCAGGGAATGGCAGTGGTGTGGGGTTGGCACCCAAAGCTTTCACCCAGTCCACGTTGATGGGGTTAGGAATCACGCGCAACTTCAGGCCTTCGAGGTCAGACACTTTGTTGATGGCACGCTTGCCATTGGTGATGTGACGGAAGCCCAGTTCGTAGTAAGCCAAACCGATCAAACCTTTTTCTTCCAACTTGGCATGCATCTTCTTACCGAAGGCGCCGTCAACCACTGCGTCGGCTTCTTTGGTGGTAGCAAACATGAATGGGAAATCGAACACGCCAAATTCTTTGACTTGGCTCGCGAAGATGCCAGAGTTCATGGAAGCCATTTCGAGGGAACCACCTTGGATGGCAGACACGTTGGCTTGGTCGCTACCCAAAGTGCCACCTGGGAAGATGTTGACTTTGAGCTTGCCGCCGGAGTTCTTCTCGACGATCTCTTTGAATTTTTCCATACCTTGCACGATGGGGTGACCCGCACTGTTCTGGTTGGCAAACTTGATGGTTTTCACTTGTGCCGAGGCGATGCCCATAGCGGCCATGGCCACGGCTGCGATCACGGTCTTGATAAATACACGTTTCATGTCAGTGTCTCCTGATGAACTTTGCGGTCGTACGCCAAAGAAAAGTCCCCCTGTCTGGCGTACCCGGACAGACTGGAGGAAAGAAACTTAATATAACCAGCGCGCAGGTACCATCACGATGGATGGGAACAGCACCATCAAGAACATGACGATGAACTGCACGGCCATGAAAGGCATGACACCGCGTGTCACATCATCCATGCGCATACGCCCCACACCCGCCACGACGTTCAGCACAGTGCCCACTGGCGGTGTGACCAAGCCAATCGAGTTGTTGATGATGAACAACACACCAAAATACACAGGGTCAATGCCAGCCGCTTTGACGATGGGCATCAACACAGGTGTCAAGATCAAAATGGTAGGCGTCATGTCCATCGCCGTACCGACGACCATGCACAACACCATGATGGCTGCCATCAGCATTGTGGGGTTACCCAGCAAAGGCTCAAGCAAACTCACCACTTGTGCTGGCAAGTTGGCCACGGTGATCAACCAAGCCGACACCATCGCAGCAGCCACCAAGAACATGATCACCGACGTTGTTTTAGCCGCCATACGGAACACATCAAACAGCTGCGACCAAGTGAGTTCACGGTAAATCACACCGGCCACAAACAAAGCATAAACCGCAGCCACCACCGCAGCCTCTGTGGGTGTGAACACACCCATGCGCAACCCCACCAAGATGATGAGTGGGAGCATCAAGGCCCAACCCGCTTCGCGCATCGCAGCAAATACTTCTGCGCTTGTCTTGCGTGCAGGAGGCGTCAAGTCTTCTTTGCGTGTACACCACCACCATGTGGCCCACAAACCCGCAGCCAAGACGATGCCAGGAAAAATACCAGCCAAGAACAACTTGCTGATGGAGACGTTGGCAGCGACACCAAAAATCACAAAACCAATCGAGGGGGGAATGATGGGACCGATCACACCGCAAGCGGCAATCAAGCCACCGCTGCGTGCTTTGTCGTGCCCTGCTTTGACCATCATGGGCAAGAGCAATGCGGTCAAGGCAGCGGCGTCAGCCACCGCAGAGCCAGACAGCGCCGACAACAAACAGGCCGCAACAATCGTCACGTAACCCAAACCACCACGGATGTGCCCCACCAAAGCCATCGCGAAATCGACGATGCGACGCGACAAGCCCCCCGTGTTCATCACCTCACCCGCCAACATGAAGAAAGGCACAGCCAACAAAGGAAAGCTGTTGGAGCCTTCAATCACGTTTTGCGCCAAGATTTGCGCATCAAACATATCCATGTGCCACATCAAAGCGGAGCCACACAGCAACAAAGAAAAAGCGATAGGCACACCCAGCGCCATGGCAGCGAGCAAAGAGCCCAAAAATACAGCGATTGTCATGATTGAATTCCTTGGGATTTACTTGAGGGGGGCAGGAACGTCGATGGGTTCTTCTTCCGACTCACGGACACCAATCAACTCACTGTCAGCCAACTCACCACGCATCAAACGCAACAGATGGTCCACCAAAATCAAAGCACCTGACACGGCCAGCACCATGCCGCAGGCATAGAAGATGCCCATCGAAGCTTCCATCACAGCACTGGTGGAATCCCAGTTGATGATGGTTTGGTCCAACGAACCTTTGAACAATAGCCAGCAGATGAACAACATCAAACCGTGACCAATGACCAAAAAGATTTTTTGCCAGCGCACGGACAACTTAGACACGATGGTGTCAGAGCCCAAATGTGCGCCATCTTTCATCGCCACGATGGCGCCCAAGAAGGTCACCCACACGAACAACCAACGCGACAACTCTTCTGACAAGGTGATGCCAGAGTTAAAGGCGTAACGCATCACCACGTTGCCAAAAACCAAAACCACCATCACGGCAAGAGCTAAAGAGATCACCAGTTCTAGAAACCGACAATAGCGATCCAAAAAACGATTAAGCATTGGTAAGTCCTTGAAAAATATAGGCTGGAACAAAATGTACAAAACAGTTACTTTGTATTGGCATAGTGAAAACCCGTATTAATTCTTGCATAGCAAACTATCTGTTATGCCAAATTCGAATAACTTACAAAACGCAGAACCATGTCAACCACACTTTGGCGTCGAGCAGCCAGCGCTTTGTCGGTTTGACCGTTGCGTTTGAAGATCAGGTCGAAGGTGTAGCGGTTGGACACATTGAAGAACGTCAGCGCCGAAATCGACGCATGAATATCGATAGGGTCTAGCCCCTTACGAAACACCCCTGCTTTGACGCCTCGTTTGTAAAGCGCCTCGATGGACTCAATGGCAGACACGTTCAAGTCTTGAATGTGTTTGCTTTGCGCCAAATAGGCGCCACGCTGAATGTTCTCGTTCATCACCAAACGAATGAAATCTTGGTTGCTGTGGTGGTGATCGAAGGTGAAGCCCACCAGAGCTTTGAGCGCCTCCTCGGGCGACAGGTCATCCAAATGCAAGTCGGCCTCGGTCGCGCGAATTCGACGGTAGGCATCTTCGAGCACAGCCAAGTACAAGCCCTCTTTGTTGCCGTAGTAGTAATAGATCATGCGCTTGCTGGTATGCGTGGCATCGGCAATCGCATCGATGCGCGCGCCCGCCAAGCCCTTGGCCGCGAACTCTTGCGTTGCGACGGCCATGATGCCCGCCATCGTCCGCTCGGGATCGTTGGTGCGCTTGGGCGCTTTACGTGCAGAATGTACCGTTTCGTTCATTCCGAAAGTATAGAGGGACAAAAGTAGGCTGCTGTCCCCTGAAGAACCCTAATGCCGCCCTAAGCGCACACGCGTGCGTAAACTCACCCACGCACTCGAAAAACCAAACATGTCATTTGATTCCTACTTCGTCTTAGCTGGACTAGCCGCTCTCTTGGTGGGGCTGTCCAAAGGCGGCTTGCCCACGGTGGGCATGCTGGCCGTTCCCCTGCTCTCGCTGTTCATGTCGCCCGTAAAAGCGGCGGTCCTGTTGCTGCCCATCTACATCATCTCGGATGTGGTGAGCGTTTGGTTGTATCGCAAAGATTTCAGCATGCCCAATTTAAAAATCCTCATTCCAGCAGGTGTACTGGGTGTGCTCATTGGTTGGCTCACGGCCTCGTTCACCTCTGACAGTGCGGTCAAGCTGATGATTGGTTTTATGGGCGTGGGCTTTTGCCTGAACACTTGGCTGCGCAAAACGCCCCAAGACAAGCAACCCGCAGACACAAAAAAAGGCTGGTTCTGGGGAACTGTGGCGGGTTTTACCAGCTTCATCTCTCATGCGGGCGGGCCACCTTTTCAAATTTATGTGTTGCCACAACGGCTGCCTAAGATTCAATTTGCAGGCACGGCAACACTGCTGTTTGCGGTCATCAACGCCGCGAAAATCTGGCCCTACCAACTCTTGCAACCCTACTCTTACGATGACCTGATGCGTGCAGCCGACCTGATGCCATTCGCCTTGGTGGGCACGGTACTGGGGGCTTACATCACCAAGAAAATTGCCGATGTTTGGTTTTACCGCTTGGTACAAGGCGGGTTGTTTGTCGTCTCCCTCAAACTCATTGCGGATGTTCTTCTATGACGCCCCTACACCCAGCCCCTTTGCGCCTTGGTATATTGGGCTGCGCCAACATTGCTAAACAATTTGCGCGCGATGTGAATGGCAGCTCGCAGGTGTCCATCCAAGCCGTGGCCAGCCGTGACTTGGCCAAAGCCCAAGCCTTTGCAAAGGTCTTTCACATCCCACGCGCACACGGCAGTTACGACGCCTTGTTGGCCGATCCCGCGCTAGACGCCCTTTACATCCCCCTGCCCAACAGCCTACACGCAGAGTGGGCCATTCGCGCCATGCAAGCTGGCAAGCATGTGCTGTGCGAAAAACCGCTGGCACTCAACCTTGCCGAAGTGATGCACATGTTTCAAGTGGCACGCCAATGTGGCGTGATGTTGCTAGAGGCCTACCCTTACTGGTTCCAACCACAAACCCGTGATTTACTGGCTTGCTTAAGCCACGACAAGATTGGCGAAGTGCGCAGCATGCAAGCCAGCTTTGGCTTTACAGTGGGCAACACCGACACCAACATCCGCATGAAGCCCGACCTTGGTGGCGGCGCCTTGCTGGACGCTGGCAGCTATCCACTGAGTTTGATTCGTTTGGTGATGGGTTGTGCGCCCGAGGGTGTGATGGCACATGCCAACTGGGCCAGCACAGGCGTGGACATCAACCTGATGGCCACACTGTTTTATGCCGATGGCCGACGCGCGCAAATGTCTTGTGCCATGGACACAGCCAACCACCGCAGGGCTACCATCGTCGGCTCACAGGGCACCGTCGAGACCGAATACCTCAACCACACCAGCGACTCGCAAACACACGCCTGGGGTTACTTGCCCAGCCAACTGCGTGTGCGCCAAGGCATTGCCAACAGCGTTCCGTTTGAAGAAATTCGCTCGGCGTCAGGCAGTGGTTTTCGCTTTGCCGCCGAGGCGTTTGCCAAAGTGTTGCGCGAACAAGACATGCCCGCCATCGACCGCGCGGCTGCGGCCAGCCACGACATTGCAGCCACGTTGGATGCTATTCAAGCCAGCGCAAAAACAGGACAAGCGGTGCGCTTGATTCACTGATACACGGTCAGCGCACGCACACACCTCGATCGCCAAACTCAACGTTCACTGAAGCGCACGGTCTGTTGGCTTGCCGCAGCATGTGCAATCGCTTCGACCACCAGCAAGTTTTGCAATCCATCTTGCGCACTCACCAAAGGTTCGACTTCACCTTGAATGACGCGAATGAAATGGTCCATTTGCAGACGCAAGGGGTCTTCACGCTGTAAGGCCACGGTGCTGCGTTGATAGGGCTTGAACCACGACCGGTCTTCTGGTGTTGCATAGGTTTTCAAACGCATGGTCGGCACAGCCAAGCTCCCCACCGTGCCTGCAATGACATAACAGTCTTCATCGTCATAGCTGGCGTAGGCCTTGTTCTCTTGACTGGTTTGCTCCCAACTCCGCGCCGATGCCGATGTGTCTGACACCATGAAAGACGCCAACACACCCGATGCAAAACGAAACGTGATGGACGCCGTGTCTTCCACCGCAAAACCGCGCACCGCATTAGAGGTCATGGCTTGCACCTCAACAATCTCGCCGCACAACATGCGCAAGTTGTGAATCTCGTGGATGAGGTTGATCAAGATAGGGCCACCGCCCGCCTCGCGCCGCCAAGGCGCTTGCGTGAAGTAGTCATCGGGCTTGTAAAACATGGCACTGCCCATGACGCTGACCAGTCGGCCCAAACGCCCCTCGTCGATCACCGCTTTGGCTTGGCGCATGATGGGGCTGTGGGCACGGTGATGACCAATCAACACTTTGGCTGAGTGCGTTTGCGTGGCGTACACCAGCTTCTGGGCATCGGCCACGGTGTGCGCAATCGGCTTCTCCACCAACACTGGCACACCCGCCGCGATGCACTGCAAAGCTTGCGGCACATGCAAGGCATTGGGCGTGGCCAGAATTACCCCGTTGGGCAAAGCTTTGACCAGCAACGCATCTAATGTGGCATACCAAGGTACGCCGTGTTCCTGGGCCAAGGCTTGCGCAGCCTCAGACGGGTCGGCAATCGCGCTCAGCAGACACTGCGGGTTTTGCGCGATGACGGCCATATGGGCGCGACCAATCACGCCCGCACCGGCGACAGCGATGTTCACCGGGCGCATGCTTAAACGGTGGTTGATGCTGCCGTGGTGGTGTGCGCGCCACCCAAGAACAAACGTTCCATTTGTGGATCAGCCAAAATTTCAGCGGCTGATTTGTACAGCACCAAACGGCCAGACTCCAAAGCAATGGCGTTGTCCGAGTACTTGAGCGCACTTTTCACGTTTTGCTCCACCATCAGCACCGTGGTGCCTTGGTCTGCCAATTTGCGCAAGAGTTTGAACACGTCTTGCACCACCATCGGCGACAAGCCAATCGAGGGCTCGTCAATCAACAAGACTTTGGGACGCAACAGCAAAGCGCGACCAATTTCCAGTTGCTTTTGCTCACCGCCCGAGAGCGACGAGGCCAAGGAGTTCATGCGCTCTTTCACGCGTGGGAAGAACTCCAACACTTCAGGAATGCGCGCATGCGTGGTCTTCATGCCTAGCGTGATGCCGCCCAGCTCTAAGTTTTCGTACACCGAGAGTTGACCAAACAAATTGCGCCCCTGTGGCACAAAGGCAATGCCGCGTGCGAGCAAGTCTTTTTGTGTGGCGCCTGTGATGTCGTCGCCGTTCAAACGAATCTTGCCTTGACGCGGCGTGAGCAAGCCAAACAAAGTTTTGAGTACAGTCGATTTACCGGCGCCATTGGGGCCAATCAGCAAAGTGATGGAGCCCTTGGGCACAGTGAACGACAGGTTGTTCAAGATCATGAAATCTTTGTAACCCGCCACGACATCGTCAAACGCGATGCATGGGGTTGTGTCCGTGTGTTGTTCGCTCATGATCAACTCCCTAAGTAAGCGTCGAGCACTTGTTTATTGGCGCGAATCTCGGCCGGTGTGCCAATGGCCATCACCTTGCCTTCGACCATCACCATGATGCGATGGCACAGATCCATCACAAAGTCCATGTTGTGCTCAATCACGACAAAACTGCTAGCTTTGCCATCAGACCTTCGAGTTTTGTTCAAGTCTTTGAGCAAGGTGCTGATACCGCCCACCAACGAGGGATTCACACCGGCGCAAGGTTCGTCAAGCAACACCAAGTCTGGCTCACTCATGAAGGCCATGGCGATGTCCACCAATTTTTGTTGGCCGTAGCTCAGCTCGCCCGCTTTCTTGTCCGCTACATGTCGGATGTGGAACTGATCAATCAGCGCATCCGCCTTGTCACCCAAGTTGGAATCGTTGGGCGCGAACATGCGGCTGAACATCGTGCCCTGATGCTCTTGCGCAGCCACAATCAAGTTGTCGCGCACAGTCATCTTGCCAAACACCTGCAGGGTTTGAAAGGTACGACCCACGCCAAGGCGGTTGAGTTCCAAAGGGCCTAATTGCGTCACGTCTTGGCCGTTGAGTTCGATCTTGCCGGTGTCCGGTGTGATCTGACCCAACATGCTGTTGAACAAAGTAGTTTTGCCTGAACCATTGGGGCCAATGACACCAAAGATTTCGCCTGGGCGAACTTCAAAAGACACGCCACCCACCGCTTGAATCGCGCCGTAGGCCTTCTTCAAGTCGGTGACTTTCAGAACGGGTTGAATGTTTGAATTCGTCATGCCTTCACTCCTGATGGGCCAGCCGCCGCGCGCGCAGCGGATGCTTCACGCGACTGACGTTTTGCACGCAGGCGGTCAGGAATGCTCAGCAAACCATCGGGCAACCAAATCATCAACATGACCACGGCAGTGCCGAACACAAACAAATACCAGGCCTGTGCAAAACGCAACCACTCCGGCAAGATCACGCCCACCGCAGCACCGAGCAAGGGCCCCAAGAAATAACCAGGGCCACCCACCACCACCATGAGGTACATCATGATGGACGCTTCCACCGTGAACGGTGCGGGGTCAATGAACTGCACCATCGAGCCAAACAAGCCACCTGCGACACCCGCATAGGCCGCGCCAATGGCAAAGCTCAACAAGGTGTAGCCGCGAATATCCACACCCAAGCTCTCGGCGCGGATAGGGTTATCTCGCAAGGCCGTGAAAGCTTTGCCCCAAGGTGAATTGAGCAAGCCCCACAGCAACAAGCCGAGGACCACCGCAAACGCCAAAACCAAATAGTAGTAAGCCAAGTTGCCATCAAAGCTGATGCCGAAGGCTTCAGGACGTGCAATGTTGTTGATGCCAAACGTGCCGCCGGTGAGCCACTCTTCATTGCGCATCACCAACCACACGGCGGTGTTGAAACCGAGTGTGGCAAACGCCAAGTAAATAGTTTGTACGCGCAGCGCAGGAAAGCCCAAAGCCAAGCCCACCATAAAGCAACCCAAAGCGGCGAGTGGCATACCGAGCCAAAAGCTGTAACCCGCTTGCATCATCACCGCCACGGTGTACGCCCCAATGCCAAAGAATGCGGCATGGCCGAGTGACTTTTGACCGGCGTACCCGATGGTGAGGTTCAAGCCCATCGTGGCGATCACATAGATCAGCCAATAGGTGAACAAATAGACACCGTGATTTTTGAGCAAGGTGGGCACAAAAATACAGGCCAACAGCCCCAAGAGGCCAACAAGAATGGCGAGCTTCTTCATACTTTGCGCTCCACTTTTTTACCAAGCAAGCCTTGTGGCTTGAACAAAATCACGACCATGAAAATGATCAGCGCCACTGCGTCTTTGTACGCGGGCGAAATGTAGGCAGCCGCCAGGTTTTCACACACGCCCACAATCACGCCGCCCAACAACGCACCGCGTGAATTATTGAAGCCACCAATGATGGCAGCGAAGAAGGCCTTATTACCCAGCGACGCACCCATGTCGAACTTCGCTAAGTAAGTTGGCGTCACCAAAATTGCAGCGGCTGCAGCTAGCACCGCGTTGATGGCGAAGGTGTAAAAAATCATGCGGGGCACGTTGATGCCCAACACCGAAGCGCTTTCGGTGTTTTGTGCCACCGCTTGCATGGCACGGCCGGTGACGGTTTTGGCCAAGAAAGCTTGCGTCACCAACACCAGCGCAATCGCAAACACAAAGGTACCAATGTCGGTCGCCGAAATGGTCACACCGGCAATGTTGTAGACCTCATCTGGGAACAGGTTAGGGAAAGGTTGTGGCTCAGCGCTGTAACCCGCACGTACCGCATTGCGCATGGCGATGGACAAACCAATGGTCGCCACCACGATGGGCATCATGCCAAACTTGAAGAGGGGATCTACCACGCCGCGCTTGAACAACCAGCCCAAGACAAAGACCGACACCACACAACTCGCGGCAAAGCTCAACATCAAAGGAAAGCCTGCAGCCAAGAAGCCCAACATCATGAAAGCAGGCAGCATCACAAACTCGCCTTGCGCGAAGTTGATGGTGCCTGAAGCTTGCCAAAGCAAGGTGAAGCCCAAGGCTGCCAGCGCATAAATGCTGCCGGTGGCTAGGCCACTGAAAAAGAGTTGTAGGAAGTCGGTCATGTCAGTTCAGGTCTTACTTCTTGGCATTCAAAGCAGGCAAAGTGGCAGTCACCACTTGACGTCCGTTTTTCACTTCAATCAAAAAGCTCTCGCGGTCGAGGTCCCCGTTGGCATCAAAGCTCACATCCATGATGACGCCCGGATTTTTCTTGGCGCTGATGTTGATGCCGTGCAGTGCTTGCGCCACAGCCTTGCGGTCGAGCTTGCCTACTTTTTCAATGGCCGCTTTCAAGACGTACACGCCGGTGTAGCCCTTGATGCCGTTGTGGTCAGAAATGCTGCCGTAGGCTTGGTAGTACTTGGCCTTGAACTTCAACATTTCTGGGTTAGGGGCATCCACAGTCAAACCGACGTGGGCGATTGCGCCGTTGGCGGCATCACCCGCGAGTTCGATCACTTTTTGCCCCGTCAAAGTGGTCTCACCAATCACGGGCTTGGTCCAGCCTTGTTTCTTCAACTCGCGCAACAAACGTGCAGACTCTTCTTCGTTGGTGTAGGCAAAGATCGCATCCGCATTGCTTTGCTTGGCTTTCAACACAGCGGCAGAAAAGTCCACTTGACCTGCGTCGGTCGAAATGTCAGCAACCACTTTGGTGGCAGAGCCATCTAACAACTTAGCCAAGGTGTCGCGACCACCTTTACCGAAGTCGTTGTTCACATAAATCACCGCCAAGGTTTTGGCTTTGGTGTTGATGAACTTGGCGAGCTTAGGAAATGAGGTGCTTTGGCCAAACGCAGTACGGAACACATAAGGGTTGCCTTGCGCGGTGATGGAGGCCGCTTCGCCGCCCGTGAAGTTAGGCACTTCGCCGCGCTTGGATTCCGCCATAGACACCATGATGGAGCCTGAGTACACCGGGCCAAAAATAGCGAACACGCCATCGTCCACTGCCTTTTGGGTCAAGCCCTTGGCGACGCCTGGGTTGGTTTGTGTGTCCACGGTGTAGTTTTCAATCTTCTTGCCCAAGATGCCGCCGTTGTCGTTGATCTCTTTGACCGCCAACTCCACGCCGTTCTTAAACACCGTGCCGGCTGTGGTGCCAGGACCTGAGAGCTCAACGATGTTGGCAATCTTGATGGTTTGCTGGGCGTGTGCCACGCCAGCCAACGCAAAAATGGCGGCGGCAGCAACAGCTTTCAAGGTGGAACGTTTATTCATGGATGTCTCCTCTTTGGGTTTGAAATTGAGCCTTTGTCTGGTGGCTCGGGGTGATGAAATCAGCGGCGCACCATCCGTTGGGTTTGGATGTGTGCAATTTAATTGGAAAAGCCTGATCTGTTGAGACGTTTGCTACAGGATGCGCGATTAATGAACGTTTCTGTGCGATCATCGAACGCATCACGGGTTTCCCCCTGCACACGTTATGAACACACTTTTGGCGCACGCCACAAGCATGGATAAAAAAGACTGGATCGCCGGTCTGGACAAAGGTCTCGCCATGCTGCAGACCTTTGACGAACACAACCCGCGCTTGACGGCCACGCAAGCGGGTCAACGCTGCGGCCTGACGCGCACGGCGGCACGTCGCTACTTGCTCACCCTCGCCCACTTGGGTTTTGTGACGACCGATGGCAAATTGTTTTGGCTCACCCCGAAGGTCATGCGGCTGGGTCAGTCGTACCTGGAATCGGCGCGCTTGCCGCGCATCGTGCAACCCTCGTTGCAACGGCTGGCGATGGGCACACAAGAAATTTCGTTCGTTGCCGTGCTCGACGGCTACGACTTGGTTTACATCGCACGCAATGGACAGAACCGCAGCATGAACACCAGCTTCGCGCTGGGCGCGCGCGTGCCCTGCCACCTCACGAGTGCGGGCGTGTTGTTGCTTGCGCTGTTGGGTGAGGAAGCGTCGGACGCTTGGCTGGCCAACCATGAACTCAAAGCCTTCACCTCGCACACCATCACCGACCCCAAACGTATGCGCGCCGAGTTGAGTCGTATCCGTGCGCAAGACTGGGCCTTGTCCGAGCAGCAGCTCGACTTGGCGTATCGCGGTGTGGCGGTGCCCTTGCGTGACCACAAAGGGAATGTGCAAGGCGCGTTGACCGTGAGCATGCCCATTCAGCATGAGACCTCCAAAGAGGCAGTTCATCGCGTGTTGCCCGTGTTGCGCGAAGTGGCGCAGAGTTTGCGTCCGTTGATTTGACGTGGCTTGGTTTGCATTGACCAAGTTGGGCTGCCTGTGCGCGCAGCAAGCGACATTCTGAGCAGAGCGAAGAGGAGCTGCTGTGCGGACAGGCAGCCCAACTTGGCGACTGTGGTGAACGTAGCAGGTTGACTTAGGCATCACCTAGAACTTTCTTGGTAGCGTTGAGACACAGTTCAGCCCAAGCCTTGTCACCGATCGGTTTAGAACGCTCAAGGTTCACGATTTCTACGCTCACGGGCAGATCTTGCGGCAAGGTGGCAAACAAACCTTTCACATCGATATTGCCTTCCCCTGGCAAGAGGCGCTCTTGTCTTGCGGTGTGAATTAATTCTTCTGTGGTGAAGTTCAAGCCCACCTGTGCGTCACACATTTGCGCATAGTGCAACAAGTCTCGCGGGATGGCGGCGATATCTTGCAAGGTCGTAGTTGAACGGCCAAAGTGCAAGGCATCGACCAAGATGCCCGCGTTCTTCGGTGTGCCGGCTTCTCTAACCACACGCATCGCGGCTTGTGCATCTTTCACGCCCGTCCAAGGCATGAACTCTAGGTCTGCAGTGAGTCCATAGGGCTGCATGAACTCACACAGCTGCGCGTAGTGTTGGGCCAAACGTTGTTCGTTGCTGTCGTCTGCGGCAATCAGCACCGCACGGGCTTTGAGTGCAGCGCCCGCCTCTAGCAAGGGGCGGTGGACCACGGGGTCAAACTGTTCGCCGATACGAATGATTTCTAGATCAAACACCTGCACACCCGTGTCAGCCATGCGCGCCAAGGTTTCGCGTTGCACAGCGGCATCGTGGATGAAACTTTGAAACGGTGCGCCAGGCCCATTGGGCTGCAAACGCAAGCCCACAAAGCCATAGCCCAACGCAGCCGCTATGCCAATGGCTTCAGGAGCCGTAGACGCGTTGGCCGTTAAGTACGCGAGCGAATAGGTACGCATGGTGTGCTGCCTTGAAGACTTATTTCAATGGAGAAACTGCAGTGGGCAACGCGATGGTGGACACCATGTTGGTGGTCAAGTTGGCTGGGCCGCCTTTGGGTGGCCAAATGCCTTGGGCCACGGCGTCTGCACGCGCTTTGCTGCGTGCATCGATGGTGGGATAAGCCCAGATGTTGGTGAAGCGCAGCGGGCCATCCAAGGCGACCATCGCCACCACGCAGGGTGAAATTTTGTCGCGTGCGGGAATGGCTTGCTCCCACAAATCAATCGTGGGTTGCACGCCACCGGGTTTGATGCCGTAGGTACGGATTTCATACACGGGGCCCTTGATGCCGCTCTCAGCGCTGGGGCGCACGGGCTTCATCCAAGGAAAGCCTTGGTAGCTGTGTTGCTCCAAGCTTTGGAAGATGTCACCACAACCAAAGGGGCTAGCGTTGTGTTGGGTGCGGTGGCGTTCGGCTTGCAACGTGGCCAAGTCATCAAAGCCGCGCAAAACAATCATTTGGTTGAGTACACCGATGTCGGTGAACCAGCAACCCAGCAATTCCCCTTGACCTTGGGCGGCGAAAGTTTGTACGTTGGCAGCAGCTTGGGCAGCGGTGCCGAAAGGCAACGTCATGGTGGCGAGTTCGTAATACATGGGAGAGGTCCTTTTCAAAAATGGATGTTCGGAGGAAGCGAAGTCAGGCGATAAACGGGCGGCGTGATGCGCGGCCAAATAACCAAAGGTCATGGCGGGGCCGAGGGTGATGCCACCACTCGGGTAGTTACCACCCATCACGCTGGAGAGGTCATTGCCGCCCGCATACAAACCGTCAATGGTTTGGCCTAGGGAATCCAGCACTTGCGCGTGTTCGTTGCAACGCAAACCGGCAAACGTACCCAAGCTGCCCGCAACGATGCGCACCGCATAAAACGGACCGTCGTGAATGGGGGCCATGCAAGGGTTGCGACCTTCGTGGGTAGCGTCGCCTTGCACACGGTTGTAAGCCGTTTGGCCTTTGGCGAATTCGCCGTCATACCCAATGTCGGCTTGTGTGTTGTAACGGGCCACGGTGTTTTGCAAAGCCACGGCGTCAATGCCACAACGCTCCGCCAATTCGGCCAAGGTGTTGCCGCGTTGCAAGTACCCATTGGCCAACATGCCATGCATAGGTACAGGCGCGGGCTTGACTGCACCCAGGCCCCAACGGCGAATGAAGCGATGGTCTACCACCAACCAAGCTTGCACCGTCTCCCCCTCGGGCAAGGCTTGAATCAAACCTTGCATGAAGTCGTGGTACGAGTCGGCTTCGTTCACAAAGCGTTTGCCAAAGCGGGTCACAGCCATCAAGCCGGGCTTGCCACGCTCAATCAAGTGAGGGAAATGTGTGACTGTGCCATCCGCATGCGGCACCAAGGACACGGGCGCCATAGCAGCGGCGTGCTTCAAATCCGTCGCGACCACAGCGCCCACCGATTCACCCAAACGCAAACCATCGCCGGTGTTGCCGCGCGAGGCGGCAGAGAAATGTTGTTGACCCGTGGGGTCGTGTGGCAGCAGCTGACGCTTGCGCTCGGGGTCGTGCGGAAAACCGCCGGTGGCCAACATCACGCCACGCTTGGCGCGAATGACTTGCTCAACACCGTTGTGTATCACCACGGCGCCACGCACCCTTTGCGCACCATCTTTGCTATCTTCCGTCACCAAGCGCACCGCAGGGCTGTTGACGCGAATGTCCACGCCTGCATCGAATGCCGACTTGGCCAAACCTGCGACCAAGGCATTGCCATTGACCAATTGCATGCCTCTGCCATGGATTGCCAAATCGAACAAATGATGCGTCACACGCTTGACAACGTGAAAGAACGAGCCCCATGAGCGCAGTGCACTGTAGAAGTGGCGAATGTCAGCCCCCGAGGCAATGCCCATGCCGAGGAAGGTCATCTCATACAAAGGTGTCTTGAGCTGCTTCACATGCTTACCCAGCAAGCGGCCATTGAACGGCGCGGCGCACAGGGAGCGGCCCCCCAATGCAGAATCTTGCGTCTTGCCGTGAAAATCAGGAATCAGATTGCCATCGATGAACTGCAAGGCAGTGTGTTCTTGAAAGAAGCGCACCATGCGCGGACCATGCGTGAGGAAGGTGCGCGCACGGGTTTCGTCAAACTGCTCGCCCAATTCGTGGCGCAAGTACGAAAGCGGTTTTTCAATCGGTTCAGCAATGCCCGCTTGGATGGCAAATGGGTTGCGTGGAATCCACATCCACCCACCCGACCAAGCGGTGGTGCCCCCATAGTGCGGGTCTTTCTCCACCACGATGACTTTGAGCCCGAGGTGCGCAGCTGTCACGGCGGTGGACAACGCACCTGCGCCTGAACCCACCACAAGTAAATCGCAATCCCATGATGTCGATGTGCTTGCGTGCGTCATGGCTTAGGGCGCGTAAATGGGTTGCAAACGCACATGACTGGTGCCGCGTGCCAACATGGGCGAAGCGCCACTGGCGGCGGCCAACTGTGCCGCGCACGACAACAAATCAGGGGCGAGTGCCAACATGCGCTCACGCGTCAAACGCGCCGATGGACCCGCCACACTGATGGTACCCATGGGCAACTGCCCTGCCAAACCCACGGGTGCAGCAATGGCGTTGAGGCCTGCGGTGTAGGTTTCTTCGGTCAGGCTGAAACCTTGCTTACGGGTGTCTTGTAAAACCTTGAGAAAAGCTTTCAAGCTCTTGGGGGCATTAGGGCCAAAGTCTTGTGGCTGCCCCAAACCTTGCTGTGAGACCAAAGCCAAAGCATCGTCATCCTTCATGGTGGACAACCAAGCCAAGCCGGATGATGAACAGCTCAAACGGGCGATGCTGCCCATGTCAGGGTCATAGCGCAGACCTTGGCGCGCGCCTTGTGCGCGTGCGACCCAGGTCAGGCGATCCCCATCGACCACCGACAAACGCACCAGCTCGCCAGTTTGTTCTGCCAAGCGGTCCAGCAGGGGTTGGGCCACATCAATGACCCCCGTTTTGCTGAGGTAGCTCAAGCCCAGTGAGACCAACTTGGTGGTCAACACGTACTCGCCCATGTCGCGCGTTTGGCGCACATAGCCAAAACGTACGAGGTCGGCTAGCAAGCGATGTGCGGCGCTCTTGGGCATGTTGAGTTTGTCAGCCAACACGGCCAGCTCAACGCCTTGCCCTTGTTCGGACAAGAGCTCCAAGATGCCCAAAGTTCTCTCTAGTACGCCGCTCATAGTGGTGTGTGGAAATGGATATTGGGCGGCACTTTATCATAAAAAATGAACTTGATTCAAAAGTTGAACGCAATTCCATTTTTGGATAAACTGCGCCACATTCATCCACTTCACTTTGAATCACCATGCTTGAAAATTTCAGCGGCGCCACACGAGTTCACGTCATTGTGGGCGACCCCATTGCCCAAGTGAAATCGCCTTTTGGCGTGACCCAAGCTTTTGAATCACATGGCCGCGACGCCATCTGCGTCCCCGCCCACGTCACCCCCGCTGACTTGTCCGACTGGTGGGCTGGCACCCAACGCGCACGCAACATCGACGGCTTGATCGTCACGGTGCCACACAAATTTGCCTGCACTGCGTTTTGTGACACGCTGTCAGAGCGCGCCGCTTTTCTAGGCACAGTGAACACCGTGCGCCGCGACGCACAAGGCCATTGGCATGGCGACATGTTCGATGGCTTGGGCTATGTCCGTGCGATGGAAAAGAACGGTTGCATGTTGAAAAATAAACGCGCACTGCTGGTTGGCGCAGGCGGTGCAGGCTCAGCCATCGCACACAGCTTGGTGCTGGCAGGCGTGAGCGAGTTGGCCATTCACGACCCCGACGACCAACGCCGTCAATCGTTGATTGACCGCCTCAACACCTTGAAGCTAGGCAAGGTCATACAAGGCAGCCCCGACCCCACAGGCTTTGATGTGGCAGTGAACGCCACACCCATCGGCATGAAAGAAACCGATCCCACCCCTATTGACACCAGCAAAATTAACAGCGACATGTTTGTGGGCTGCGTCATCACCGCACCCGCCATCACGCCTTTAATTGCTGCGGCTCGCGCCAAAGGCTGCAAGACGGTGACGGGTGCCGACATGTTTGCGCAAGTGCGCGAGCTGATGGTTAATTTCTTGTTGGAGATTTGAGCGATGCGCGACGCCTTAAATTTTCCTCATCAGCGACTCAGTCACCGCATAAACACCGATCTGTCGCAACTCAAGGACCAAGACACCGTGGACTTGGTGGTCATTGGCTCTGGCGGGGCAGGTTTCTCAGCCGCACTCAATGCGGCCATTGACGGCGCACGCGTGCTGTTGGTCGAACGCATGGCCCATGTGGGTGGCACCACCGCTTTGTCAGCAGCTACCACTTGGGTGCCCGGCACCAAGCGCGGCTTGGAAGTCAACCCAGATGACACACCTGAGCGCGTGGCCACGTTTTTGAATCTCGCCGTGGGCGAACGCTCAGACACCAAATTGCGCCAGGCATTCATCGACAACGGCCCACACGCCATCGCCAAACTCGAAACCAACAGCGCACTGCAATTTCAGGTGCGCATGTTGCACCCCGACTATTTGTCAGAGCTTGAAGGCTCGGTGTTGCGTGGCCGTGCGATCGAGCCGCAACCCTTCGATGGCAAACTGCTTGGCCCCAATCTGCCGCTCGTGCGCAACCCCATCCCCGAGTTCACCGTGCTCGGCGGCATGATGGTGGATCGTGACGACATTTTTCATTTGCTGCGTTTGACAGAAACGTGGAAGTCGTTCAGTTACAGCGTACGCATCATCTTGCGTCACTTTCTCGACAAACTGCGGCACCCCCGCAGCACGCGTTTGGTCATGGGCAACGCCATGATTGCGCGCATGTTCTACAGCTATATCCAACGTCAAGGCCTGCTGGTGACGAACACCGAAGCCACACAACTGCTGCAAGACGGCAACGCCATTCAAGGCGTGGCCTTACAACAAACCTTGCCCGATGGCAGCGTGGTCAAACGCATGGTGCACAGCAAAGGTGGCGTGGTCATGGCCAGCGGTGGTTTCAACCGCCACCCCACACGCCGCGCAGACATGCTGCCAGGCGCCAAAGAAGCCTGGTGCCCCGCAGGTCCTGGCCACACCGGCAAAGCGCAAGACTTGGCTCTGCTCGCCGGCGGTCAACTCGGCACTGGTGGCTTAAGCCACGCATTTTGGGCACCGGTGTCCACACGCCAACGCGACGATGGCAGCACCGCCGTCTTTCCACACTTTGTGATGGACCGCGGCAAGCCAGGCATGCTCACCGTGGACAGCCAAGGCCAACGCTATGTGAACGAATCCACTTCTTACCACTTGTTTGGCATTGCCATGCAAGCGCACCACGCCATCACGCCCAGCGTGCCGTCGTGGTTGGTGTGTGATGCAGGCGCTTTGAAGCGCTATGGCATTGGCATGGTTCGTCCAGGTGGTCAAGGCTTGACGCCCTTCTTGGCCGATGGTTATTTGAAACAAGGCAACACCTTGGCCGAGTTGGCACAGCAGCTCAACGTGCCTGCAGACAAACTCAAAGCCACGGTCGAACGCTTCAATGCGTTGGCTGACAAAGGCATTGACGAAGATTTCCAACGCGGCACCACCGACTACCAACGCGCCAACGGCGACGCCACATGGCATGGCCCCAACTCCTGCTTGGGCGCTCTGCGCGAAGGCCCCTTTTATGCCGTGGCCCTTTACCCGGGCGACATTGGTGCCGCCACAGGTTTGGTCACCGATGGCGATGCGCGCGTGCTCAATGCACAGGGCATTGCGATTGACGGCCTCTACGCTGCGGGCAACGATATGCACTCCATCATGGGCGGCGTCTACCCTGCACCGGGCATCACGATTGGGCCAGGTGTGACGTTTGGCTACTTGGCTGCCAAACACGCGGTGGCGCGGGCCCATCACACAGGTTCATGATTCACCATGGCCACACGCATAGAACATGACTCATTGGGCGCCATCGAGGTGCCTGAAGAAAGGCTTTGGGGCGCGCAAACCCAGCGTTCTTTGGCGCACTTCCACATCTCGTGTGAAAAGATGCCCACTGAAGTCATGCATGCGCTTGCGCAAGTCAAGGCCGTTTGCGCCAACGTCAATTTCGAACTCGGATTGCTTTCAGAAAGTAAGGCGCACGCGATTACAGCAGCGGCAAAGGAGGTACTGTCGGGTATGCATCCCGACGAGTTCCCTTTGTCGGTTTGGCAAACGGGCTCTGGCACTCAGAGCCATATGAACATGAACGAGGTGCTAGCCAACCGTGCGTCTGAATTGCTAGGCGGGCAACGAGGCCGTGATCGACTCATTCACCCCAATGACGACGTGAATCTCGGACAGTCTTCGAATGACATTTTTCCAACCGCCATGCATGTCGCGGCGGTCACTGCAATATCAAACCGCTTACGACCCAGCTTGATGCGTTTGACACAAACGTTGCGTGAAAAGTCTGAGGCGTTCAATGACATTTACAAAATCGGCCGAACCCACTTACAAGATGCAACGCCACTGACCTTGGGGCAAGAAATGTCGGGCTATGTGGCACAGCTAGAACATGCAGCCTCCTGCATTGAACAAGCATTGACTTCCATTTACCCCTTGGCTGTCGGTGGCACGGCTGTTGGCACAGGCCTCAACACGCACCCTGAATTTGGTGAGCGCGTGGCAGCTGCGCTAGCGCAATCCACAGGCCTGCCGTTTGTGAGTGCTGCCAATAAATTTTCGGCACTGGCCGCCCATGATGGGTTGGTCGCTGCGCATGGTGCGCTCAAAGTGCTGGCCATCGCCTTGATGAAAATTGCCAACGACATCCGCTGGCTCGCATCTGGCCCACGCTGCGGGCTGGGCGAAATTACCTTGCCAGAAAATGAACCCGGCAGCTCCATCATGCCGGGCAAAGTCAACCCAACCCAATCAGAAGCCATCGCCATGCTGGCCTGCCAAGTGATGGGGAACGATGCAGCCATCAGCTTCGGTGGGGCTTCTGGAAATTTTGAGCTCAATGTGTACAAGCCATTGATTGCCTACAACTTCATGCAAAGCGTGCGGTTGCTCACCGATGGCATGAACAGCTTTGACGCACATTGCGCGCGTGGTATTGAACCGCAACGCGAACGAATTACCGAATTGGTCCACCACTCATTGATGCTGGTGACGGCGCTAGTGCCGCACATTGGCTACGACCGTGCTGCTCAAATTGCCAAGAAAGCTCAGCGTGAAGGTTCGACGTTGAAAGCTGCTGCATTGGCATTAGGCTTGGTTTCACCAGAAGATTTTGACCGTTGGGTGAAGCCAGAAAATATGATTGGCAATAAAAAATAATCGATGTACGATGAATTCGCCTTGATCCACTGATCAAGCCAACACCACCTGAAAAAGGGAGAAACGTATGTCATTTTTTAAAGCATTCATCAGTCGCACATTTTTGTCATCGTGCGTCTTGCTACTCGCTAGCTGCGCCTCTCTTTACGGCGATCCCAACAGCGTCAAATTGAGCGGCCAACTGACAGGCATGAATCAAGTGCCGCCAAACACGAGTTTGGGCAAGGGAACGGTTGAAGCCACCCTCAACAAAGAAACGAATGAACTCACATGGACCGTCACCTACACTGGATTGAGCGGCCCTGCGGTTGCGGGCCACTTCCATGGTCCGGCACAGGCCGGAGCGAATGCAGGTGTCGCACTTGGTTTCAAAGGTCCGCTTGAAAGCCCTATCAAAGGCAGCGCCACACTGTCAGCGGCGCAATCCAAAGATCTGCTGGACGGCAAGTGGTACGTGAATCTTCACACCAAAGTCAGTCCTGGCGGCGAGGTGCGCGCACAAGTTCTGCCTGCACAGCAGCGTTTGGGTTACTAGCCTCGACTCGCTAGCAAAAGAAAAAGCGGCTTCGGAAAACCGAGCCGCTTTTTCTTTTGTCATCCGCCTCATCACAAGGCAGATGCAGGAACGCTTCAAGCGTTGAGTTGCAACTCCAAATCGTGCAAGACTTTGTAGCAAGGCAGCACTTGCGCAACGCTGGAGTTTGGCTCGCGACCTTCTTTGATGGCCGCAAAAAACTCACGGTCTTGCAACTCAATGCCGTTCATGGACACCGCCACTTTGGACACGTCGATTTGCTCTTCCTTGCCGGTGTACAAATCATCGTAACGGGCTAAGTAAGTGCCGGTGTCGCCGATGTAGCGGAAGTAAGTACCCAAGGGGCCGTCGTTGTTGAACGACAAGCTCAAGGTACAAATCGCACCGTTTGCAGCTTGCAATTGAATGCTCATGTCCATCGCGATGCCCAAAGTGGGATGGATAGGACCTTGCACTGCGTTGGCTTTGACGATAGGGCTACCCGCTTGGTAAGCAAACAAATCCACTGTGTGCGCGGCGTGGTGCCATAGCAAGTGATCGGTCCAGCTACGGGCTTGGCCCAGCGCGTTCATATTAGTGCGGCGGAAGAAGTAGGTTTGCACATCCATTTGTTGGATATTGAATTCACCTGCTTTGATTTTGTTATGTACCCACTGGTGGCTGGGGTTGAAGCGGCGGGTGTGACCGCACATCGCCACCAAGCCTTTTTCTTTGGCGACACGCACGACTTCGTCGGCATCTTTCCAGCTATCGGCCAATGGAATTTCCACTTGTACGTGCTTACCGGCTTTCAAGCAAGCCAAGCTCTGTGCGGCATGCATTTGTGTAGGGGTACACAAAATCACGGCATCGACTTCTGGCAGTGCCAAACTGTCGGCCAAGTCGGTGGTGATGTGCTGGATACCGTATTTGTCAGCGACTTCTTTGGTTTTTTCCAAATCACGGCTGATCAACGATACAACTTCCACGCCGTCGATATTTTTAATGCCGTCCAAGTGTTTGGTGCCAAAGGCACCTGCGCCAGCCAAGGCGACTTTGATGGTTTTGCTCATCTTGTTTTCCTCTTGATTACTTATGCATTTTCTAAGATCGCGTGCCCCACGGCGGTGTTTGAAGCCGGCACATGGTAGAAGCGGTGCATCAATTTAGGTGCTGGGCCTGTGGCCTTGCCGTTTTGAATGTCCGACATGGCACCGCGTGCGATCAACCACATCACCAACTCAATGCCTTCGCTACCGGCTTCGCGCACATAGTCGATGTGTGGCACTTGGGCGCAGGCTACAGGGTCGTTGATCATCAGATCGAGCCAGTTGTTGTCCCACTCGCGGTTGATCAGGCCCGCACGCGCGCCTTGCAACTGGTGGCTCATGCCGCCTGTGCCCCAGATGTGCACGTTGATGTCTTCGTCGTAGCTCTCAATCGCTTTGCGAATGGCCTGACCAAGGTTAAAACAACGCTGACCACTCGGCACGGGGTACTGCACCACGTTCACAGCAAATGGAATGACTGGGCAAGGCCAAGCACCCTTGACGGGGTCTTGCTCGCCACACATCAAAGACAGTGGCACGGTCAAACCGTGGTCCACATCCATCTTGTTGACGATGGTCAAGTCGAAGTCTTGTTGGATCACCGACTGTGCAATGTGAGACGCCAGTTCTGGATGACCTTTGACCATCGGTACAGGACGTGCACCATAGCCCTCATCGGCTGGCGTGTACTCCGCCGCCGTGCCAATGGCAAAGGTGGGGATGATGTCTGAGCTGAAGGCGGTGGCGTGGTCGTTATAGACCAAGAAGATGACATCTGGCTTGTTGTCCTTCATCCATTGTTTGGAGAATTCATAGCCAGCAAAGACTGGCTTCCAGTAGTCTTCTTGCGTCTTGCCGAGGTCCAATGCAGCGCCAATAGCGGGCACATGAGAGGTGTAAACGGATGCGGTAATTTTTGCCATGTTTATGCTTTCTTTCCTGCGCCTTGGGGTTGGTTTTGCGCTTGGGCATC